>URCV01000024.1 GCA_900546445.1 uncultured Bacteroidales bacterium | reverse complement strand
GGTGTGCGTCGAATCGAGGCCATCACGGGCGAGGCTGCCGAGAAATATGTAGTCGATTTGCAGAATGTCATCAAGTCGGCACGTGCCGCATTCAACAATACTCCTGATTTGGTGGGCTCCATCCAGCGCTTGTTGGAGGAAAATGCCGTTTACAAGAAACAGGCAGAGGAATATGCCCGTCAGAAGGCACAGATGCTCGCGGACGAATTGGCCGGAAAGGCTGAGATGCTGGGCGAGGTTAAGCTCATAAAGCTCACCGAATGTGAGGATGCCGCTATGCTTCGTGAGGCTGCGCTCGCACTGCAGAAGAGTCAGGTGCGAACGGCGCTCGTGGCCGCATATCAGATAGATGGCAAGCCTTCGTTAGTGCTTATGTACTCGGCCGATCTCGTGGCTGCAGGTAAGAATGCAGGTAAGGATATCCGTAATGCTGCCAAATTCATTATGGGTGGTGGCGGCGGACAGCCAGGCTTCGCATCGGCAGGAGGAAAGAATCTTGAGGGACTTTCTGATGCGCTGAATGCTTTGATAGAGGCAGTTAAGGCATAATCCGAGAAGATGAAGAGGCTGGATAAATTCATACTCAAGGCTTTTATAGGACCGTTCGTCGCGGTCCTGCTTGTCGTGGTATTTATCCTGGTGATGCAGTTCCTCTGGGTCTACATCGACGAACTCGTCGGTAAGGGACTTGGCCTGAAGGTCATAGGGGAATTCCTGATGTGGGCTACATTCACCATCTTGCCTCTGGCCCTTCCTCTGGCGACTCTCCTGTCGTCTATGATGGTGATGGGGCAGATGACTGAAAATAACGAGCTTATGGCCATAAAGGCGAGCGGCGTGTCTCTGGTGAGGGTTATGACTCCTCTTACCATAGTGTCCGTGTTCGTGGCCGTCAGCGCGTTTTTCATAGGTAATAACTTGGTCCCTAAGGCGTTTAACGAGATTTATACGCTTCGTGACGATATAGGCCGTACGAAATCCGAAATTAAGATTCCTTCGGGAACCTTCTATGACGGTATCGATGGCTATGTCATAAGGGTGGAAGACCAGGCCGACGATGGGATGATGCATTCCGTTATGGTCTACGACCACACTAAGAAGAAGGGCAACATCTCCTTGACCATAGCCGATTCAGCTACTATGAGCCTTTCGAAGGCTAAGGACTACTTGATTTTCACCCTTTATCACGGTGTGAACTATCAAGAGGACAATGCCCGTAGGAACGGAGAGTACGAGCATCAGCTTCAGCGAATTTCGTTTGACAGGCAGCAGCTCATCATCTCGCTTTCGAATTACGCCTTCGAGAAATCCGACGATGCCAGGTACGGTAACCAGATTAAGGCCCAGAAGCTTCATTCCCTGGTAAATGAGCACGATTCACTGGGAATGGTGACCCAGAAGGCCTATGCCAAGCATTACGCCGAAATCGTGGATGCTAACTATTTCACTTTCAAGCGTCAGCTCGACTCGTCCTATTTCGATTCGCCTAAGAGGAACTTCCATTCCGACGATTATCTCACTTGGAAGAACAGGAAGGCTAAGATAAGCGCATTGGAAAAGGCGAGGGACAAGGCCAATTACATGGCCTCGGATATGACGAATTACAGCAGCGAAAACTACGTGGATCACTTTTATCTGCGTAGGACCGACGTGGAGATTCTCAAGCGTTTCGCACAGGCGCTCGCTTGTTTCATACTTTTCTTCATAGGTGCGCCTCTGGGAGCATTGATAGGAAAGGGAGGCTTGGGCGTGAGTGCCATCATTTCGGTGCTGTTTTTCGTATTGTATTGGGTCATAGACATTTCGGGAACCAAATTGGCTAACGACGGTGCCGTGCCTCCATTCTGGGGTGCGTTCATATCGTCGCTCATTCTGTTCCCTATAGGTATGTATTTGTCGTGGAAGGCAGTACACGACTCTACTTTTAAAACTGGTGGTTTAAAAATGCAGTTCAGAAGAATCAAGAGCAAGATTTCAAGTCTTTTGCACAAGACGCGCATCGTCTATATGGGAACCCCGGAATTTGCGGTGGCTCCACTGGACAACCTCATCAAGCACGGCCATAAGGTAGTGGGCGTGGTGACTGTGGCTGACAAGCCAAGCGGAAGAGGCCTCAAGGTTAACGAGAGTGCGGTGAAAAAATATGCCGTCGAGCACGGTATCCCTGTACTCCAGCCCTTGAAGCTTAAGGACCCGGAGTTCTTGGCCCAGCTTAAGGCGCTGAAGGCCGACCTCTTCGTGGTGGTGGCGTTCAGAATGCTTCCTGAAGAGGTGTGGAAGATGCCAAGGCTCGGTACCTTTAACCTGCACGCTGCCCTTCTGCCGCAGTACCGCGGTGCCGCTCCTATTAACTGGGCGGTCATAAACGGCGAGAGAATCACTGGTGTAACTACCTTTATGATAGACCATAATATCGACACCGGCGGCATTATCCTGCGTCAGGAGTGCAGAATCTCTCCTACGGACGATGCAGGTATCGTACACGATAATCTTATGAAACTCGGTTCCGATCTCGTATTGCAGACCGTAGAGGGCATTATCGAGAACAGCGTGGAGACCAGAGTCCAGCGCAGCTTCGTACAGGGAAGTGAGGTGCTCAAGGGAGCCCCTAAACTCACTCCTGAGCTCCAGAACATCGACTGGCGCGACTCGGCGACTCAGATATATAACTTGATAAGGGGATTGAGTCCTTACCCTACGGCATATACTATGCTCCAAAAGGGTGAGGAACCTGCCACTTCCCTCAAGATTTTCTCTTCCGAGGTTATGGAATGTCCTGAAAACACGGAACCGGGGACTGTCATTACCGACGGAAAGACTTATTTCGCCATAGCGGCCCAGGATGGAGCCATCTCCGTCAAGGAGCTGCAACTCAGTGGAAAGAAGCGTATGAAGGTGGAAGACTTCCTTCGCGGATTCCGTGACGCCGAGCAGTGGAAGGCCCTCAACGGTACCTCTAAGGCAGAACTCGAAAGATTAAGAAACAAGTAAGATGAGAAGGTTCAGCCGATACGTATATAACGAGAAGACCCTGATGTACGAGCTCCATTCGGATTCGAAATGGACGGTCGCAGCTAAGTTATTGGGCTTTGCCGCCGTAGTGCTGCTCTTCTCTGCGGCGTATTTCTTCTTCTACACTAAGGTCTTGTGTCTGGATTTGCCTAAGACCGCCCGCCTGAAGAAAGAAAATGCCCAGTGGGTGGCCAAATTCAAGATGCTCGATCACGAAATGGATTTGGTGGAGGCTACTCTCGATGGCATAGAGAAACGCGACGACGACGTGTATCGTTCCATCTTCGGTCTTAACGAAATCTCCCAGGACTTTAAGAACACAGGATTCGGAGGTGCGAACAAGTATGCCTATCTCGACGAGCTTGGTGGCTCGGTTATGCTTAAGAATACCGTAAGGCGTATGGACATGCTGACCAAGCGTTCCTATGTCCAGAGCAAGGCCCTCGACGAGGTGTCCCTGGTGTCGAAGCATGCCGACAAGCTGACTTCTTGTATGCCATCCGTCCCTCCTATAGTTCCGGCTCCCGGCACTTACCGCATCTCGAGTCCGTTCGGATATAGAATCCACCCCATCAAGCATACGAGAATCTTCCATGAAGGCGTGGATTTCGCGACCGGCAAAGTGGGCCCTCAGATTTTCTGTACGGGCGACGGCGTCGTGGAGAAAGTCAAGTTCAATTTCTTCGGATATGGTAATGAAGTGGTTATAAACCATGGATTTGGATATAAGACGCGCTATGCCCACATGCAGAAGATAGTCGTCAATAAGGGCGACGTCCTAAAGCGCGGCCAGATGATAGGCACGGTAGGCAATACTGGAATTTCCACCGGACCTCACCTCCATTACGAGGTCATCTACCGAAACAAACAGATGGACCCTATGTCGTTTATGGACCTCACTATGGGGGCCGAAGAGTATAACGCTATGGTCGAACTTATGAATAAAAAGGAAGAAGATGAATGATCATCGTTACAGATTAGGTGCCGACTTCCTCTTTAGGGAATCGGACAAGCCGTACCAGAGGCTGCTTCGCTTTTTAGGCGTGGCGGCACTCTGTGCGTTTGTGTTTACCCTTATCTGCTACGCGGTCTTCTCACTCACCATAAATACCGACCTCGAAGGACGCCTGAAGCGCGAGAATAAGATGTACGAAAAGCTCTATCCTCAGCTATTGCCTCAGCAGAAGCTTCTTAACGATGCCGTAGCAGGGCTCGAGCTAAAGGACAGCGAAATCTACAGCGAGGTGTTCCAGTCGGTTGCCCCTTCGGTGGACCCCATCCAGAGCATAACTGCGTTCTCGGACGACGAGGACTTGAATAACATAAGCCTCATCTCCTATGCCTCGGCCAAATCGGACTCGATGTATGCGAAGATGTTCGCCGTGGAGGCCAAGCTTCGCTCATCTCTTGTCAAGGTGGCCACCGTGCCGGCCAAGCAGCTCCCGCCTATGCATCTGCCGCTGTCGGGCATATCCTTCACGCAGCTGGGCGCTTCGATTGGCCAGAAAACAAATCCTGTGCTGAAGGCCAGGGTAACGCACAACGGTCTGGATATCATCGTGCCAAGCGGTACGCCGGTCTATGCTTCCGGGTATGGCACCGTGGTGAATGTCGAGAAGAGCAACAAGGGACTGGGTAACAGCATTACCATCGCGCACGAATCCGGGCACATCACCAAGTATTCCCACTTGGCCACTATGACCGTGAAGCGTGGAAGCAAGGTGTCATGTGGCCAGAAGATAGGCACTACCGGTATGACGGGCTCCTCATTCGCGCCGCACCTGCACTACGAGGTTCTAAAGGACGGTAAGTATCTGGACCCTGTGAACTTCTTTTTCGCCGATGTGGATTTTTACGAGTATGCGAATATGTTTTACATAGCTTCGAATACGGAGCAGTCGATGGATTGACGCTTATGGAGAAGTTGTTTTATACCCTTAGTGAAGTGGCCTCGGAACTGGGCGAGACCTCGAGTTGCGTGCGGTTTTGGAGCAATTCCTTTTCCTCTTTAGTGAAGCCGGTACGTAATGCGAAGGGGAACAGACTCTATAAGAAGGAAGACTTGGAGACGTTGCGCCGAGTCCAGTACCTTCTCAAGGTGGAGGGCGTGACGATAGAGGGGGCGAAGAAGAGGATGAACGATGACGGCTCTAAAAAGGAACAGAAAATTTTGAGTACATTGAAGGAGATAAAATCTCAGTTGCTCGAAATTAAACGATATATGTGAAAATAGCGAACTTTTTTATAACTTTGCGACCCACGAAAATAACAATAAATAGATATGTCAGAAAAAGTTAAAATTAACAAGGTCGAGACTCCTATCGACCAGAGAGAGACATTCGTATCCCTCTCGAAGAACTTTTCAGAAGGCTCTCTTTCAGTAGCTGAGAAGTTGAAGGTGTTATATGCACTACAGCAGACGGATAACGAGATAGATAAGATCCTCGCTCTTCGTGGTGCTCTCCCTCAGGAAGTGGAGGCCGTAGAGGCTGAGTTGGCTTCCTTGAAAGGTAAAATCGAGGCCAATAAGGAAATTATCGCTGGCTTCGAGGCTAATATCGATAAGAACAAGCAGGACATCGTAGAACTCGACGAGGAGATCAACAAGTATCACGAGCAGTTGGGCAATGTATCTAATAGCCGTGAATACGATTCTATCAATAAGGAACTTGAGAACCTCGGACTGCTTCGCGACATCGCAGAGAAGCACATTAACGACGCTCGTTTCGCCATATCGGAGAAAAAGGACGCCATCAATGTGATTAACGACCGCATCGCCATCCGCGAGGAAGACTTGGCCGCTAAGAAGGCCGAGCTCGAGGGCATCGTAGAGTCTACGTCGAAAGATGAGCAGACCCTTACTGCGAAGAGAAAGCAGTTCAGCGAACAGCTCGACGAGAGAACTCTCAGCGCATACGACAGAATCCGCGCAAGCGTGCATAATCACTTGGCAGTGGTTCCTGTATACGAGGAGTCTTGCGGTGGATGCTTTAACGCCATTACTCCACAGAAACTTGTGGAAATCGCTTCAGGAAATAAACTAGTGATCTGCGAGAACTGCGGACGTATTTTGGTTAACCCTCTTGCCGACGTGGAAGCATAATGGCCGAAAGGAAGACGAAGAGTTTGTCTAATACCGTAGTCGTAAACGAAATCGGTCGTTTGATGGGGATGACTCCTCCTCAGGCGCTTGATGTGGAGGAAGCGGTATTAGGGGCTATGCTCCTGGAGCCCGCCTGTATAGACGAGGCTTTGGAATCGCTGCGCCCTAACTGTTTTTATTCCGAAAAGCATAGGTTCATATTCGAGGCTATGACCGCGCTGTTTAACGAGCATCAGCCCATAGACAGCATCACGGTAGCTAATAAACTGATACAGCAGAACAAACTGGAAGAGGTGGGAGGTGCTTCCATCTTGTCCGATTTGGCAGGCAAGATCGGTTCGGCCGCGCATATCGAATCTTATGTATCCATCTTAAAGCAGAAAGCCATCCAGAGAGACCTGATTACGGCTGCGCACAGGATTTTGAATAATGCCTATGCAGAGGACATAAAGGTGGACGACCTGGTGGACAAGGCTCTTTCCGACGTTTACAGCGCTACCCAGAGTAGTGAAAAACAAAACGTTCAAGATATCGGTTCTGTCATATCTCAGGCTCTTGAACGTTTGGACGGAATGCAAAATCACGAAGGTCTCAGCGGAGTGCCGTCGGGATTTGCATCTCTGGATAAGATTACTAACGGTTGGCAACCGTCCGACCTCATCATCCTGGCGGCTCGTCCGTCGGTAGGTAAGACGGCCTTCTCGCTTAACATAGCCCGTAACGCTGCGGTAGACCATAACATTCCGGTGGCATTCTTCTCTTTGGAGATGTCTTCGCTTCAGCTTGCCAATCGTCTTATGACTTCCGAATCGGGACTCAGTGCAGACAAGATCAAGGGTGGCGTGAAATTGGAGAATGACGAATGGACCCTTCTCGAGCAGAGTTTGAAGCGCTTGAGAAAGGCGCCTCTCTATGTGGATGAGACTCCGGGCCTTCCTATTATGGAATTCCGCTCGAAGGTCAAGGCACTGGTAAAGCAGAAGGGCGTGAGACTAATAATCGTCGACTACCTTCAGCTGATGCAGGGTCCGAGCGACACGAAGGGTATGCGTGAGCAGGAAGTGGCTGCCATATCGCGTATGTTGAAAGGAACTGCGAAGGAGCTTAACGTGGCCATCATCGCCCTCTCTCAGCTCTCGCGAAATTCCGTTCAGCGTCAGGGAAGCGGCGGCAAGCCTATCCTTTCCGACCTTCGCGAGTCCGGAAGTATCGAGCAAGATGCAGATATGGTTATCTTCATCCATAGGCCTGACTTCTTGGGACTTTCCGAGAATGCTCAGGACAAGGAGAAGACCCAGATTATCATAGCGAAGCACCGTAACGGCGAGACTAAGGATATAGATATGCTCTATAAGGGAGAGCGCTTGAAGTTCGTCGAGGTGAGCGACTCGCTATATCAGGATATGCCTGAATACGAATCCAGTATGAATAGCTCCACATACGATATGGAGCCTGACTCCACGCCATGGTAGAAGGAGAGATTAGACATAGCGGAAAAATCATAGACATCACGCCCTCTGAAATCATCGTCGAGATAGTTTCACAGAGTGCGTGTTCTTCTTGTCACGCCGCATCGCTTTGCGGAATGTCCGAAATGGAGAAGAAGCGCATAGAAGTGCCTGCCACGACTGGTTACGAGATAGGAGAAGAGGTGTGGGTGAACTTGAAGCGCTCTATGGGTATGAAAGCCGTGTGGATAGCCTATGTCCTCCCGCTTTTCCTGCTCATCGCAGACATATTGACATTCTCTGCTACGGGCGCGAGCGAATTGCTCTGCGGACTTAGCGCGATAGGCGTGATAGCGATTTACTATCTGGGCGTGTATCTGCTGAGGAACAAATTAAAGAACGAATATACATTTTATATAAAGAAGAAATGACTAACACAATTATCCTGACTATTGTCATCTTGTCCGGCTTAGGTCTTCTGCTGGCTCTCGTCCTCTTTTTTGTGGCGAAGAAGTTCAAGGTGGAAGAAGATCCGCGTATAGATGATGTGGAAAAAGCTATGCCCGGTGCGAACTGTGGTGGCTGCGGATTTGCCGGATGCCGTGCATTTGCAGAAGCGGCAGTGAAGGCCGGGAACCTGGACAATAATTTTTGCCCTGTAGGTGGTAACGAGGTTATGAAGCAGGTGGCTTCCATCCTCGGCTATGAAATAAAGGAAAAAGCTCCTATGGTAGCAGTAGTGCGCTGTAACGGAAGCTGCGAGAATCGTCCTCGCATCAATACCTACGACGGAGCCGCTTCTTGTAAGGTGAAGGCCGCGCTGTATAGCGGAGATACCGGATGCTCGTTCGGTTGCCTGGGATGCGGAGATTGTGTGGAAGCCTGTGCGTTCGGAGCCCTCTATATGGACCCCGTGACGGGACTTCCGGTGGTAGACGAAAGCAAATGTACCGCTTGCGGTGCCTGCGTGAAAGCCTGCCCGAAGAATATCATCGAACTTAGGAACAAGGGGCCGCGTTCTATGCGCGTATATGTCTCTTGCGTTAATAAAGATAAGGGAATCGTGGCGAAGAAGGCCTGCAGTGCCGCTTGTATCGGATGTGGTCTGTGTGCGAAGACTTGTATGCATGGTGCCATTACTGTGGAGGCCAATTGCGCCTACATCGATTTCAACAAATGCAAATTATGCCGCGAGTGCGAGGCTGTCTGCCCGACAGGCGCCATCCACGGCGTGAACTTCCCTAAGCCTCTGGACAAGGAAGCCCTCAAGCAGAGAATCGCCGAGCGTGCGAAGAAGGCTCGTGAGGCAGCCGCTGCCGAAAAGGCGGCCCAGGCAGAGAAACCTGTAGAAAAAAAGGAGGAAAACAATGCGTAAAGTTACTTTCAGTATAGGAGGTATACATCCGGCAGACTCTAAGTTGACGAGAGACTGTGCGATAGAGACCCTTCCGCTTCCACAGACAGCGTATGTGTCTATGGCCCAGCACTTGGGCGCACCGGCTACACCTATCGTCGCAGTAGGCGACAAGGTAAAGGTGGGTCAGGTAATCGCCGAGCCTGCAGGTTTCATCTCGGCTTTCGTACATTCGCCGGTAAGCGGTACGGTGAAGTCCATCGCTCCGCGTGCCGACTTGGCCGGAAAGATGGTTCCACATATCGAAATCGCGGTAGAAGGCGACGAGTGGGCAGAAGGCATAGACTTGACTTCGGATTTGGTGACAGCCATTCCGGATGACAGGGAGTTTATATTGGCCAGAGTGAAGAATAATGGCGTGGTAGGTCTGGGTGGTGCCACTTTCCCTACGCACGTGAAGCTTAATCCGGCACCGGGCAGCAAGGCCGAGTGTCTCATCTTGAATGGTGCCGAGTGCGAGCCGTATCTTACGAGCGATTTCCGCATTTTGCTTGAACGCACGAAGGAAATCGTGGTGGGCGCCGCTCTGATGCAGAAAGTGCTTGGCGGTTGCAAGACAGTAATCGGCATCGAGGAGAACAAGCCGGAAGCGATTGCGGCCGTGGAGAAGGCATTGGCAGAACTTCCGTTCAGCGGAATCACCGTGCTGCCACTGAAGAAGCGCTACCCTCAGGGTGGTGAGAAACAGCTCATCGACGCCGTGATGCACCGTCAGGTCAAGTCCGGCGGACTTCCTATCAGTGTGGGCGCAGTGGTGCAGAACGTGGCTACGGCGCTTGCCGTATACGAGGCCGTACAAAAGAACAAGCCGCTCATTACTAATACTTTGACCGTTACGGGAGATTGCCTTCCTATAGAGAGGCAGCATAACTACCTGTTCCGTATAGGTACTCCGCTGAGTTTTATAGCAGAGTATGCGGGTGGTGTTCCGGAGAGCGCCGCGAAGATAATAAGCGGAGGTCCTATGATGGGTAAGGCCATCTCCAATCTCGACGCCGCTACCGTAAAGGGTTCGTCGTCCATCCTTTATCTCAGCGCAGAGGCTACCACTCGAAAGAGCGCCGGAGCTTGTATCCGTTGCGGAAGGTGTGCAGATGCCTGCCCTATGGGTCTGGAGCCTTTCCTTCTTAAGAGATTGGGTGCCGCAGGCGATGTCGATGGGCTGGAGAAAAATGCCGTACAGGATTGTATAGAGTGTGGATGCTGTCTGTACAGTTGTCCTGCCAACATTCCGCTGCTGGATTACATCCGTCAGTACAAGGGCCAGGTTATGGGAATTATGCGTGCAAGAGCTGCCGCAGCTAAGAAGTAATTGAGTTATGAAAAATACTATGTTAGTATCACCTTCACCGCACATCCACGCTAATGTGAGCACTCGCTCGCTTATGCTTGATGTGATAATCGCTCTCACTCCGGCGATTGTGGTTTCGGTTTTGTTCTATGGTTGGAGCGAGTTGTTGATTCTGGCTGTGAGCGTGGCCTCTTGCGTATTGCTCGAGTGGGCCATCACCAAATATATGCTTAAGGCGCCGAGCACCATAGGCGATATGTCAGCCGTGGTTACAGGTCTTTTGCTGGCTATGAACTTGCCAAGCACCACGCCGTGGTGGGTTGTGTTCATAGGCGCACTGGTGTCCATCGGGGTGGCCAAGATGACTTTCGGAGGAATTGGCCAGAATCCTTTTAACCCTGCCATCACGGGACGTGTCTTCCTTTTGATTTCGTTCCCTACGTATATGACGGATTGGACAGTGCCTCAGGGCTTTATCCATTCTTCCGATGCCGTTTCGGGAGCTACGCTTCTGGGAAGGTATGCCGAAGGGGGAGTGGAGGCCGTAGCGGGTACGGACTACCTTAACACGCTGTTCTTGAACATCGGAGGTTCTGCAGGTGAAATCAGTACGCTGGCACTTCTCGTCGGTTTCGCTTACTTGCTTGTAAGAAAGGTAATCAAGCCGTGGATTACGCTGAGCATCTTCGCTACCATAGCGGTATTCAGCGGCATCTTCTGGATGATAGACCCTTCTACCTACACCGACCCTCTCTTCAATCTCCTTACAGGTGGTGTGGTTTTGGGTGCCTGCTTTATGGCTACGGACTATGTGACTTCTCCTATGAGTAATCTCGGAGGTGTCATCTATGGTATCGGAATCGGTCTTCTCGTGATGCTCATCCGCTATTTCGGTGCATATCCTGAAGGAATGAGCTTCGCTATTTTGATAATGAATATGGTGGTTCCGCTTTTGAACAACTGGTGCCATCAGAAAAAATATGGGAGGAGTTAATTATGGCAGTTCAGTCAAATCTTAAAAATATGGTGCTTTGCCTCACCGGCGTGTGCCTCTTCTGTTCAGCCGTGCTTGGCTCAGTCTATGCCGTGACTAAGGAGCCTATCGCTCAGGCTAATGCTAAGGCCGTGAAGGCTTCCATCGCTAAGGTGCTTCCGGAAGGGGGCGAGCTTTCCGAAGTTAGGGAATGCCGTCTCTCCGAGGACGAGACCTACGAGTACTATGAGCTTTCTACCGACGGAAAACCTGCAGCCTATGCCGTTCAGACTAAGGCCAATGGTTTCGGTGGCTCACTCGTGCTGATGGTGGGCGTACTGCCGGACGGAACCGTCTACGATACTTCGGTCCTTTCGCATGGCGAGACCCCGGGACTTGGTGCCAAATGCACGTCTGACGAGCATTTTTATGGCCAATTCAGAAACCTCAAGACTGACAAACCCCTGCTGGTGAAGAAGGACGGTGGCAGCATAGACGCCATTACCGGTTCTACCATCACCTCGCGCGCTTACATCGAGGCAGTGAACAAGGCAGTAAAAGTCGTTAAAACAATAGAAGGAGAGTAGAAATGGGAAAGAATTTGTCTCTTATAGTTAGAGGAATAATAAAGGAGAACCCGACTTTCGTGCTGGTGCTGGGTATGTGTCCTACGCTTGCCACGACCACGTCGGCTATGAACGGACTGGAGATGGGATTGGCCACTATGTTCGTGCTCATCCTCTCCAATATCGCTATTTCACTGGTGGCACCTATCGTACCGGATAAGGTGCACATCCCTGTATATATCGTAGTCATCGCCACTTTCGTGACTGTGCTTCAGCTCGTTATGCAGGCTTTCGTGCCGGGAGTCTATCAGACTCTGGGTCTTTTCATCCCGCTTATCGTGGTGAACTGTATCGTGCTGGGTCGTGCAGAGGCTTTCGCTTCGAAGAACGGAGCTTGGGCATCGGCACTCGACGGACTGGGAATCGGACTTGGTTTCACTTTGTCGCTTACCGTGATAGGTCTCGTGCGTGAGATCTTGGGCAGCGGCTCGGCATTCGGCTTCAAGTTCATTCCGGGCGACGGAATCTTGGCGTTCATATTGGCCCCTGGAGCATTTATGGTGCTGGGCTATCTTATGGTGTTGTTTAACAAGTTCTGTAAAAAATAATGGAATATATATTGATTATCATATCAGCGATATTTGTAAACAATATCCTGCTGGCTCAGTTTTTAGGAATCTGCCCGTTCTTGGGTGTTTCCAACAAGTTAAGCACTGCGACCGGAATGTCAGGTGCCGTGTGCTTCGTGATTACGCTTGCCACGGTGGTTACCTACCTCATTAACAAGTATCTGTTAGTGCAGTTTAATTTGGAATTCCTGCAGACCATCGCTTTTATCTTGGTAATTGCCGCTCTCGTGCAGATGGTGGAAATCGTGCTTAAGAAAATAAGCCCGTCCCTTTATCAGGCTCTGGGTATCTTCCTTCCGCTCATTACCACAAACTGTGCAGTGCTGGGTGTAGCCATTACCGTAGTTACTAAGGAGTTTGCTCTTAATTCGGATAAGGCTCAGCTTCTTAACTTGGGACAGGCTACAGTCTATGCTCTGGCTACTTCCATAGGTTATGGATTGGCTATGATTCTTTTCGCCGGACTCAGGGAGCATCTGGCCGGCAATAACGTACCTAAGGCATTCCGTGGCCTTCCTATAGCTCTTATAACTGTCAGCATCATGGCTATGGCATTCCTGGGATTCTCCGGAATGGTTAAAATCTAATTTGATACATAATGAAACTAATAGCTAAAATTTCAATGTTACTTGCGGCCACTTGCTTTATGGTCGCATCTTGTGATCCGGCAGATGAACCGGAAGGTCCGGATATCGTAGTTCCTCCTACTCCTGAACCAGGTCCGGAACCTACTCCTAAGCCTGATCCTACTCCTAAGCCTGATCCTACACCGGAGCCGGAGCCTAATCCGGACCCTACTCCTACACCGGGTCCAGACCCTACGCCCGGAACCAGCCTATATCCGTGGGCGGAGCTTCCGGTAATGTACGATGCGGACCGTAACGGAGTACACGATAACGATCCTAATCTCTATTATGCGACGCATTTCACTGACTTGAAGTCTCCTACGGGAGGCGCTGCCAGAAACTACACCGTATGTTTCAGTGGGGAGCACCATTGCCCTGTATGGGTAGCTGCTCCGCGTCATCAAATGTATCAGGTGAAGGGAACGAAGAGAACCGATGCATATAAGAGAGACCCTAAGATTCCGGCAGACATACAGTATAATAGCAAGAGTACGGGTGGTGGCTGCAATAAGGGTCATATGCTGGGCTCTGCGGAAAGAGTGGCTTCGAAAACGACTAACGAGCAGGTGTTCTACTATTCGAACATCGCTCCTCAGCTCTCAAGCGGCTTTAATACCGGTGGCGGCGGCTGGAACATTCTCGAAGAGTTCGTAGACGGACAGGTGTGCTCGGATACCCTCTATGTGGTAATAGGTTGCTACTTTGACAAATTTACCGATGGTTACGGAGAGAGCGCATCGCCTAAGACCATCACTTTCGGAGGAAGAAACGATGTGGATATGCCGACTATGTTCTATTATGCGCTTCTTAGGACGAAGAAGGGTAATTCCGGCAAGAGTGTGAGGAATTGCTCGGCTTCGGAGATACAATGCGCGGCATTTGTTCGTACACATACTAACAGTCTTAAGGGTCAGAGAGTATCATCTAAGGAGATGATGAGCATTTCCGACCTTGAGAAGCTTACAGGAATAAGATATTTTGAAAATGTGCCTAACGCTCCTAAGACGAGCTTTAAGGCATCAGAATGGGGATTATAGTTTATGGGAGCCTTACTACTCTTCCTTTTTGGCGCGATGGCCGTGTCCTTTTTATGCTCAGTGCTCGAATCGGTGCTGATGTCCACGCCTATTTCTTACATTACTATGCGTGAGGAAGAGGGGTATGCGCCTGCGAAGAGGATGAAAAAGTACAAGCAAGACTCTTCGCGACCCATAGCCGCCATACTTTCGCTTAACACGATAGCGAATACCATAGGTGCTGCCGGAGTGGGCCGTCAGGCTACGCTGGTTTTCGGTAGCGAATGGTTTGGGCTGGTAAGTGCCATAACTACCATCTTGATTCTGATTTTCTCGGAGATTGTACCTAAAACGATTGGCACTCACGGGTGGCGACGGCTTATGGGCTTCGCCACCTCTGCCATCAAGATCCTCATAGTGATAATGTTTCCTTGCGTATGGCTCATAGAAAGGCTCCAGAAACTCATTACTCCGAAGGATAGTGAGGCGGCCGTATCGAGAGACGAGGTGTCTGCCATGGCCAATGTGGCGGAGCAGGCGGGTGATTTGGAAGAAGACGAGAACGAAATCATCCAGAACGTCATAAAGCTGGATGAGATCAAGGCCTATGACGTAATGACCCCTCGCGTGGTATGCGCCATAGCATCGGAGAATATGACTCTGCGTAATTTCTTTAAGGATAAGAGGTTCAAGAGCCACTCCAGGATTCCTGTCTACGCCGATAACGACGAGTATATAACGGGTTACGTCCTGAGGATGGACGCGCTCCAGTTAGTGGCTGAAGACAAGTTCGACAAGACTCTTCTCGACATCAGGCGTGACATCGCCAGCTTCGACGAAGATACCACTATGGATAAGGTCTGGGACGAGATGCTCGAACACGACGAGCAGATATCGATAGTAATCGACGAATATGGTAGCTTTCAGGGCATCTTGACCCTCGAAGACGTAATCGAAACCATAATGGGTAACGAAATCGTGGACGAACGCGATTCCGTCCGCGACATGCAACAGCTCGCCCTCGCCCAGTGGAAAAAGCGTAACGCCACCGACAAATAAGGACGAAGTAGGAATATATGCAGAATGTAACTCCTACGATAGTACAGGGAATTGTCAATTCGGATATGAGATGTTTCCGTAGTTTGTATGACGCATACTACGCATATCTATGTGGATTGGCAGTCAGTTATATTCACGATTTCGAAAAGGCACGTGAAATTACGAATGACGTGTTCGTGCGCGTGTGGAAACGACGTGCACAATTAAAGTATCCTCCTCTCCCATATTTGATTTCAGGCATCCGAAATGCTTGCTATAATTATTTGAGGGATTGTAAAAAAGCGAGTGAGATTACACTGGTACTTATGGAGAGGATTCCGGACGTGGAACTTTATGATGAGCAGGATGTGGAAGATATCGTTCATGAGATAGAGGAAGTCTCTTCAACGTTTCCCAAGCGATGTGGCGAGGTCTTTTCGCTCCATTTTGATAATGGACTTGATACGGAAGAGATAGCGGAAAGGTTAGGAATAAGTCCGTCTACCGTGCGAGTCCAACTCAAGATTGCGATAGATAAAATTAGAGAAAAAATAAAAAAATAAAACCCGGCTTTAAACGCAAGCCGGGTTTTTCGTGTATATAGTGGTAAATGCATTTTTTACTATGATTGATAGACACGAAAAACTACTGGCGGCATATTTTGCGGATCAGATTAACGATAACGAAAGATCGGAGATTATTTCACTTCTCAATACAGACAGCGAGTTTTCAAGTCGTTTCCGTGAGATGGAATCGGCATATGTTTCAGCTTGTATCCTTGCTTTCGAAAAGACAAAAGCACGGAATTTCCGAATTATTGAGAAACAAATAAAGGGAACGCGCAGGACTTCCGCGTTCTGGAGGCCATTTGCCATCGCCGTGAGTGTCGTAGCCGTAGCTTTTTTAGGTGCAGCCCTATATAATGGGTATAAGTTCCATCGCGCAGAAAGTTTTATGGCCCAGTCCGATATTATGACTATTATCGCCAAGAACGGGACAGGTACTGAGACCACTCTGCCCGATGGTACTCGGGTGTGTTTGAATGCAGAATCTACACTTAGCTTTAATAGGTATTTTGGACGGGATGGTAGGGATGTTACCATCGAGGGAGAAGGTTATTTCGAAGTTGCTTCCGATGCGAGCCGCCCATTTCGCGTTCACGCAGGGGATGCCTGTGTTACTGTGAAAGGTACGGTGTTCAATGTCAGAAGTTATCCGGATGAGTCGGAGATGGTGGTTTCATTGCTCGAAGGTTCAGTGTTGTTGAATACTGATGCAGGAGAGGCCCTTTTGACTCCAGGCAACTGCGCCATGGTGTCACGAGAAGATAATTCTATTCGTACGGCACCAGCAGACCCGTATGCTTCTGATTGGACTAAAGGGAAGATTACTTTTACGGACAAGACTATTCCTGAAATACTGCGTAGAGTTGAAAGAAACTATGGAGTACATTTCGTTTATGGCGATGCTCTTTTCAATGGAGAGCGTTTTACCGGTAGTATTTCTTCTAACTTGTCGATAGATGAGATTCTATCTTATATCGATGTCGACGGTAAATATAGGTGGAAAAGAAATGACGATACTATAGAGATTTATTAATACTACAACTAATAAGAAAAAATGCGAAAACTAACAAAATTCTTTGGAGTAGTCGTGTGTTGGCTCCTCCTATCTTTAGCCTCGGCTTGGGCGCAGAATGCTGTAGACTTTCGTCTGTCGTTGTCTTACGATGGTACCGTTAAGGAAGTTCTGGATATTCTATGTACCGAGATAGATGGTAGTCTGTTAGTCAGGAATTCCGATGTCGACTTGACACGTCATGTAAGCATCGATATGAAAGATGTTACGGTGAATGACGTATTGGCCAACATGTTCGGAGGTTCTGACATCAAATGGACTGTCGTAGGAAAACAAATCCAGATTTTTCGTCCGCAAATCCAAGATTCATCTTCGGGATCCAATGACAAGCGTACTATTGCCGGAATTGTTGTGGACTCGGAAGGTTTACCTGTTATGGGCGCAGCTGTGATGCTTGACGAGAATAATAATGTCGCCACGATAACGAATGGAGAGGGGTATTGGACACTTCAAGTGCCACAATCGGCTAAATCTCTAAAGGTCGTGTGTCTATGCTATGAGGATGCAGTTGTATCTATAGGCGAAGAAACGGATTATCAGATAGTCCTTAAGGAAGATATTTCCGTTTTGGAGGAGTCTGTCGTGGTGGGCTATGGTGTTCAGAAGAAGTCCGTTCTTACTGCTGCCATCAGTTCTGTAAAGTCGGAACAACTTTCTGCCGTAGCTCCTACAAGGGTAGATAATGTTCTGCGCGGCATGGTCTCGGGTGTGTCCATCGTGGCTTCATCGGGCCAACCGGGAGCAGCCACTCAAGTACGCGTTCGAGGAATAGGTACAGTCAATGATTCAAATCCATTATATATAGTCGACGGGATGCCGGTCACCGGAGGAATTGAGTACATTAATCCTTCCGACGTGGAGTCCATAGAGGTGCTTAAGGATGCTGCATCTGCAGCAATCTATGGTTCTCGTGGTGCGAATGGCGTCATTCTCGTTACCACGAAGAAGGGAAGTGAAGGAAAGACATCCGTTTCATATCAGGGTTCTTATGGAGTATCAAATCCGTGGAAGAAATTGAGCGTCCTCGATGCCACTACTTATGCTCTCGCCATAAACGAGATGAATGAAAATATCGGAAAGAAAGCCGTTTACGAAGATCCTTATGCTTTCGGGAAAGGAACTGACTGGCAGGAAGAGATATTCAATAAAAATGCACCTGTGACAGACCACCAGATAAGCATATCCGGTGGAGATGCCAGGTCGAACTATTTCATTTCGGGCAGTTACTTGTATCAGGAGGGTATAGTTGGTGGTAATTACAACCATTCGAATTATGGTCGTTATACCATTCGTGCCAATAATAATTACATCCTTTTCGATCGCTCTGAAAGCAGTGATATTTTTAGAAAGCTCAAGATAGGGACGAACGTCACTTATTCGCACGATAATTCCAGATCTATTGCGGCTAATAGCGAACGTGGCTCCGTACTTGGCAGTGCCATCACTATTCCTGCGATTTTTCCTGTTTATGCAGAGAATCCGGCGGAGTTATTGGCCGAACATCCGACAGCCATAAAGGATTCTAAAGGTAGGCCGTTCTCGATCGTAGGCGACCAGTACGCAAATATGTCTAATCCGCTTGCCCTTCTGCACCAACCGGTCGATACTTATACTACGGATAAAATTGTAGCTGGCGGTAGTGCTGATTTTGAATTGATCAAGGGACTTGTACTACGAAGCTCAATAGGTGCGGATATGTTTATAACGAAGGATGATGGGTATGCCTTACCGTATTATATGAATTCGTCTCATCAAAGTTCTTCGTCGAAGGTATGGTCTACTATTACTAGAGATTTTTCTTGGCAGGTCGAGAATACACTTTCGTATGAATTTAGTATAGGTCAGGGGCATAATTTCAATGCGCTCATCGGACAGAGTGCCTATTCGCATTGGGGAGATTATGTGAGCGGCACGTCTTATGGTATTCGAAACGTGGAACAGCCTTGGATCGATGCGACTGACCAGGATGCCAATATGCGTAGCGCCTCCGGCTCACCAAGCCCTTATAGAAGACTTGCTTCATATTTCGGGCGTCTCAGCTATAATTACGATGAACGCTATATGCTGGAGTTCACTTTTCGTAGGGATGGTTCGTCAAATTTCTCACCTGAGAACAAGTGGGCCAATTTCCCTTCGATTTCTGCCGGTTGGAACCTCACGAATGAGAAGTTTATGGAAAGTCGTCCTGAATGGTTGACGAGAACTAAGATTCGTGCGAGCTGGGGTATGAACGGTAATCAGAATATAGGAACGTTTGCCTATACTTCGATGATGAGAGGTGTCGCAGGGTATATGCTAGGAGTTGAAAGTCTTGTGGCCTTGGCTCCTGGTCTTGTGCCTTCTGCTTATTCGAATGCGGGACTTAAATGGGAGGAATCCGTGCAGACTGACTTGGGTGTGGATATCGGCTTGTGGGGGAATGCCCTTTCCTTTTCTCTTGATTATTATGACAAGCGCACTAATGGTATGCTGATGACGATGTCTCTTCCTTCATATATCGGAAACAATCGTCCGTGGGGTAATGTCGGTAATATGAAAAACTCCGGATTTGAGTTTGACCTTACCTGGAAACACAACATATCGGACTTTACATATTCGGTAGGATTAAACGGCTCGTATAATAAAAATGTCCTTATAAAGCTGGGTAATGAAACGGGATATGAGAACTATGATACGGTTTTGGGTACGCTGGGAACCATTTCCCGAGGCGAAAACGGGATGCCTTTCCCGTACTTTTATGGATGGAAGACGGACGGTATATTTCAGAGTAATCGCGAAGCTGACGCATACAGAAATGATAAAGGGAAGCGTTTGCAACCTTATGCATTGGCGGGAGACGTCAAGTTTGTCGATGTAAACGGAGATGGAGTGATAAATGATGCCGATCGTGTGATGATAGGAAAGGGAATGCCGGATTGGACATTTGGCTTCAATCTAAGCGCTTCTTGGAAGGGTTTTGACCTTTCGGCTCTTTTCTCTGCGTCACTTGGTAATGACATTTACGATGCGACGCGTCGTACCGATTATCCTCTCGTGAATATGCAGACATTCCTGTATGAGGGGCGTTGGCATGGTCCGGGAACGTCAAATCGTTTGCCTCGCATTACTGCAGAAGCGGATGGAGGAAAGAATTTGAATTGGCGCTCTTCTGACTTGATGGTTTATGATGGCTCCTATTTGCGATGCAGGTCTCTTTCGCTTGGCTATACCGTACCTCAAAATTTAACTCGTAAGGCTCTTATTAGTAAGTTGAGAGTATATCTCAGTGCAGAGAACCTCTTTACATTGACTTCATATCATGGCATGGATCCGGAAATTTCTTCCGGAGGTACGTCTCTAGGTATAGACAGAGGAGTTTATCCTCAAGCACGTACGCTTTCCGCTGGTATTAATTTGACTTTCTAATGATTATGAAAAGAGTATCTTATTTTGTCTTAGCCGCCGTGTTTGCTTTTTCGGCGTGCACCACTAGCTTTCTGGAAGTTAAACCGACTACGACAGTTCCGGAAGAAACGAGCTATGCTACCGAATATGACATTACAAAAGCCTTGATGGCGGCTTATGCTCCATTTGTGGGAATGGATTATTGTGA
Source organism: uncultured Bacteroidales bacterium (assembly GCA_900546445.1). Lineage (GTDB taxonomy): Bacteria > Bacteroidota > Bacteroidia > Bacteroidales > UBA932 > Cryptobacteroides. The sequence goes on along the minus strand of URCV01000024.1, from coordinate 5,855 downwards.
TGGGGAGTTTCATCCATACCTTTTTATTTCAGATATACTTGCCGATGACTACAATGCAGTAGGAGGAAGTGGCACGGGAGATCAGCCGCATCTTCAGCTTATGGGAACATATAATCTTAATTCTCAGCAAAGCCTTATAGGGTTCTGGACTAACCTTTATCGTGGCGTTTATCGCAGTAATATTGTGGTGAACCGCACGCCTGGCATAGAGGGGATGTCGGAAGAGAAAAAGACACGAATAATTAGCGAGGCTCGTTTTCTTAGGGCTTTCTATTATCACATTTTGTGGAAATTCTGGGGCTCCATTCCTTATTATACAGTTAATCCTAACGGTGCAGAAGTGGGCTATATCGTTCCTCAACTAACTGAAGATGAGGTATACGAAAAGATTATGGAAGATCTGGATGCTGCCACGGCACCTGGCGCACTCCCGAAAGCGGTCGCTATGACAGAGGTGGGACGGGCCAATCGTTATGCTGCTTATATGCTTCGCGCCGATGTCGTGATGCTTAAGGGAGACGAAAGTCGCTATGCCAGTGTTCTCGAACAGTTGCGTGAAACTATAAACTCAGGAATCTATGACTTGACTCCTAAATTTGAAGATATCTGGACTGACAAAGGAGAGTGGAATTGCGAATCGATATTCGAAATCAACTATTCGGATGACCCTTCTAACCGTACTTGGGAAGACCCATTGGCTCCTGGTGGAACCGTTTTTCCGGTTTTTTTGGGACCGGATTCTTATAAGGGCAAGCGCTTCCATTCCGAAGGTTATGGATTTGGACCGGTAAGCCCAGCCTTGAAAGCCGTTTATGAGCCTGGAGATTTGCGTAGAGATGCTACTATTATGGACTTCAATACCGATGCTGAAAAGGGTGAGAAATATAATCCTCGTGAAGGTAATACCGGTATGTTCAATAAAAAGTATATGGGACGCGCAGGTGGAAGTGCAAATAATGCAGCGGGAGTTCTAGATATGAACCATCGTAACAATTTACGTATATATCGTTATTCGGATGTGCTATTGAGAGCATCGGAACTTCTGGTTCGTACAGGTGGCTCTCAAGTGGAGGCGGACGCTTATCTTAATGAGGTACGTGCACGAGCTTTCGGCGTAAAACCAGAAAATATCGGCTCGCATAAGAAATCTGCCACTTTGGATAACATATTGGAAGAGCGTCGTAAGGAATTCGCGATGGAAGGTAATAGATTCTTCGATCTGGTTCGTTTTGGAAAGGCCGAAGCCATTCTCGGAGCAAAGGGCTATTCCGCATCCAAGCGATACATTCCGATTCCACAGTCTGAAATCGATAAGTCTGAAAATACATTAAAACAAAATAACTATTAGAACATTATGAAACATTTATTAAAACTTGTGACTACGTTTGCTCTAGGAGTATTTGTAGTCGTTTCTTGCCAAGAAAAGAATAACACGGCTTCCGTGGAGAAACCTGTAGTAACAGCAGAGATGTATTCTGTTACAGTGAATTCCGATAATGGCGAAGTTGTATTCAAGTTTACGGAGCCAGGTCTTAATCCATCGTGGACGGTTAAGGCTCCGGATGGAACGAAAGAGTCTTTCTATGACAGAGAGATTACTAAAAAGTATGAAGTGGCAGGCATATATTCAGGAACGCTTGTAGCTTTCGGAGAGGGGGGAGAGAGTGACCCTGTTGAGTTCTCTTTCAATCCTCTCGGTGAAGTGGATGCGACGGCGGCCTCGGACAATTTGCGCTCATGGCATTGCCGCGCAACTCTTACTTAAGCGAAGGTAAAGGTGTTTATACAACTGAAATCGTTCCGACACTCACGCCGAACGGCGATTTGACTCTCACGGCGAACGGCGTCCGTCTTTTCTAAGCAATCTCCGGACAAAGAAAATCCCGCTCGTTCTTTAGGAACTGCGGGATTTTCTGTTTTAGTCAGAGACTAAATTACTTGGCCAGTTCAATCGGTTTGCCATCCTTGCGAATGGTAAAGTTATGGCACTGGTTGCACATAAGAACCGGTTTAGACAGGTTGGCCTTATGGCAGTCTTCGCAGTTCACCTGACCCAAGTGAGAATGATGGGGATTGGGAACCAGATCGGCTGTCTGTTTAGCCAGTTTGTCATAGTCACCGTGGCACTGCATGCACTGATACTTAGTGACATAGCCGTCTTTGCTCTTCGGCCACATAGCACCGTGAATTTGTCCCAGTGTCTTGGCCTGAGCAGCAGGAGCAGCAGCGGCAGGTGCCTGATCAGCTGCATAAACGGAAAGACCGACGCTCATTCCGAAAAGAGCGGAAGCTAAAACGAGTAATGTTTTTTTCATTTTTGATCTCCTCTTACTTTGCAGCAGCGGCTCTCTGAGCCATTTCTTTACCGGCAATTCTTCCGAATACGGTGGCTGCGCCTAACTGAGCGCCGCCGGCATAGTTATGGAAGAAGATACCGCCGGAAGAGTTGCCGACTGCATAGAGACCGGGAATGGTCTTGCCGTCCAAGTTCTGAACTTCAGCCTTCGTGTTGATCAGCGGGCCGCCGAATGTAGCGGTCATACCGCCCTGCAGAGGAACTGCATAGAACGGAGCTTTTTCAATCAGATGCGGTTTCTTGTAGGTGTTCGGCGGATTCATCTTGCCTAACGTACCGTTCTTGACCGCTTCGTTGTATTCCTTCACGAGCGCCACAATCTTGGCAGGAGGCAGACCGGCCTGCTTAGCCACTTCTTCGATCGTGTCGGCCTTACCATACGGGCTGTTCAGCATATCGAATTTGGGAATAACTTTATCGAGAACCGGGCAAGTGGAGTCAACGATAACCCAGCCGGTATTGTCCAGTGTCTTCTGAGCGGTTGTTCTGGCTTTAATCACATAGGTGTTGTTTTCATCCATGTAACGGTTGCCGGAAGTGTTGACCTGGATGCCGTAGCCGGAGTTCAAGACGTCTGCAGGGTTGACGTGGGTTGCGCCGATAATCGGGCCGGCATGGAACTGGTCCATGTTAACGCACTTGGCATAAAGCGGAAGCGTCAGAGAAATGTTTTCACCGGTTGTGGACTTGGAGCCGCGGAGCACCATGCGGGTAGCCCAGCCGCCGATGTATTTGTCAACCATTTCAGGGTTAGCGGAGAAACCGCCGGTTGCAATTGCAACGCCGCCCTTGGAGAAATATTCTTCCTGTCCGGCAGGTGTCTGAATCTTGACACCTGTGACACGCATCTTGTCGTCGTGGAGAAGTTCAATACCTTTGTGTTCGAACTTAACTTCAACGCCTTCTTTAGCGGCAGCCGCAAGAAGTTTCTTCACGAGCTGGGCTCCGCCGGTGAGACCTTCGCCGTCAACACGGCATGTACGGCCGAGACGCGGATACGGCATCGGACGAATCTTACCGAACTTCACGCCGATGTCTTTTTCCAGCCAGTCAATGCCGGCAGAAATATTATCGGTATAAGTACGGTTCAAAGCCTTGTCGCCCATCTGCTTGGAAACATCCATCATCATGGCGTAGAAATCGTCAGCGGTATCTTTGATGCCCTGCTCTTTCTGATGACGGGAGCCCCAGCCGCAAACGGAACCTAAGGCAAAAATAGCGTTGCCGTCAGGACGGTCGCGTTTTTCGAATACAACTACTTTCTTTGCACCAGCCTGCTTAGCAGCGATGGCAGTAACCAATCCGGCGGGACCGGCGCCAAGCACGATCACGTCATAAGTATTTTTATCATTCTGGGCGGGTGCCTTTGCTGCGGGTTCTGCTGCATGGGAAGCGCCCATGAAAGAAGCAAAACCGGCTGCCATAGAGCCAACTAAACCGCCTTTCAATACATTACGTCTGTTAAAGACCTTCATTTGGTACTCCAAGTCAAAATACATTCGAGTAAGAGGGGTTGTTATAAGTTTTCTCAGAATCATAGAGATCCAAGAACCTCTTGTTAGAAATTTTAACATTAAGTTTTCTTAAGAGATAGCTATGAGGAAGGTCACATCGCACCCTCCGATACAATAAGGAGGGAAATTACTAAAACCTTGAAAACCCCTATTGTGCTGGATTTTATTTTGTGTACAGCCAATATTGGAAAAGTATTAACGATAAGCCATCACAATACAAAAATAAATTTCTTAAGAATCTTAAGATAAGTATTTTGAGAAGAAAAATGGAATGATTTTAATATCCCCTCAACTAATTTTTTTTCTTAGTCTTCTCGCCTTACCTCGGGTAGTTTTTTTCCATTGGACCCAAAGGTAAAAAAACGGGACCTTTCGGTCCCAAATTTTTCTTAGATTAGAGTCTGTCCTGCCATTGTTCCCTAGGTGCTGCCGTGTAGATCGGAAGGAGCGGTTCCGAACCGCTCTCTAACCCGACCAGAGCCAAAGCAGTCAGCAGGCAAAGCTGCGGACCTTCGTAGGAGCGCACAGGTTCAAACCATTCGGACAAGGAATGGTTGAATCCCTCTCTTCCGCCCCCGCCTAAGGTAGTCGAAGGAATTCCAAGAGACATCGGAACGTTTTGGTCCGTAGAAGCGCTGGTAAAGTCCGTCAGCTTAATGCCCAAGGCCATTTGGGCAGCCCTAGCAGCTTGAAGCACCGGGCTGTCGGGTTTGGATACCGCAGCCGGGCGGTGACCGATCGGCGTCACCTTGCATCTAACTTGCAGGGCCGGATCCGTAACGTTCCAACGCTGATTTTCTAATTGGGCGCCGAACGCAAACAAAGGCAGGACTTCCTGAACAAGTCCATCGAGCATCTGTGCGTCTTCGCTTCGCAGGTCGATCTCGCACTCGGCATGCTCTGCGATGGCATTAACGGAAGAGCCGCCGTTGAAAGTCGCTAAAGTAAAAGTCGTTCTCGGTTCCGCCGGAACCTGAAGATTCGCAAGAAGCGCTCCTGCTCGGCAAAGCGCCTGTGTAGCGCTCGGGTACTGACCGAAATTCAGATAGCTGTGACCGCCGGGACCGCTGTACTCAACCTTGTAGCGTTTAGATCCCACGGATCCATAAAGCAGCTTCCCCGGATCAGCACCGTCTAACACCAAGACGCCGTCGACATGAATTCCGGAGCTATAGAAAATACGTTTTACGCCACGAAGATCGCCTTCAGCCTCCTGCCCTACTGTGGCAATGAACAGCAGCGTTCCTTTTGTCTTGATGTCGTTGTTGACGACCATACGAATGACTTGAAGCATGCAGGCCAATGCTCGGGATGCATCGGAAATACCAGGCGCAAACAGTCTGCCGTTTTGGCGGCGAACAGTAGTGTCGGTTCCTTCCCTAAAACTATTGTCCATATGCGCGCTGATAACGCAGACAGGGCCATCCGGGTCTGTTCCCTTGCGGCAGGCAATTACGTTGCCGACCGGATCAATAGATGCTTCCAGACCGTAACTGTTGATCTTCTCAGCAATCATTGCGGCTCTGGTCTGCTCCTTCATAGGCGGAGCAGGAACTTCACAAATTTCGATCTGTTCCTCGATCGTAAAAATTTCCTGAGGAACGGCCTGGTCAAGAGCATTTTTGACAATCGGGTCGTTGAAGACGCTCTCCATTACAGCGGCGGTTCGTTCTTCAAGGAAGGGTGCATCTTTGACGGGCATAGTCATGGGAGTTCCTTAGCTGTAGGTTTGTGACGTTATTCTTCTTTACGCTGCATCACTATATTAATAATGCCGTCCTCGTCAGAAGAGGAAAGGAGCTTGTTGCCGGTCTGATCGGCAAACTGGCTCAAATCTCGTAAGGCGTGGGGATCGGTTGCCTGAACCAGTAGTTTTTCTCCCGGCTGCATCTTAGCCAGTGCTTTCTTCGTTCTAAGCATCGGCATCGGGCACTTCAACCCTTTGACATCTAATATTTGCTGAAAATCTGAATCGGACAAGGTTG
>URCV01000023.1 GCA_900546445.1 uncultured Bacteroidales bacterium | reverse complement strand
TAAGATATTGATTATAAAGAATATAAATGTTTAACTAATAAATCGAGATCCATTTTTATTTGGATTTCAACTGGAAACAAACAATATGAAAACACAGAAAACAGTTACGATCAAGGCTACTAATCGCGAAGATTATCACAATAAGGTGATTAGACTTTTTCTTAAGGAGAAGCCAGGAACTTCAGAAGAGTGGAATTACTACGATTATTTTGTGGAGACCGGAAAGAATGGAAAGAAAATTTATCTTCACAGACCAGCCTTTAAGAATAAAGGGATGGATTTCGAGGTCCGTGTCGAAGACTATCAGTTCAGGTACGGAAAAAATGGAAATGTATTGAGCTCAGGAAATCGACCACGTCACAGTGAAATCTGGGACGACGTTCGTGAAAAGGTCGATGAGAATCCGGAAGATAGCATGAAGCTAAAGACTCTTATCTCAAAGGTTTATGATTGCGAGGAGCCTAGTGATGAAGAGATCGAGACTTGCCATTTTACAAAAGGACTACCTCTTGATTTACTCTTGTATACTATAAAATGGCTCTTTATCGAACAAGATATGACTTATTGGAATCAGAGCGGTAGAGAGATGAATTATAAAGCTTTAATGACGATTTGGGATTAAAACGGCAAGTCCGGGCCATAGAATGCGCTGGGTTCATTTAGAACTCGTATGTCGTTGTCTTGAAATAGTTTGGCCTGTCTGTCTAATTTGTCTAGAATCTCTTGTCTGCGCTTTATGCTATTTAGTTCTTCGCGACGTGCTTTGCTTATCTCGAGGAACTTTTCTTCTTGGTCTATACCCAGAAAACGTCGCCCTAGAAGGGTAGCAGCGATGCCGGTAGTGCTACTCCCGGTGAATGGGTCCATAATCCAGGCTCCCGGTTTTGTGGATGCCTGAATGACTCTGGACAGGACGCATAGAGGCTTTTGTGTAGGGTGTTTACCACAGGATTTCTCCCACGGAGAAATAGCCGGTAGTGTCCAGACATCACGCATCTGTGTGCCTCCGTTGATTTTCTTCATAAGCTCGTAGTTGTAATAGTGAGCTGTCTTTTGTTCTTTACGAGCCCATAATATGTACTCTGCAGAATACGTGAAATATCTGCAAGAAAGGTTCGGAGGTGGATTGGTCTTTACCCAGGTAATGCAGTTGAGAATCTTGAACCCCAGTTCTGTTAGGCAACGTGCTACGGAAAAAATGTTATGATAGGTCCCGCTTACCCAGATGGTGCCGTCGGACTTTAAATGCTCTCTACACGTAGCCAGCCAGGTCTTGTCGAATTTGTAGTCTTCTTCAAATCCCTGAGATTTATCCCATTGACCCTTGTTTACAGATACGGGGATGCCGCTCTGTATGCTTATGCCACCATTAGAAAGGTGATAGGGAGGATCCGCGAAAATCATATCGAACTTGAAATCAAATGAATTCAATAGTTCGATGCAATCTCCCTTAAGAAGCGTGAAGTTTTTATCTTGTGATTTGTAGTAAGCTGTAGGCATAGGAACTATACAAGTTTCGTAGTGATTATACCTTCGTCCAGATCCTGAATATTATAGAGGTCTTCCAAGACATCGAAGGTCTCCTTTAGGTTATTTCGAGCAGAATTCCATCCACGCCCGTCAGTAATCCATACGAACTTGAAATCGGGATGGTGCTCCGTCTCCAAAGCGATGGTCTTGTAACTGCGCGCTGTCTCGTTAAGTTTAGAGCCGCCGCTGGCGTAGAAGTTGGTTTCAATTCCATAAATCATATTTGGACGCTTTATTACAAAGTCGAAGCGTTTTTCTGTGCCACCTTCGTTAGATATACAAGAGAGGTCAATATTCCATTTATGTTCGATCTCGTGTATGTACATTTCTTTGAAATATGTCTTGTCTTTTTCCAAGCCGGCCCTAATTATATAACTCTCTACAAGGTCTTCCATAACGTGACCGCCACGATTCTTTCGGGCATTGGAATCTAATCCGGTTTCAACCCCTGTAACATAGTCTACTAGGCTATGGATGTGTTTTTGCTGCATTAAGTCGAATATGCCTGTTTCACGCATAAAGACTAGGTACTCTTCGATTTCATAGTTGGCATTACGGAAATTCCATAAGTGCTCGCCGTCGAAGTCAAGTGTAAGGATGTCAGATTCGCGTTTGGCAAGCAAAATAGGAATACACTTGAGTATTTCAGGATAGCGCTTGTAAAGTGAGATAAAATCTTCCTCTATATTTTCACTCCCAATCAAAGAATTCATAATGTTAAGTTCAACTTTGATGGTATCTACGTTTTTGTAGATTTTCTCAAAGTCGGTGTAATATTTATAGCCAGCTATGGCGGAGCGGAAACCAGCAAGCCAGGTCATAAAATCTCTCATAATTTGGCGTTTGTCACGTTTGAAATCATTATTTCAGAGATGGACCCGCGACCAGATGCATCAGAGTTAATCATTCTGGTGGCAGATACTCTCCTAATGAAGAAGTTATTATAAATATTATCGAAGAAGTTTTCCTTCGAGTTAGCGTTTCGTGGATCGGAATTGCTTGCGATAAAGCTGGATTTGGCTGCGGAAATATGGTCGCAGAAGTCACGAAGCCGTATTTGCTCCTGATCGTCGAAGCCTCCTCTCGTGTAGGAAGTGAAAGAGGATGTTTCCGTTATGGGTTTATACGGCGGATCGAAGTAGTATAATGTATCCGGTCCTGCGTATCTTCCTGTTTCAGCGAAGTCACCGCATAAAATCTCCACTTTTTGCAGGACTTTGGAGCAAGCGCGAAGGTTGTCTGCGTCACAAATCCGTGGATTTACATACTTTCCGTGGGGGACATTGAATTCGCCCTTGGAGTTAACTCTGTATAATCCATTGAAACAAGTACGATTTAAGAAGATGAACAGGGCGGCGGTTTCTAGTGGAGTAATCTTCTTCGCGTTGAACAAAGACCTCTTGGCGATAAAGTAACTCTTTCTATCGTCTAAACTTAGAGGTATGTACTCGGACTGTATGACGTCGAGACTTTCGATGAGATCTTCGACATTCTCTTTGATGACGCGATATGTGCAGATTAACTCTTCGTTTATGTCATTTATGATGGCCCGTTCGATATTAGGATACTCTTGGAGCAGTTTGAACACTACAGCTCCGCCACCTACAAAAGGCTCCACATAAGTAATATGCTGACGTGTCGAGAAATCGCGAGGTAGCGACTTCTTGACTTCATCCAACAATTGTGTTTTTCCTCCGACCCACTTGACGAATGGTCTAGCCTGTATCTTGTCTTCGAACGACTTCATAAAAGCGTCTTGTTTCTACAAAGATATACAAAAATCTCCTCCCTTTCCCATTTTCTCATTTATTTGTTGTTACTTTGTAGTCTTTTGAAAACGAAATGAAATTTTATGAATAGAATCGTACTCTACTACATCGCAGCCTTTCTCTGGGGAACGCCCGGGGTGATTATCGCCATCAAAGGCATAAAGATGTATCTGTCGATGCCATCCGAGGATATGTGGTGGCTGATGCTCATTTACGCCGCATATCGATTCATATCAAACCAAAAAAGGACCGACTACTAAGCAGTCGATCCTTTTCTCTTATAATTTCACGAACTCTCTATCCTAAGAATGAGATGAGCACACCCGCAGCTACGGCAGAGCCGATGACTCCGGAGATGTTAGATGCCATACAATAGTTAAGCACGTGGTTCTTAGGGTCGTATTTGGTGCTTATTCCGTTACATACGCGGCTGGCCATAGGAACTGCCGAAAGGCCTGTCGCACCGATGAGAGGATTGATTTTCTTCTTCGAGAACAGGTTGAATATCTTGACCATAAAGATACCGCTGGCGATACTCAGCGCGAATGCGCAGAATCCACCGACCACGATGCCCAATGTCTGAAAGTTCAGGAATGCCTCGGCTGTCATGGTAGCGCCCACACAAAGTCCTAAGAATATGGTGGCGGCGTTCATAAGACCGTTACTTGCCACATTGAAAAGACGCGAGGTGTCGGCGCCGATTTCCTTCACGAGGTTACCGAACATAAGCATACCTACGAGCGGAACTGCGGTAGGCACGAAGATGGCCACGATGGTGGTAACGGCGATAGGGAAGATGATCTTCAGCGCGCGCATATTCTTTATCTCGCCCTTCGGAGGATAGAGCTTGTCCTGCTCTTTCATATTGATCATCAGCTCTTTCTTCGTGCAAGTGAGCTTGACTACCAGAGGAATGATCACTGGCACGAGCGCCATATAGCTGTAGGCTGCGATAGCGATTGGCCCGAGAAGATGAGGGGCCAATTTGATCGTGGTGAAGATCGCCGTAGGGCCGTCGGCTCCACCGATGATGCCCAGCGATGCGGCTTCCTGTGGGGTGAATCCGAGCATCAGGGAGACGATCAGCACCGCGAAGATACCGAATTGGGCAGCGGCACCGAAGATGGCGAGCTTGAGGTTACGGAGCATCGGGCCGAAGTCCGTCAGCGCACCCACACCCATAAAGATGATAGGCGGCAGCAGTCCGGTCTTGATGAGGCCGTAGTACAGGTAGTTCATTATGCCGAATTCGTGGGCGATGTCGTGAAGAGGCATGTCCCAGATGCTGCGCACGGTTCCGTCGGCCAATGTGACCATGCCCGCAGCATCGGTCTGGATTACGCCCATCTCTCCGCCGGGGAAATTGGCAATCAGCACGCCGAAGGCGATGGGAACCAGCAGCAGGGGCTCGTATTTCTTTACGATTCCCAGGTAGAGAAGACCGAAGGCGATAAGGTACATCAGCAGGAACGAAGGGTTCTCGGCGATGTTGCTTATGGCTGTCATCTCATAGAGTCTATCGAGTATATCTCCCATATTTATTTGTCTCTAACCATTTTAACGATAACGTCATCTTCTTCTACGGTGTCTCCGTTATGTGCGAGGATGGCGGCAATCGTGCCGTCGAAGTCCGCGCAGATGGCGTTGTTGATTTTCATCGCTTCGATATAGCAGAGTACATCTCCTCTCTTCACGTGGTCTCCGACCTTATGAGGGGCCTCGCTACCATCCTGGGTGAGGAGGAATTTGCCGGAAATAGGAGCCGGAACATCCTCTGCGTCTGAATTCGATACCGGAGCTGCGGTAGCGGAAGCGGCAGGTGCCGTTCCGTCGTAAGAGATGTCCAGTTTATATGAAGCGCCGTTAAGGTTCACGATGATGCTCTCCGGAAGGGCTGCACCCTTAGGAGCGTTCTTCTCGGCCTTGCGCTTGGCGAGGTCGGCCTCGAAATCCGCCTTAGCCTTTCCGCTCTTATATGCTTCGTACTGAACAGGATGCATGGCGTATTCGAAGAGTTCTTCGTCGTCCTGGCCTGTCTCCCAGCCATTAGCCTTCATCTTAGCGCGGAACTCGTCCAGACAGTCTGGATAGTTCTCCTGAGGGTCTGTGGATATGAATTGGCGGCCCTGTGCTGCGGCAAGTGCCTTGATCTCATCGTCGACTTCGCCCGGAAGCTTTCCTGCCTTGCCCAAAACCATATCCCAGATGGTGTCAGGGAACATTTCCCAGCGGTTCTTGCCTTTCTCCATAGATACTACGTTCATAAGTGAAAGGTTCTTCACGTACTGGGAGAAAGGAGTTACCAGAGGAGGGAATCCCACCTTAGGCCATACGTAAGCCACCTCGTCGAAGAGTTTTACCAGCAGTTCGTCCGTGGTAAGCGGCTTCTGTCCGTGCTTTTCCTTCCATTTGTTAAGAGAAGAGAGATTCTCCTCGAGGTCGGTCATAAGCGAACCCATCATACCTCCCGGAAGACCCGGCTTTATGAGAAGGGAATTGTCTATTCTGTTAAGCGAAGGGCAGTAGTATCCCAGGAAGTCGTCGAGCATCTCCTGAATGAGGGTGCGGGCCTGCATATAGGCCTCCATATTTATGTCCTTAACCTGGAATCCTGCGTCCTTAAGCATCTCCTGAACCGCTATCACGTCTGCGTGGCCGGTACCCCACGAAAGTGGTGACATGCCTACGTCCACGTAGTCGCAACCGTTCTCGCACACCTCCAGGATGGATGCCATGCTGAATCCCGGACCTGAATGTGAGTGGTATTGGATAGGAATCTGCGGAGCGTATTCCTTTATTCCCTTGACTATCTTACCTAATGAAACCGGACGTCCGATACCTGCCATGTCCTTCAGGCAAATCTCATCCGCGCCTGCCTCTATGAACTGTTTCGCGAGTTCTATGTAGTATTCTACGGTGTGGATAGGGGAGTGGGTGATGCAGAGCGAAGCCTGCGCTATCATACCGGCCTGCTTGGCATATCCTATCGAAGGAATCACGTTACGAGGGTCGTTCAGGCCGCAGAATATACGGGTGATATCCGTTCCCTGCGCCTTCTTGACCTTATAGAAAAGCTCCCTGAGGTCCTTGGAGCAAGGGCTCATCCTAAGTCCGTTAAGGGCTCTGTCCAGCATATGGGTCTGGATGCCTGCCTCACGGAAAGGCTTGGTCCATTCCCTTACCGCTTTGTTAGGATTTTCTCCATATAGAAGGTTAACCTGCTCGAATCCGCCGCCGTTAGTCTCCACGCGGTCGAAGCACCCCATCTTGATGATTACCGGAGCGATTTTAACAAGCTGATCCACGCGCGGCTGATACTTGCCGGCGCTCTGCCACATGTCTCTGAACACGAGGCTCAATTTTATCTCTTTTCCCATTTTATAGTTTAGTTACATTAGTAAGATGTCCCTTACCCTCCGTGAGCTGACTTACAGCGGCTTCGAATACGGGACGAAGGTCTTCTCCCTCCGCCTGCCTTTTCGGAGCAGGAGCTTCGGCGGGCGCGACTTTATTTACGATTTTAATTAGCAATTGGCTTCCGTAGATGACTATCAGCAAGATGATGAACACTGTCACCATACCGATCAGCATCAGTTCCAAGCCTAAACCTATATTTTCCATATAATGTGTTTTTTGAGCCTACAAATTTACTTTTAATCTTCGTTTTTTCAAACAAAATCACCGCAGTTTATTCTTCTCGAAGTGCGAGCGGCTTACCGTAAAGAACATCACCAGTCCCACGAAGTTCACGGCCAATGCCACCCAGAACGCGCAGTGGTAACCCAAATGGGCGCTGACCACACCTCCGGCCAATACGCCCAACCCCACGCCAGCCTCCCAGGACGTCAGCATGGAGGAATTGGCCGTACCTCTCTGGGAATTGTGCGCCAGATTCACGAACATGCTCTGGAATCCCGGGTACATGTGCCCGTTCCCCAGACCTATGATGAATGGGGCCAAGTAGAACGCCCACTCGGTGCGTACTGCGGCGAATAGGAAGTAACCCACGATCGATGCCAATATACCCTCGGCCGTATTCTTGCTGATTTTATTCTCCTTCAATCCCTTAGCCCCGGTCAATCTGGAAACCATCAAGCCTATTGCGAAGAACAGGAACCAGAATCCGGTGCCGGACGTGATGCCCAATTCCTCCTTACCATAGATGGCCACGTAGGTAGACACGACGCCGTAGCAAAACGAGAAGCACATAATGTTCACGGCTTGTCTCGCGCCTTTCACCAGGAAGAATCTGTCGAGCGAAATCACTTTCTTATCGGCCGTGCGGCAATCGCGCCTTTCCAACTTTATGGTAGAGTTGACGATCAGTGCGACCAGCGACATTATCATGGAGAAGAGAAATAGCATCTGATAGTTTCCGCCGGCTGCCTTGAGCACGAATACGGCGGCAAACGGGCCAAGCGCGGTGGCGAGGTTGTTACTCAATCCGAAGTAGCTGATGCCCTCCGTGCGTCGCGAAGAGGGGAGCACGTCTATGGCTACGGTATTCATGGATACTACCGCCGTCCCGAAAGGAGCGCCGTGAATGGTGCGGAAGATGGCGAATACCGTAAGCGAACCTGCCGCTATGTATCCTGCGAACATGGCGAAGAACACGAAGTTACACAGCAGAAGTATGGCTTTTCTGGGGAAACTGTCCACTATGTAGCCGCTGAAAGGGCTTACCAATATTATCATAATGGTATAGCAGGACAGAATGATGCCTATGGTGTCGTTATTCGCTCCGAAAGTCTCACTTAGGTAAAGTGGCAAAAGGGGAACTATGAGGGTAAAGGAAAACTTGATTAGGAAGTTTCCTATGCATATTTTTATGAAATTACTATTCCAAAGTTTATCTCCGTTCATATATTTGCAAAGATGCGAAAAAAGAACGATATTTAGGCTATGAAATTTACTAAAATACTATTGGCGCTGTCGGCTTGCAGCCTGTTCAGCGCGGCTTTTGCCTATGCGCAGCAGTCGGACGGCAAGCATTCCGAATTTATCTACGATTTGGGCTTCGACCTTCGTTTCGACAACAGGGAATACACACCAAGTGACTTTTCCGGGTCGGGAACCATCTTCGGCACCAGATTCTATCCTACCATAGGACTGAGAACGGGCTCGGAAGGCTCGAAGCACAGTTTGATAGGCGGTGCTGAAATCAGGAAGGACTTCGGTAACATTAACGACATAGGCGCTAAGATTCTTTCGGACTTTTTCTACTATTACAGATACGACTATAAAGAAGCCGAGAGACATTTTTCCATAACAGGAGGCGTTTTCCCTCGTACCAAGTGTCTGGAGCAGTGGTCTACGGCCTTCATCTCCGAAAAGCAGGCTTGGTACGACCCGTATATTGAGGGCGTGCTTTTCTCCTACGCCACTCCTCGCACGGTGGTGGAATTGGGCTGCGACTGGATGGGAAAATACGGCGCCAGCTCTTCCATAAAGGAGCAGTTTTTGATTTTTTCGGCAGGACATCATCAGATATCTGACTGGTTTAATGTGGGATATAATGCGTATATGGTGCATTTCGCCAGCTCCATCGAGGCTCCGGGCGTGTGCGATAACGCTCTCGTAGAGCCTTATATGGTGTTCGATTTGAAAAAGATGTCCTTTTTAGATGATTTTTATCTCAAGTTGGGATATATCCAGTCCGTTCAGAGGGATAGGACGGTTACGAGCGAGTTCGAGCTTCCGGGATTGGCCGAACTTACCATGCGTATGGAAAAGGGCTTTTGGGGAGCGAGCAACAGCTTGTATATAGGAAAGGACATAATGCCTTTATACTATAAGTCGGATTCGGCGGGCGTGCCTTACGTGGACAGACTATACTTTAACGACCCGTTCTTCAGGATTTATAATGACTCGTCGAAATGTGGAAGCTATGACCGCTTGGAGTTTTTCTATTCGAGGGTGTTGGGAGGAAGCCTGCGGATAAAGGTATCTGCGGTATTTCATTTCAACAACGTTTCCTACAGCGGAAGCCAGCAAATAGTAGGATTTAACTACACTTTCTAGAGACGCTTGCAAAAGCCTGCTTTTTTTAGTAAATTTGTAGGCTTTTCGAATATAAAATAAATTAAGAAAATGATAGAGACAGAAGAAATCAAACAGGCCGAGCAGCAGTATGGTGCTGACAGCATTCAGGTGCTTGAGGGATTGGAGGCCGTAAGAAAGAGACCATCGATGTATATCGGAGATGTATCCGAGAGGGGATTGCATCATCTGGTATATGAAGTGGTGGATAACAGTATAGATGAGGCTATGGCCGGATTCTGTACCGACATAGAGGTGAGCATTCTTCCTGACAACTCCATAAGGGTAGAGGATAACGGACGTGGTATCCCTACCGGTATGCACGAAAAGGAGCATCGTTCCGCCTTGGAGGTGGTTCTTACGGTGCTTCACGCCGGCGGTAAGTTCAGTAAGAATAGCTACAAGGTGTCCGGAGGTCTTCATGGTGTGGGTGTGTCCTGCGTGAATGCCCTTTCCGACCATCTTATTGCAGAAGTTCACCGCGAGGGTAAGGTCTTCAAACAGGAATTCTCTAAGGGTAAACCACTTGGCCCTGTCCAGGTAGTAGGCGATTCCGATAACACAGGAACCATCATTACCTTCCATCCGGACGCTGAGATCTTTACTCAGACCACTATTTATAAGTACGACACGCTGGCTGCGCGATTGAGGGAATTGGCCTATCTTAATAAGGGCGTGCGCATTAGCTTGACCGATGAGAGGGAACTCGTCGACGAGTATGTGATCGACGAGAACGATAATGCGAAGCCTACCGGCCGTAAGATTTTCCGTAGCGAGGTATTCTATTCGAACGATGGTCTCAAGCAGTTCATCGAGTATCTCGACGCAGGTGCGCAGACTTTGATTCCGGAGCCTATCTGTGTGTCTTCAGATAAGATAATTCCTATCGACATAGCCCTTCAGTATAACACGGGCTATTCGGAGAAGATATATTCTTACGTAAATAACATCAACACCATAGAGGGTGGTACTCATCTTCAGGGATTCAAGATGGGTCTTTCCCGTTCTTTGAAACAGTACGCGGAGAAGAATAACCTTCTCGCGAAGATGAAGGATCCGCTCGCTCCGGAAGACTTCAGGGAAGGCCTTACGGCAGTCATCTCAGTGAAGGTGGCAGAGCCTCAATTCGAAGGCCAGACTAAGACGAAGCTCGGTAACCCGGAAGTTACATCGGCTGTATCTCAGGCTACTGCGGCTGCTATGGATATTTTCTTGGAAGAGAATCCTAAACTCGCGAAGACCATCATCGAGAAGATCGTTCTCGCTGCCACTGCCCGTAATGCGGCGCGAAAGGCACGTGAGATGGTGCAGCGCAAATCGGTTTTGAGCGGCGCAGGTATGCCGGGTAAATTGGCCGACTGCTCCGAGAGAGATCCGGAGAAGTGCGAGCTGTTCCTGGTCGAGGGAGATTCCGCAGGCGGTACTGCCAAGCTGGGTAGAAATCGTGAATTTCAGGCTATTCTCCCGCTTCGTGGTAAGATTTTGAACGTCGAGAAGGCTGCTGTGGACAGGGCTTTCGACAGCCAGGAGATTCAGAACATCTACACCGCACTGGGCGTTACCGTGGCACAGGAAGACGAAAACGGCGAGAAACATATGGACTTGAGCAAGCTGAGATATCATAAGGTAGTGATTATGACCGATGCCGATGTCGATGGTTCTCACATTGCCTGTCTTATCCTCACATTCTTCTTCAGATATATGTTCGACCTCATAAAGAATGGCTATGTATACCTCGCCACTCCGCCGCTTTACTTGGTGAAGAAGGGTAAGGAAGAGATATATTGCTGGACCGAGGAACAGAGAGAGGAGGCTGCTCTCAAGCTCGGAAAGGGCTCTGACAAGGGTTATACCATTCAGCGCTATAAAGGTTTGGGAGAGATGTCGGACGAGCAGTTGTGGGCTACCACTATGGACCCTGAGCGCCGTCGTTTCCGCCAGATTACCATAGAGAACGCAGCTCAGGCCGAGCGTACCTTCTCTATGCTTATGGGCGACGATGTACCGCCACGCAGGCAGTTTATCGAAGAAAACGCACATTACGCTAATATAGACGCATAAAAAGATGAAATCCTCTTTCAGGTGGAAGGCTGTCATACCCCTTGTGGTATCTTTCGCGGTGCTTATGGTCTTGGTGCCACGCACGGCGAAGTGGGGTTATGACTATTCGAAGGGTCAGGCTTGGCGCTACGAGACTCTCGTGGCCCAGTTTGATTTTCCTCTTCTGAAAACCACTGAACAGATAGCTAAGGAAAAGGCGGATTTGTCGTCTACCGTAATTCCTTACTACAAGATGTCTACCGAGGTGGTCGGAGAGAGTTTTAGAAAGATCGAGGGAATGAGCTTCGCCGATGTTCCGGGATTGAAGTCTTCGCTGGTCAGACACCTGTCAGATATCTATAATAAGGGAATCATCCCCGAGATTCAGGATAATGTCGAATTGATATATGTCCAGAAGGGGAAACGTGCCGAAAAGGTGCCTGTGTCAGAGGTTTATCTTCTTCCGCAGGCACGAATCGCACTCCTTCACGGGGTTTCGACGGATTGTCCCGAGGTTAACGTAGACTCCATAATAAGATCGAAGTCCATATACGACCTGCTTGCGGTAAATCTAGTCTACGACGAGCAGATTACGGCTCTCGTACACAGTCAGACGCAGTCGATGGTATCGACTACTTCCGGATTCGTTAACGCCGGAACCATTATCGTGAACAATGGCGAGCTGATTACCGCCGAGGTGGCCCAGATGCTCGACTCCTATAAGGCCGAATACGAGCACAGCTACGGCTACGACAAGCCACTTGCTGCTATCTGGCTGGGAAATGCGCTGCTGGTATTAGGCATACTCATCTGCCTGTACTTCGCCATCTACTTCTCTAATGCTATGATATTCAAAGACTACAATCGATACCTCTATGTCGTGGTGGTCTTTACCCTGATAGCTTCCGTGGAGCTTATTTTGATTAAGTTCGCTCCGCAGTGGATATTCATCTTCCCGTTCTCGGTGGCAGCGCTTTATCTACAGGCTTTCTTCAGGACCAGGGTTATCTATCCGGTATACATTGCCACATTGCTTCCGCTGCTTCTCTTCGCGGAGAACGGCGCAGCTGTGTTTATGATGTATCTCGTATCCGGAGTCATAACGCTCTATGTATTCAAGCATTTCTCGAAGGGTGCGAAGCAGTTCATCGCTGCATCGATTAACTTCGTGTGCACCGCAGTCCTGTTCTCGGCATTCGTCATTACGGGCGTCATAAATGTGGATTACCTTCCTACACTGGGACTTATATGCATAGGCTCCATCCTTCAGGTAGCACTCCATCCGTTTGTCTACCTTCTCGAAAGGAGCTTCAATCTCGTGTCGTCGACCCGTCTTCAGGAACTCTCGGACACTTCTAACGAACTGCTTCGCCAGCTCGAGCAGAAGGCTCCGGGTACATTCCAGCACTCACTTCAGGTGATGAACTTGGCCTCGGCAGCAGCGAGAGCCATTAATGCCGATGAGATTCTCATAAAGGCAGGCGCTCTCTATCATGACATAGGAAAGATCAAGAATCCTCTCTGCTTCGTGGAGAACGAGTCCCTGACCTCGACCGACGCCAAATATCATGCGGACATCACTCCGCTCCAGAGTGCCCAGGACATCATAAAGCACGTTACGGACGGCGTGGAGCTAGCACAGGCGCACAAACTCCCGTCGGTGATTACCGATTTCATCAGGACTCATCACGGAACCACTTGTGTCTCATTTTTTTACGACAAATACCTTAAGGAGGGCGGCGACCCTGAGCTAAAGAAGGAGTTCCTGTATCCTGGACCTACCCCGACCACTAAGGAGCAGGTCATCCTGATGCTGAGCGACTCCATCGAGGCCGCTTCCAGAACATTGAGAGACTACTCGCAGGAGAGCATTTCCGCGCTCGTGGACAGAATCTTCGCCTATAAGATAGAGGACGGCCAATTGGAACAGGCCGACATTACCCTTAAGGAGATAGATACCATTAAAATCGTGATGCAGACTTATTTGGGTCAAATGTATCATGAGAGAATCAAATACCCGAAAAGAAAAATCAAATAAAAATAAATAGTATGAAATTAACAAAAAACCAGATTGACAAGCTCAATATCGAGCTTACTATGAACATCGAGCCTGCAGATTATGCGGAGATTGAGAAGAAGAAACTTGCAGATTGCAGACGTCGTGCTGACTTCAAGGGATTCCGTAAGGGAAATGTTCCTATGAGCCTCGTTCAGCGCGTGTACGGCGGACAGGTGTTGGCCGATTCCATTAACGAGGTAATCGGTACAGGCCTTCAGAGGTTCATCGACGACGAGAAACTTCACATCTTGGGAGAGCCTCTCTCAAGCGAGAAGCAGCCTGATGTAGACTGGACCAGCGGTAAAGAGTTCACTTTCGTGTTCGATATGGCTTTGAGTCCTGAGGTAGACGTAGATGTAGTGGCAGAGGACGAAGTCCCTAACTATAGCATAACCGTATCCGCTAAGGAGAAGGAAGACATGGCTGCCAACCTTAAGAAATACTACGAGAGCAAGAAGGAAGAGAAGACCGACGAGGAGATCGAGAAAGAGGCTTCAGAGCGCCTTAAGGAGAACTACAAGTCTGAGGCTCAGTGGAGACTTTCTAAGGACATCCGCGATTTCTATGTAAACAAGGCAGGCGTAGAGCTTCCTGAGGCATTCCTCAAGAGATGGCTTCTCCACGCTAACGACGGAAAGGTAACCGCAGAGCAGGTAGAAGAGGAATTCCCTGCATTTGCAGAGGACTTCAAGTGGCAGCTCGTAAGAGGCAGCCTTATGAAGAAATTCGAGCTTCAGGTCAGTGCAGATGACCTCAAGGACGCTGCTAAGGCATTCGTTACCTATCAGTACGCTATGTACGGTATCGGAAACGTTCCTCAGGAAATGATCGACGAGGCCGTAAACAACGTACTTCACGACCAGAAGCAGGTCGAAAGACTCGCCGAGCAGGTAGAAGACCAGAAAGTTCTCGACAAGATCAAGAGTGTCATCACCATTAAGGCGAAGAAGATTTCTGCAGAGAAATTCAAAGAGTTGAAATAGTGAAAAATGTTCTTGTAATTGGAGCTACGGGCCAGATTGGCTCCGAACTCACTATGTTGCTGCGGCGCACTTTCCCTAACGGGAAGGTCGTCGCCGGCTACATTAAGGGATGCGAGCCTAAGGGAAAACTCCTTTCTAGCGGACCGAGTGAGGAAGTGGACGTGTGTAATGCCAAGCAGATAGCCGATGCCGTCGACAAATACGACATCGACACCATCTATAACTTGGCCGCTCTTCTTTCGGCTACGGCAGAAAGACTTCCGTTGAAGGCTTGGGACATTCAGATGAATGGCCTGATAAATGTTCTGGAGGTGGCGAGAGAGAAAAAATGCGCAGTGTTCACGCCGAGTTCCATAGGTTCTTTCGGCCCGTCCACTCCGCACAAGAATACTCCTCAGGACACCATTCAGCGTCCTACGTCCATGTATGGAGTCACGAAGGTGGCTACCGAGCTGCTAAGTGACTACTATTTCCACAAATACGGAGTGGACACCCGCTCCGTTCGATTCCCCGGGCTAATCAGCTATACCACACTTCCTGGTGGCGGCACTACCGACTATGCCGTGGAAATCTACTACGCCGCGGTAAAGGGCGAGGAATTCGTGTGCCCTATAGCCGCAGGAACCCTTATGGATATGATGTATATGCCGGATGCGCTTCGTGCCGCCATAGACATCATGCAGGCGAACCCGCGCTACCTGAAACATCGTAATTCCTTCAATATCGCATCTATGAGCTTCGACCCGGAGACTATCGCCGCATCCATACGCAAGTACATACCTTCCTTCAAGATGCGCTACGAGGTAGACCCGGTGCGTCAGAGCATAGCCGATTCTTGGCCGGATAATATGGACGACACCTGTGCCCGTAAGGAATGGGGCTGGGCTCCGACCTACGACCTCGACACTATGACTCAAGATATGATAAAGAATTTGAAAGTCAAACTAAACAAATAGTATATTATGTACGGCAAATTTCAAGAACATCTCACCTGCGAACTCGAAAAGATCCGTAAAGACGGTCTCTACAAGCAGGAACGCGTAATATGCTCCGAGCAGGGCGCCGAAATCACCCTGAGCGACGGCAGAAAAGCCCTTAATTTTTGTGCCAACAACTACTTGGGACTGGCCAATTCGCCTCGCCTTATCGAGGCTGCGAAGCGCACGATGGACGCCCGTGGCTACGGAATGAGCTCCGTTCGATTCATCTGCGGAACCCAAGACGTGCACCTCGAACTTGAAAAAGCCGTATCAAGATACTTCCACACCGAAGACACCATTCTCTACGCTGCCTGTTTCGACGCAAACGGCGGTGTCTTCGAGCCGCTCCTTACCGCTGAAGATGCCATCATCTCCGATTCATTGAATCACGCATCCATAATCGACGGCGTACGTCTTTGTAAGGCAGTGCGTTATCGTTATGCCAATTCCGATATGACAGAGCTCGAGCGCTGTCTTCAGGAAGCCCAGGCACAGCGCTTCCGTATCATAGTGACCGACGGCGTATTCTCTATGGACGGTAATGTCGCCCCTATGGACAAAATCTGCGACCTCGCGGAAAAATATGACGCGCTCGTGATGGTGGACGAGAGTCACAGCGCCGGAGTGGTAGGTCTTACGGGAAGGGGAGTCGGAGAGTTGTACGACTGCTACGACAGGATAGACATCCACACCGGAACTCTGGGAAAGGCATTCGGCGGAGCCGTAGGCGGATTTACCACAGGCCGAAAGGAGATTATAGAGATGCTTCGTCAGAGAAGCCGTCCATATCTTTTCTCGAACTCGTTGCCTCCTATGATAGCAGGCGCCGGAGTGGAACTCTTCAAGATGCTCGAAGAGAGCGACGAACTGCACTCAAGACTCGTGGAGAACGTGGAATACTTCCGCGCCAAGATGCTTGATGCCGGGTTTGACATCAAGCCTACACAGAGCGCCATCTGCGCAGTGATGCTGTACGACGCTCCTCTGAGCCAGAAGTTCGCTAGCGCTATGGCCGAAGAGGGAATCTTCGTAACCGGATTCTATTATCCGGTAGTGCCTGCAGGCCAAGCGAGAATCCGCGTTCAGCTAAGCGCCGCACACACGCAGCACCAGCTCGATCGCGCGATAGATGCATTCATCAAAGTGGGCAAGGACTTGAAAGTCATTTAGAATGAAAAAAGTATTGGCCTTAATGGCATTATTCTGCTGCGTCTTGTGTTTCGGCCAGAAGAAGGGATTCGATCCTCACGCCGAGCACCAGAACGTTCTCGAACATCAAGCCGGCAAGACAGTGTCGGCTATTTGCGTAGATTACACCGACTCGTCGATAGTCATCACCGACTATACACTTAAACGTAAGAGGTATAAGATTAACGGGAATCCCTATTACATCTATCCGGACGCTCCGTCGGCAGACGCCGTCTATACCAAGTGCGATTCGGTGGCACTCGTGAATGTCGGAGACGAGCAGATGCTGGAGATTCCTCTGCTATGCCGATACGATGGCGGAAAACGCCTCAAACTGACGAGATACCTCTATTCGCTTCAGGATAACTCCCTGTATGGTCTTGATTTCGACGGTACTGCGATAAAGCCTACGAAAGGGGAGTTTTGCATAGAAGGCGTGTCTTCGCTCGCATTGGTAGAAAAGAATGTCTATTCTACCTATTTGGATTCGCTGTTCAGGGTAGACGCCAGACTCGAAACACTTTCCGAGGCAGACTTCAAGAGCGACGAGTACATAGACTGGTGGCTTGAGAATAATCCTAATGCTATGAAATCTGCCGGAACCATAGAATTCGGCACCATTTCCGAGGATTGCTCCATATATACTGCCTATAAGAAGGCTAAGAAGAGCACGAAGGGTAATCTCGAAGCCGGAGTGTGCGACGTGAGAGGCTATTCCGTAGTAGTAAGGAATAAGAAGACCAATGCCCACCTGCTCGTATGGGCGGAGCCGGTATGCAAGAACCGCAAGACGCAGCGCTACATCGCTCAGGTAGGATTTATGGATAATAACGTAGTCTCCATCTACTTCTATAAGGGTAAGGAGATGTTCAAGTATCGCATTAACCTCGCGAATAGAACCCTAAGAAAATAAGAGACTTTCTTTATGAATTTTTTTAAGAAGAATTGGATAGTTACGAACTTGCTTTTGGCCATCGTCATATTCTGTGTGGTCATGGGTGGTTTGAGTTTTGGCCTGAAGAAGTTTACCGAGCACAATAAGTACGTGGAAGTGCCGGATTTCATCGGGATGAGGATGGACGACGCGGCGGGATTGGCCTCAAAGGACCATCTGAAACTCATCGTCACGGATTCAGTGTTCGTGAATCGGTTCAGGCACGGGGCCATCTATGCACAGACGCCGAAAGCGGGCAGCGAGGTGAAGGATGGCAGAAAGATTTATATCACGGTAAATGCCGTCAGAAAGCGTCAGGTTCCTATGCCGTCACTCGTGGGACTTACCGTAAGACAGGCTAAGGTGGAGCTGGCGGCGAACGGATTGGCCCTGGGTACACTGCTCTATGTCAGGGACTTGGCTACGAATAACGTGCTGGGTCAGATGGTAGGTGCCAGCGACATCGCACCGGGCACTAAGGTCGATGTGGGCACTGTAGTAAACCTGAAGGTAGGCGCTAACCCAAGCGACGCCTTTACGGTGGTGCCGTCTTTTGTGGAACTTCCATATATGAAGGCGGTAAATGCCGTACAAGATAGCTATCTTAACGTGGAACAGCTGGTTTTCGACAGCACCGTGAGAACTTATTCCGATTCGCTTGCGGCGTTCGTCTACAGGCAGGTGCCGCACGAAAGTGAAGATAGAACATCCATGGGAAGAGGCGTAAAGCTTTACTTGACTCTAGACAGAGAGAAACTCCCTAAGCCTGAACCTGTTGATTCATTAGTAAGCGTTAAAGAATTAGTTGGTAAAGATTTATGATGGATTTTCGAGGATAGATTACTTTTAGAAGATGGAGTGTGCTGGACGCACACGACTGATGAGAAAAGAAATATAGACCGAAAAGACGCAAAAAGATTACCAAGTTATTATTTAATGATTACTTAGCACTTATCGAGTAATGGAGAAAGACTGGCTAGAAGAAGAAATAGAAATAGAACCTGAATTTTTCGAGCATTTCAGACTTAACGTCGATGCAGGGCAGAGCCCTATGCGCATAGACAAATATATGTCGGAGCATCTCGAGGACACATCGCGCCATCGCGTGCAGTTAGCAATTAAGGAAGGCTATGTGCACGTAGGCGACAAGGTCGTGAAGGCCAATTACATAATTCGTCCCGGCGATGTGATACGATTCATTATGCCGTATCGCCGCAGGGGCCTCGAGATCCTGCCTCAAGACATTCCTCTCGACATAGTGTACGAAGACGACGACGTGCTCGTGGTAAACAAGCCTGCCGGAATGGTGGTGCATCCCGGACACGGTCATTTCGAGGGTACGCTCGTCAATGCCCTCGCATATCACTTGGGTATAAGCCAAGGTCCTGAAGCAGAGGATGAAAGGATGGGCATTCTCGTGCATAGGATAGATAAGGACACCTCTGGACTTCTTCTCGTGGCGAAAAACGACGAGTCTCAGCTCAGATTAGCCAAGCAATTCTTCGAGCACAGCATCGAGAGGTGCTATAATGCCATAGTCTGGGGAAACATCAACGAAGACGAGGGTACCGTCGAGGGCTATATAGGTCGCGACCCTAATGACAGACTCCGCTTTCGTAATTTCGACGACCCGGAAAAAGGAAAGCACGCAGTCACCCATTATAGGGTACTCGAACGCTTCGGTTACGTGACATTGGTGGAGTGCCGTCTGGAAACGGGCCGTACGCATCAGATTCGCGTGCATATGGGCTCCATCGGCCATCCACTTTTCGCCGATGAGCGCTACGGGGGTATGGAAATCCGAAAGGGGACCATTTACGCTAAGTATAAACAATTCATAACAAATTGTTTCGAAATATGTCCGCGTCAGGCCCTTCACGCGAAGACCTTAGGATTCGTGCATCCGAAAACCGGTAAGATGTGCCGTTTCGACTCGCCTCTGCCGGAGGATATGACGCTGCTCCTGGAAAAGTGGCGCAAGTATTGTAAGAATATGCCTACGGAAAATGAAACAGAATAGATTGATTATCATACTTCTGCTCATCTCGTCGATTTTGATGGGCATTCCTTTTCTGGTACCTGGATGCGGCGCGGTGGCCCTCGTAGCTCTGGTACCGCTTCTCTGCGCGGAACGTATCGCCTCGTTTAATGGCGTCAAACGCTTTTTTTGGTGGTACTACCTCACTTTCGTAATCTTCAACGCGCTGACTACTTGGTGGGTATGTAAGGCGACAGTGGGCGGGGGCATCTTCGCCGTCCTGGCCAATTCCGCCTTTATGTCCATCATTTTCGCGCTTTTCAGAATAAGTAAGAAACGCTTCAAGGGATGCGTCCCTTACATCTTCCTCGCCGTAGCTTGGATAGCCTGGGAGCGCTTCTATCTGACATCTTCGCAGATAAGCTGGCCGTGGCTGGTGTTCGGAAATGCTTTCGGGCGTACCACTGGACTGGTTCAGTGGTACGAATACACCGGTTTTCTCGGAGGAAGCCTTTGGGTTTGGCTGGCCAATCTTTCCATTTTCGGGATTCTGGTAAGCCTGTCGGACGGCAGTTTCCGGTCTTGGAACCGGAAAGCCCGCTACAGCGCTGCGGTGGGATTGGCATTAGTGATAATAGGGCCTATCGTGTGCTCGAAGGTCATTTATTCGCACTACCGTGAGAGAGCGGATGCCGGAAGGCTGGAAGTGCTTATGGCACAGTCGAATTTCGACCCTTATCAGAAATTGAAGGCAGTTCCGCAGAGCGCACAGAACCGTCAGGTCGTGGAATTGTTTACTGAAGAGCTGGCCGGAAGGGACACGCTGAAGGCATATCCGCAGGAGGTGATGCTGCTTATGCTTCCGGAGACCTTTTGCTCGGACATCTGGGTGTCTTCTCCTAAGAATTCGCCGACTTGGCGCACTTTTTCGAAGAATTTGGTAGACAAATATCCTAATGTGAACTTGCTTTTCGGGGCGAGTACGCATCAGGCCTTTTATACTCACGCATCGCCGAGCGTGCTGGCACGTCCTCTGGGCGGAGGCGACGGATGGTATCTCTCGTATAACACTGCCTATATGACAGATGGCACGGGACGAGTGGAGAGAACGGACAAGACCAAGCTCGTGGTGGGCTCGGAATTGACCCCTTATCCTAAGATTTTCGCGCCTATCGACGACGCTTTGGGGGGATTGATGGGAAGATGCGTGTCGCAGGGCTATGCGAAGAACCTGAACGTAGTAGAGTACGATGAAGACGGAAACGTGTCGCGATGCATTCCGGTGGGCGTTCCTATCTGTTATGAGTCCATTTATCCTGAATTCTGTACTCAATATGTCAGGAAAGGTGCCCAGGCCATCTGCGTAATCACTAATGACGGATGGTGGGGAAATACTGCCGGATATAGGCAGCATTTTAGCTATTCCAGATTGAGAGCCATAGAGTTAAGGCGCGACATAGCACGCTGCGCTAACACAGGCATCTCGGCTTTCATAGACCAGAGGGGCGATGTGCTCGAACAGTCGAAGTGGTGGACTCCGGACGTGCTTCACGCCAGAATCAACCTTACGACCAAACAGACATTTTTCGCATTATACGGCGACATAGTGGGCAGACTCTGCTATATGATGTTCGCCCTGTTGTTTTTAACCCTGATAGTGAAGTTTATAACTAAGAAATGAAACGAATAGCACTCTTCCCGGGCTCGTTCGACCCATTTACGGCCGGACATCTTAACATACTCAAGCGAGCACTCACGATGTTCGACGAGGTGGTCGTGGCCGTGGGTATCAATGGCGACAAATCCGGCTTCTTCGACAATCCCACGAGGATGGACATCATAAATCAGACTTGTCGTTCACTCGAAGGCGTTAGGGTAATAGAGTATTCGGGACTTACCATTGATATATGTAGACAACTTGGTATCAATCATATAATTCGAGGTGTTAGGAATATGATCGATTTCGAGACGGAAAGGAGCATAGCCGATGCCAATCGTCGACTCGCTCCCGAGATCGAGACCATCATAATACCTACGGCTCAGGAGTTTGCGCACATATCTTCGTCTGCGGTGCGAGATATATTGCGCCATAATGGAGACACGTCCCTGTTTATGGCCGAAGGTGTGGAATTGCCGAAAAAATGAAACGACTGACTCTCATAGTGCTCTTGATGGCGGCTTCTTTATTCAAGATGTCGGCCGGGCAGGTGGACTCCACTTCGCGTGCGCGGCTTTCCGAGATGCTGGAGCAATACTATGAGACTATGCTTTTCATAGACAATTCCGAAAAGGAGAAGGAGTGTGACTATCTCATAGAATCGTGTAAGGATTCGCTTGTAAGACAGTTCGTGGCGAGTTCCATCCTGGATCATTATATGAATCCGCCTCTTATGGGCGAAGAGTCTGTAGCCATCTATCTTTACGAAAAGTGGTTCCTGAATGGTCCCGTGACGATAGGGGACGAGTGGAAGGCTTTCGAGGCTTCGATGTTCTATCAGTTCAACCGACTTTCCATGATAGATATGCCGGCGCCTTCTCTCGAGCTTTACGACCCTAATGGTGAAAAGTGCGCTGCTCTTCTCGAGGGCTCTCCCGCTGTGCTGTATTTTTACGATACGTCCTGTGCGAAATGCAAACTCGCATCGGCCTGGCTCCCTATCGTGATGGGAACTGTCGACTTTCCGATAAGGCTGGTGGCGATTTACTCCGGGAGCGAAGAGGAAGAGTGGGCGGAGTTCAGGAGCAAGTTCAAGATAGAGAACGAGAATGTGTCCATAATCCATCTTTGGGACCCTGAGATGGAGTCGGACTATCAGATGAAATATGGCATTATCAGCACTCCGAAGATCTATTTCATCGACGAGAACTGCATAATCAGAGGGCGGAGGCTCGAAAGGGATTCGCTCGAACAGATACTTAACATTTACAAGGAATACTATGGCCAAGTCTGCAAAAAAGAAAAATAGCCGGAAATGTGACGTGTCGCTTCTGGAAAAGGAACGGAAGGCGCTTCGGCGGCATCATCGGAAAGTGGTTTTTTTCAATGACCGCGAGATGGCTTTGATAAATGAGTATTGTAAAAGTCACAAGATCTCTTCGAGGTCCGCTATGATGAGAAGCATAGTCATTGAGAGGCTCCTTACGGATATGGGGGAGAATCCTCCTACTCTTTTCTAGATGCTCCAGTCTATGGATCCTCTTCCTATGGAAGTTAGGTAGGAATTGGCCTGTGAAAAAGGTCTGCTGCCCCAGAATGCGCCTCGAGCGAGAGGTGAAGGGTGCGCGGCCTCTAGTACCAAATGTCTATCGTGGTCGATTAGATGCGCTTTGCTTCTGGCGTAGTTTCCCCAAAGCATAAACACGATGCCGCTGTAATGCTCGCTAAGATAGCTGATTATGGCATCGGTAAATTTGTCCCAACCTATCTTGCTATGGCTGGCGGGCTCGTGGGCTCGCACTGTCAGTATCGAGTTTAGAAGTAGTACTCCCTGTCGGGCCCAAGGCTCCAAATCGGTAGAGCCGCTTGTCAATACTCCCAAATCCGAACTCAATTCCTTGAAAATATTCTTGAGGGAAGGCGGTGCCTTTACTCCTATGGGCACGCTGAAGGATAGTCCACAGGCTTGGCCTTCGCCGTGATATGGGTCTTGGCCCAGAATCACAGCCTTGACCTTTTCGGGAGGGCACAGGTCCAGCGCCCTGTATATCTGGCTTTCAGGGGGATAGATGGTGACCCCGCGCTTCCTTTCCTCGTCTAAAAAAGAGACAAGCTCCTCAAAGTAAGGTTTTTCGAACTCACTTTGAAGAGCTTTTCTCCATTCTATGTCTTGAGGCAAGATCAAAATATGAAATCTATAACGTCGTTAATCGTCTTTACATAATGGAAGGTAAGTCCCTTTATGTAGATTTCCTTAATGTCTTCCACGTCTTTTCGATTATCCTCGCTGATGACTATGGTGGTCACGCCGGCACGCTTGGCCGCGAGAATCTTTTCCTTTATGCCGCCTACAGGCAGGACTTTGCCCCTTAGGGTCATCTCTCCCGTCATCGCGATGTGCTTCTTTACAGGCTTCTCGCGAAGGGCGCTTATCATCGAACTTACGAGGGTGATACCGGCAGAAGGACCGTCTTTCGGAGTGGCTCCTTCCGGCACGTGAACGTGGATGTCCTTCTTCGCGAACTGCTCCGCGTTCATTCCGGCCAATTCCGGATGCGCCTTGATGTACTGATATGCAATCGTCGCCGATTCCTTCATCACGTCGCCCAGATTACCTGTCATCGTGAGCACGCCCTTGCCCTCGGAGATGGAGCTTTCCACGAACAGAATCTCTCCGCCCATCTGGGTCCAGGCCAATCCCGTCACGACTCCCACGCCTTCGTTTCCTTCCTGCTTGTCGTGCATGGCGCTTGGCAGTCCCAAGTATTCTTTCAAATGCTTAGGTTCGATGGTGGTAGGGTAGTCCTCGTCCAAAGCGATTTTCTTAGCGGTCACCCTGGCGATTTTCGCAATCTGCTTCTCAAGGGTACGCACGCCGCTTTCGTGAGTGTAGTTGTCTATTATTTCCTTAAGGGCCTTAGGGCTTATCTTAAGAGAGCTCTTGTTAAGTCCGTGCTCTTCCAATTGCTTAGGTATGAGGTACTTCTTCGCGATTTCCATCTTCTCCTCAGCCAGGTAGCCGCTTACGTTTATGATCTCCATACGGTCCAGCAATGCCGGCTGTATAGGATTGATGCTGTTAGCTGTCGTGATGAAGAGGACGTTCGAAAGGTCGTAGTCCAAATCCAGATAGTTATCGTGGAAGGTGCCGTTCTGCTCCGGGTCGAGAGCCTCGAGAAGTGCAGAAGACGGATCGCCCTTGAAATCGGAAGAAAGCTTGTCTATCTCGTCCAGCACGATTACCGGGTTAGAAGTGCCTGCTTTCTTTATGCCGTTCAGGATACGTCCTGGCAGCGCACCGACATAAGTCTTTCTGTGACCTCTGATTTCGGCCTCGTCGTGCATACCGCCCAGCGCGATTCGCACATATTTTCGGTCAAGCGCTTTGGCCACCGACTTACCCAAGCTGGTCTTGCCGACTCCCGGAGGGCCGTACAGGCAGAGGATAGGGGATTTCATATTTCCCTTAAGCTTGAGCACTGCCAAGTATTCTATGATTCTTTCCTTTACCGTATCCAGACCATAGTGGTCGCTATCCAGAACCTTCTGTGCGTGCTTCAGGTCCAGATTGTCCTTACTCATATCGTTCCACGGAAGGTCCAGCATAAACTCCAAATAGTTATACTGCACTGAATAATCCGGGGAATTAGGATTGTATTTCTCCAGTTTCGCGAGCTCCTTGTCGAAAGTCTTCGCTATCTCCTTAGGCCAATTCTTCTTCGCAGCCCTTTCCCTAAGGTCGTTGGCATCGTCGGTGCCGTCGATGCCCAGCTCTTCCTGGATGGTGCGCAATTGGCTGTTAAGGTAGTATTCCCTCTGCTGCTGGTCCATTTCCTGTTTCACCTTCAGGTTAATCTCCTGCTTGATGTTGAGAAGCTGTAATTGGCTATCCAGAAGCATAAGGAGCTGCATACCCCTCTCACGTACGTCGTCGTACTGGAGCAGATCTATCCTGCCCTCGAAATTCTCGGTTTCTACCGAGGTGGCTATGAAGTTTACCAGGAACGGGAGGTCGTCGATGCTGCGAAGTGCTCCGATAATCTCCTTGCTTCCCATAGATGAAGCTCCAATGATCTGCGATGCGGCGTCCTTAAGGGAGGAAATGAGTCCTTTGACATCCGAGGAGTTCTCGTTTGTCATAATGTCATTAAGGTAATGGATGCGAGCCTTGATATATGGATCGAAATCCACTACGCCGTCGAGGTAGAACCTCTTTACGCCCTGAAGAATGGCGGTATAGTTGCCGTCAGGCATCTGTATGGTCTTGAGGATTTTAGCAAGTGTACCGAATTTGTACAAATCTTCTTCGCCAGGTTCTTCGACGTTTACGTCAAGCTGCGGGACCGTTCCTATGAGCAGTCCGTGCGTCTCGGCTTCCTTTATCAATTTGATGGACTTAGGTCTTCCTACGGTCAGCGGAAATATGGCGTGCGGGAAGATGACGGCTCCTCTAAGTGCCAATACGGGAACGACTTCCGGAAGATCCTTCTCTTCTATATTAAGTGGAATGTCCCCTTGGATGACAGGGATTACACTAATCTCTGCCGGTGTTTCTCTTGAAAATAGTTCTTTATCTTTTATCATAATACAAGCGCCAAAGTTAAGTAAAATTCAAAAAATAACCTGCATCATTTTAAGCTATCTTAATCAAAAGCAACTTATTTTTTTCATTTTGCTAATATGTTTTTGTCAAAATGTCAGTACAATTTGAGCGTAAAGTATTGGTCAATCTTCGTGCCACTGACTCAGCATCATGGGGGAAACCTGTGTTAAACTCACTATTTTCTTTGGGTAGTTGCCCCTATGTACAGTTTTTAGCGACCTCGCGTTGGACTCGGTACTGGGAATCGGCCTTCTATGCACTTCCAGCGGTACCCAATGGGTCATTTTGCTATCTTGGGTGCCGAAGACGCACTTATGTCTGACCAATTATCGCTTTGTCCGAATTTAACGACTTTGCAACAAGGCACTTTATTGGCGCTCGCAGCAAAAGACACCCTTCGGACGGACCCTTCCATTTCTGACGAAATGGTTCCCTCCATCGTAGCCGAAGATGGCATTGCCCTCAGGGTGTATTGCCTGCTCGCTGGAGGTCAGCGTCATTATTTCGCAACCCGAAAAACACCTTTGAACAGCAGCCGCGTTCTACAGTGTTCTACTAAGGGTGCGACCTGAAGGTGTACGAAAGTACAGTACACCTTAGGCCAACACACCCTCTGGAAGTGTCTCTACTGCACCCTAAATCAAAAGGTGTTTTTCGACTTCGTGGCAGGCTTTTGTCGCTCGCGGAGCTCCGCCAATTCACTTTG
>URCV01000022.1 GCA_900546445.1 uncultured Bacteroidales bacterium | reverse complement strand
CAGCGAGCAGGCAATACACCCTGAGGGCAATGCCATCTTCGGCTACGATGGAGGGAACCATTTCGTCAGAAATGGAAAGGTCCGTCCGAAGGGTGTCTTTTGCTGCGAGCGATACGGTAGATCAGAGCGGAAATTGTTTGCAGCGAGCAACAACCGCTTTGAAAAAGCGGAAGGATATTTGGGAAAATGGAATTTATTTTGTTAGTTTGCAAATGGATGTGAGTGCTTAAACGGCGCGATAACTTCAAGCTGCACCATCCAAATTGAGCCATAGAAAGAAAAATCTATGGCTCAATTCTTATATAAACTTCTTACGGTTTCACAGAAACCTTTTCCTTCCCACAAACTCTTCCAGTCCTACAAAACCCCTTTAGTTCTATAAAATCTTATCCAGTTGCGCGCGGAGTGCAGCCTCGCCGTCTATGACGGAGTTAATCTGTCCGTCAGTAATCAAGACGCTGTAAGGGAGTGTGTTGACATTATAGAGAGTCACCGCAGGTGAAGCCACGCCACGGCCATCGCACACGTTAATCCACGGAAGTTTCTGATTTCTAACCACGGAAGCCCACAAAGACTTGTCCGCAGAAAGGCACACCGAATATATTTCGAATCCCCGGTTGTGATACTTGGCATACAAAGGCTTAAGGACATCGACGTTAAAGAGTTTCTGCTCCGCATCGGTGTCTGACCAGAAATGCACGAGAATAGCCTTACTCTTCAAGCCGGCGAGAGACACCTTCTGCGCATTCACATCAGGCATATTCAGCTCCGGGAACCCTGCCTCACGAGCCTGCGAAAGCGTAATGCTCATATTCAACTGATTTTCACGAGCCTTAGTCTCCTGCTCAAGAGCCTTTACGAAACGCGAATCCGGATAGACGGTTTTCAAGCTATCGCACACGTTTCTGAACAAAATGGCATCCGTAGCCTGACCGAAAACCGGCACGCCAGGAGTAAGCACCTGATAAAGAACAGGAACCACTGTCAAGGACTTGCTATTCTTCATCACATACTTGACCCGACTCCTATAATAAGAAAGATAGGTACTTACGGCAGTGCGGTCATCTTCCGACGAAGTCATCTCGTGCAAGAAAATGTTATAATCTCTCTCCACTTCGCACAGTTTTTCCGAACCCTCAGAGCCGCTGACGATGAAGTTACCGACGGTATCTGCCTTAACCATAGCCCTTTCGCCATTCTCCAGCAAGAGCGACGCCAGACGCGTGTCCCCATTATAGACATACACGAACTCCGGCTGCCCCTTGCTCACAGGGACACTATACTTGAACCTGCCGTTCTTATCGGTCTTCACCGAATCGAGCAGCTCGCTTGACGACACATTCAGTCTATACACGGCCAATTTAGTCTCCGGCGCGCCATCTACCGTCATATCAATCGACGCCTTAGGCGAGCAAGCAGCTGCGCACAATACGGCTAAAGACAATCCCCAAATCTTCTTCATACTATCTATGCCAATTTCTGAAATTCAGCCCACACTGCTGCCGCTATCTCAGCCTTACGCTCATCGCTAACCTCAGGACGCTGTTTCCTGAAATCCATATCGCCCTCGCTCTGCAAAGGAATAAGGTGAATGTGCGTATGCGGAACCTCCATACCCAAGACAGCCACGCCGACCCTCTTGCAAGGCACCACCGCCTTAAGCGCTATGGCCACCTTACGGGCAAATGCCCACAATCCCTCATAAGTCTTCTCATCGAGCGAAAAGATGTAGTCGTCTTCCACGTTCTTAGGAATCACGAGGGTGTGTCCCTCCGTCAGAGGAGAGATATCCAAGAAAGCATAAAAGTCATCGCTTTCAGCCACCTTATATGAAGGAATTTCACCTTTGGCGATTTTCGTAAAGATAGTCATACTCTATATGGTAATTTCTAAAATCTTGAACTTAAGTACGCCTGCAGGCACCTTTGCCTCCACTACCTCATCGACGCCGTGGCCGAGGAGAGCCTTGGCGATAGGTGTAGTCGCAGCAAGCTTACCCTTAGAGAAGTCAGCCTCACTCTCACCCACGATGGTGAAAGTCATCTTCTGATGTGTATTCAGATTCTCTACCTTAACAGTATTCAGCATCTGCACCTTGTCAGTAGAAAGCATGGAAGAATCTACGACCTTAGCATTAGCAACCATATTCTTAAGATTAGCAATCTTGATTTCCAAAAGACTCTGAGCCTCCCTGGCCGATTCATACTCGGCATTCTCGGAAAGGTCACCTTTCTCTCTTGCCTCTGCGATGGCCGCAGAAATAACAGGGCGCTGTTCAAGCGCCTCTTTCAATTCTTTTTTAATACTCTCAAGCCCTTCTTGGCTCATGTAATGAACTTCTGCCATATCTTTTAATCTTTTATACTAATAAACTATTCGAGGCCGTCTTTAAACTTCGGCCTCATTATCTCTGAATAAAGGATTAGCTTTTTCTTCTCTTTCTTTATTTCTGAAGCAGTAATCTTTTTATCAGATTCCTTTGTTTTTTCCTTTTTCGTGGTCATATTATGCGAAGATAAGACTTTTCGCTGACATTTCGTCCTTTTTCAATTGTTTTTTCAACTCTTCGAACGAAGAAAACAAAACTTCGTCCCTGATCTTAGCCACGAAACTAACCTCCAAGTCGTGTCCGTATATGTCTGCGTCGAAATCGAATATGTGCGTTTCGATGAGCCCTGACCTATCCACATTGCTCATTCCCCAGAAACTCTCCTCTCCCAGACGCACCCGGCTCAGATACACGCCCACTGCCGGCACGCACTTCAGCGGCTCCCGCAGGGCCAAATTGGCCGTAGGAAATCCTATCGTGCGCCCAAGCTGCTTCCCGCTCACGACCACTCCCTGCACGGAATAATCCCGGCCAAGCATCTCGGATGCCAATTTCACATTCCCCTCACCAAGCAAACGCCTTATCTGAGTGGAAGATACCGTGAGGGAATCCACCACGAGCGGAGGGACCACGACCGACTCAATTCCCAAACGAGAAGCGATTTCCTGAATCTGAGAAGTGGTCAAGGAACCACTGCCGAAACGATTGTCGTAGCCCAGCACGATGGATGTCACTCCGAACTTTTCGCGAAGCATCTTCAAATAATCCTCTGCATCCAGGGATGCGAATTCGCGCGTAAAAGGCAATACCTCCACCCTATCCACTCCCATTCCGTAGAGAAGTTCCTTCTTTTCATCGATGGAAGTCAAAAGACGCAAATCCTTAGCCCCATTTTGAAGAATCACTCTCGGATGTGGCCAAAAACTGATAACAAGACTTTGCCCGCCGCACTCCGAAGCGCGTTCGAGCAAAGTCCTTATTACTGCCTGATGTCCAGAATGGACACCATCGAAAAAACCGGTTGACGCTACAACCATTTTACTAAAGGGAAGTCCTGACGATGAGGCAACTCGGCGTTCTTAGGATAAACCCTGGTACCGACCTCATACATACCTGTCCTTTCCGGCAAGACGGAAGTCTTGAAGGTAGCCACTCCATTCTCATAAGAGACGAGTTCATAGTTGAACACTTCCTGAATATGGAGCTGACCCTTCGCATCGGTAGAGGTAAGTAGCATCTCCACGCCTATGTCTTCCGGCTTCAAACGGCCCAAATCTATTACCACCTCACTCTCGAGTTTGTTCTTGTCCGAAAGTGTGTATGAAGCATTAGGCTGAGTGTATGAAACGATACGCATATTGTTCCACTCCTCGCCTACGAACTTCTTCCAAGCAGCGATTTCCTTGGCCACCTTTCCTCCGTCTGCGACAAGTCTCGAATACCTCTCGCTCTGAGGGAAATAGTACTGCTTGCAATAGTCAGAAAGCATTCTGTTAGTGGTAAAGTTAGATGCTACCATAGCCACTGTGTTCTTAATGTAGCCTATCCACTTGCTGCTGCGTCCGGTATTGTCGATATCGTAATAGTCAGGTGCGATTTCATTCTCTATGGTAGAGTAGATGGTAGCCGCATCCAACTCGTTCTGATACTCGTAGTCGTCGTAGGTAGGCTCCTGTGGAAGAGCCCAGCCGGCATCTTTCACATAACCCTCAACCCACCATCCGTCGAGAACGGAGAAGTGCATTACACCATTCATCGAAGCCTTCTCTCCGGAAGTACCGGAAGCCTCTTGAGGTCTGGTAGGGTTGTTCATCCATACGTCCACTCCCTGAACCAAACGCTTGGCCAGAGTAATGTCGTAACCAGGCACGAACACGATTCGTCCGATGAAACGTGGGTCCTTGCTTATCTCGACTATCTGTTTGATAAGGTCCTGACCTGCTTTGTCGGCAGGGTGTGCCTTACCTGCGAATAGGAACTGCACAGGACGCTTAGGGTTGTTCACGATCTCGTCCAGCCTATTGAGGTCACGGAAAAGAAGCGTAGCACGCTTGTATGTAGCGAAACGACGTGCGAATCCTATGGTCAGAACGTCGTCACGGAGCGTTTCCTTAATGGTAACTATCTCGCCAGGAGAATAGTGAGCGGATACGATAGGGTCTGAAAGACGATCCTTTACGGTCTTTATGAGGTCAGCCTTGAGAAGTTTGCGCGTATTCAAGATCTGCTCGTCGTCTACTTTATAGATACCCTCGAAGCAAGACTTGTCATAGTGTGATGTCTTGAATTCCTCTCCGAACACCTTAGCGTAGATAGCCTTCCATTCCTTAGCTGTCCAAGTAGGATAGTGCACACCGTTAGTTACATAGCTAATATACAGTTCTTCAGGAAGATATCCCGGATACATAGGTGCGAAGATGTCCTGGCTTACCTTACCGTGAAGCATAGACACACCATTCACATTCTGACTGAAATTAGCTGCCAGAACGCTCATTGAGAACTCCTCTTTCACATCTTGGGCGTTTATCTTACCGAAGCCCATAAATCCGCGCCAGTCCAGACCATATCTCTGTGGATAATGTCCGAAATACGGGCCAAGCTCTTCTTCGGAGAATGCGTCGTGACCTGCAGGGACAGGAGTATGAGTGGTGAACAGAGCCGATGCCCTCACGAGCTCAAGTGCCTCGCTCATCTCGTAGTGCTGCTCCTGCATATACTCACGGAGTCTTTCGAGACCTGCGAAAGCGGCGTGTCCCTCGTTATAATGATACATCGTAGGGTTCAATCCCAACGCACGAAGCGCTCTCACGCCACCGATACCCAGCAGAATCTCCTGCTTCAAGCGATTTTCGTGATTGCCGCCATAGAGCTGGTGGGTCACGCTACGGTCTTCGGCCGAATTGGCCTCATAGTCAGTATCCAGAAGGTAGAGGTCCGTGCGGCCCACTGCCACTTTCCAGATGCGGGCATATAGCGTTCGGCCAGGAAGGTTCATGCTTACGCTCTTCCAGACGCCGTCTTCGCCGATAACCGGCTCTGCAGGAATCTTGAGAAAGTCCTGTGCGGTGTAGTCAGCGACCTGATTGCCCTGAGGGGTGAGTCTCTGCGTAAAATAACCGTACCTGTAAAGCAGGCCTACCGCCACCAGATTCACGTTCATATCGGAAGTTTCCTTCAGATAGTCACCGGCCAATATACCCAGACCACCGGAATAAATCTTCAGAGAGGTGTCCAGTCCATACTCCATACAGAAATATGCCACAGAAGGCTCCGTGCGCTCGTTCTTTTTCTCCATATAGGTATAGAACTCGTTGATTACACGGTTCATTCTAGCGAGGAAATCCTCATCCTTTGCAAGCTCGTTATATCTCTTAAGGCTTACTTTATCCAAGATTTCCATAGGGTTATGCCCCGATTTATGCCACAATTCTGCATCAATGCTCTTAAAAAGAGCTTTCGCGTCATCATTCCAGCACCACCACAGGTTCCTGCAAAGCATTTCAAGACCTGCAAGCTGTTCAGGCAGATGGCGCGTCACCATCACGCTTTTCCACGATGGCGTCAAATTTTCACTATAATTCATATTACTACTAACTATTTAACTGCAATAGCATCATTTACTCTTATAATAAAGTCGCTGAGCACATTCATATAGTTTATGAATGCCTCATAAGGGGAATTGTATGGATTGAAGTACTTATGCATATCGCCTCCCGTGAAGAATTTGGTACACATATAGTAGAAGTGGTCGCTCTCCTGAAGGTGACCGTAGTCGCTCCACAGGACAGGATCGTTCAAAATCGACAATTTTTCCTGAAGTCCGTAGAGTTTTGAGAACGCCTCGTTCTGAAGCTCATTTCCTAGCCAAGCCGTGAGGTCACGCTCTTCGTCGGCCCAAGAGATGGCATTAGGAACAGAGAGTTCCGATACAGGCTTGAACGCAGCCGCCACCTCAGATGGAGTATAGAACTTGAACTCCTTATCCTTAAGGCATTCGCCCGGAAGCGCTGCCATAAAGTCAAAGATGCCGGTAGAAGCGTCCGTGTGCTCGCCGAAGGTCTCGTAATCCATAAAGAGACCTACATAGTCGCCTTCCGCTTCGTCTATCCAACCCTTGAACTTCTCTGCCGTAAGAGGCCAACCGCTCCAGTTTCTGTCACCGAATCTGAAAGCGATGTCGTCGCTCAAGGCATAATTTCTCAAAAGAAGACTCTGTTCAGAGACAAAATCGTTACTATATACGTAATTAGGGCAACGCCATCCCATAATGTGCCTAGCACCTTCGGTCAAGATGGTCTTGAATCCCATATCGTAAACCTGCTTTCCTATCGCATCGGAATATATGAGTTCGGTATTTCTGAAGGTAACCGGCTCCACACCGAAATAATGCTTGATGGCTTCCTTATGCTTGAATATCTGATATTCGAACTCCAGCGGACTGCCTATCGACGCGAGCGAGTGATAATAGGTCTCGCAAAGGAATTCCACACAGCCTGTTTCTGCCAATTCCTTAAAGCTCTCCAGCACCTCCGGAGCATAGCGATCGAACTGCTCGAGCGCACTTCCCGAAATGGAGAACGCTACCTTGAAAGAACCATTGGAAGCCTTGATGGCCTTCAAGAGGGTTTTGTTCATAGGCAGGTAACACTTTTGAGCCACTCTCTTAAGGATGGTCCTATT
Source organism: uncultured Bacteroidales bacterium (assembly GCA_900546445.1). Taxonomy (GTDB): domain Bacteria; phylum Bacteroidota; class Bacteroidia; order Bacteroidales; family UBA932; genus Cryptobacteroides. Next base: position 19,826 of record URCV01000022.1, on the reverse strand, counting down.
CGCGAAGTCATCATAATAATGAGAATCTTTGCCTATATCGAAAAATCTATATAAGCGGAGTCGTGTAGGCTGATGTACCTGAAAATACAGACAGATCGATTTTGCCATAACTATTTTATTATTAATTGTTCATAAATATTTTTCAACTTAGCGGCAGCGTAATCCCACTTCAATGCATTCACCTCTTCCAATCCGTGTTCCGAGGCAAATGTAGAAAGTGCAGGATAGTTTACCAACGCATATATGTCGTCGGCCATAGCGTCGACGTCCCAGAAGTCCACCTTGAAGGCATATTTCAAGACCTCGGCGGCACCGCTCTGATAAGAAATGATGCTTGGCACGTTAGAACGCATAGCCTCGAGAGGCGATATGCCGAAAGGCTCACTCACCGAAGGCATTACATATACGTCGCTCAGGGCGAACATCTTCTGCACGTCGGTTCCGCGAAGGAAACCCGTGAAGTGGAATCTGTCGGAGATGCCCAGACGAGCCACCTGACGAATGGCACGAGTCATCATATCACCGCTTCCTGCCATCACGAAACGCACTCCTTTAGTACGCTTGAGTACCTTGGCCGCAGCATCTATGAAATACTCCGGACCTTTCTGATAGGTAATTCTGCCCAGGAAGGTGACCACCTTATCCTTAACTCCCCTTTCTACCATAAGGTCTTCTCTTCCGCTGAAATCCACGGCATTATGCACGGCTACCACCTTGGAAGGGTCGATTCCGTATTTGTTAATGACTATGTTACGGGTAAGTTCGGAAACTGCCACTACCTTGTCGGCCATCTCCATACCCCTCTTTTCTATGGCATATACCCTGGAATCCACCATATCGTCAGTTCCCCTGTCGAAGGAAGTGGCGTGCACGTGGACTACCAGCGGCTTACCAGTCAGTTCTTTAGCTGCGATTCCGGCCAAATAGGTCAGCCAATCGTGTGCGTGAATCACATCGAATTCATCCTTATGCTGCATAGCGATGGTTCCACCCACCTGGGCATAGCGAGACACCTCTTCCATAAGGTTCTCGCCATACTTTCCGGAGAATTTGAACTTCTGCCCGAAACCTATGGTGGTCTGGGTAACCATCTCCTTCTTCATCTTCTCGATGGCCTCGAAATACTCGTCCGGATCCACGTAAGGAACCAGGTTCGAGTCGACATAGACGAACTTCACCTTATCAATGAACTCGTCTACCGAGCTGCTCACGTGCTGAACCGCTACGTCGCTGGCGTTAATAATCTCAGTGCAAGACTGATCCTCATCTCCGCTCGCAGACGGCATAACGAACAAAGTCTGAACGCCATTATGCGCAAGGCCTTCCACTATACCCTTACAGGCAGTACCCAATCCGCCGGCAATGTGTGGAGGGAACTCCCAACCGAACATCAAAACTCTCATATGCTATGCCTCTTTATACTGTTTCAACAATTCATCCACTACCAGAAGTGCGGAAGTACTCATCGCAGAAGATACCGCACCATGAGGTTCGAACGGCGGATCTCCGTCGTAAAGCTCCGCAAACGCGCCCACGCCGTGCTTATTCAAGTCTTCGTAGAAGCCCTCTACAAGCCACTGAGCCCTCTTCAAGAAAGCCGGGCCCTTGACCCTGAAGCAAGTGTCGATATAAGGAGCCAGCAAGAAAGGCCTGGTACTACCCTGATGATATGCCAAGTCCCTGTCGAGCTGCGAGCCTTCGTAGACACCACGGTACTTCGCATCCCTCGGCGAGAGAGTGCGGAGACCCCTGGCCGTAATCAGTTCCCTGTCTATGACCCTCAACACCATAGGAGCCAATTCCTCCTCGACCGGAGAGTGCTTTACCCAAATGGCGCACAACTGGTTAGGACGGACTTCCATATTCTGGCCATTGTCATCGACATAGTCGGCGAGATAGCCGAGCCTCTCGTTAAAGAAAACCTTAGTGTAGTTATCCTTAACAAGCTGGGCTATAGGAGTCCACTTGGCCACGAAAGCCTTATCGCCGCCACGCCCCTTCTCCATCTCCAGTGCGAAACATATCGCGTTATACCATAGCGCATTGGTTTCCACCTGATAGCCGGCACGTTCCGTAACTGCACGGCCGTTTATATAGGCGTTCATCCAAGAAAGGGCCACGCCGTCCATCTGAGCCCACAAAAGCCCGTTAGGATGCATAGTCACTTCCCGGCGAACTCCGGGGAGATAGCTTTCCAGAATCTCCTTCTGTATCTTTCCATATTTCTTCCATACCTTCTTCGCGTCTGCGCCGTGGTCTATGTAGTACTGAAGTACCACTGCCATATAGAGAGGCGCCTCCACCTGAGTGGTTCTGGAAGTAAGTCTCTGATAATTATCTGCTATGAGATTATCCAATATCTCTTCGAACTCGTCTGCCTTTCCGGCACACAGAGTAAGTCCCGGCAGCGATATGAGAGTCTCGCGCAAAAGTCCGGCATAGAGCCACGAATAACCTGCCTGAATCTTTCTAATGCCGTTATGGTGAGTGATGAGCGTGTCTGCGCAGTGCAACAGCTGCTGATGGGCATCGCTAATCTCGCCTGACTGACGTGCAAGCATTTTGAATGTCGGTGCGAATGTCTTAGGATCCGCCTCACTCGTGGATACGCTTACGATAAAACTGCGTCCCTTTCTAAGCTTCACTTCGAAATAGCCCGGGCTCAAAAGGTCTTCCTTACAGTCGAATCCTCTTCTATACTCGTCGGAATAGGTCACGCCGTAGTTCCAATAAGCCTCGTCCACAAACTTCTCCTTAGCATCAGAGAACTGGATGTAGAGGTCGGGATAAGACTCGTAAAGTCTGAAGCTTTGGCCATTCACACAAGGCTTCCCCTGCGGATTCGCATCGGGATTAGCGTGCGTAAGTTCGTGAATGTTACGAAATGCGAGCAGAGGGCGCAAACTTACTGTTACCTGAGAAGGGCCCTCGAGCAATTCATACTTAATGAAAAGCCTATCCTCTTCAGGGCACAATATCAAGCTCTTTCTAATCACGATGTTACCTATCTTGTAGGTAATACTGGTGACAGGGTCTGCCTCAAAATCCACCACATACTTATGCCCGCGTGGCTCGTAGACCTCGCCATAGCAATGTATGCCCAAATTAAAGCGCTTACCTTCCACGATGATGGATTCATCCAGGGAAGACAACATAAGGAAGCGGTCTCCTCCGAACCTATCTAGGGTAAGAGCCAGAAGACCGTGATACCTGCGGGTATTACACGTCACGATGGACGTATTACAATACGCGCCTGTCTTGTTAGCACAAATAATCTCCCGCTTGAGTGAATACGAAAGATTTACAAGCTCTGCCTTGTTAAATTTTAAAAAAGCCATATCATTTTGTTTTTACCAGCACCAAGGCGCACCTGCAAGGCAGGTAAAGCCTCAATGAATGATCTATGGTATTATGTTCCTTATCCGAATCCAAACGTCCGAACCCTCCGAACCGTTCCTCATCGGTGTCAAATACTTTCAAATACTCGCCATCAGGCATCTCAAATCCGTAATTATCATACGATTGACTCGGCGAAAAATTGAACGCAAAGATAGCATTTTGGCGGCGGAAAATCAAGACTTTTTTTTCTTCGTCGGCCCTGATAAGCTCCACATCTACATCCAATATTCTTTCCTCACGCAAGAAATGCACGAATTCCGAATCGAATCTCTGCAAATCGCCATAGCGAAGATTTGGATTATCGGCAAGGGACCACTGCCTGCGGGCATATTTGTAAGACCAAGCATTTCCCTCACGCGGAAAATCTATCCACTCCGGATGCCCGAACTCGTTACCCATAAAGTCCAGATAACCATTACCCGCCGTAGACGCGGTAATGAGCCTTATCATCTTATGCAAGGCTATGCCCCTGTCTATCACAAGGTTCGAGCTCGCCTTATCCATATGGAAATACATCTCCTTATCCATCAAGCGGAAAGCTATGGTCTTATCTCCCACCATCGCCTGGTCGTGACACTCCGCATAGCTGATGGTCTTCTCATCGGCGCGCTTTCTGGTCAATTCCCACCAGATCTCTCCCATCGACCAATGCTCATCCCTCTTCTCCTTTATCCATTTTATCCAATGGTCCGCCACGCCCATCGACATTCTATAATCGAATCCCACGCCTCCACAGTCCAGCGGAGCTGCCAATCCTGCCATACCGCTCACGTCCTCGGCTATGGTTATGGCGTCCGGACGAAGCTTATGAACCAGCAAATTGGCACAGCCCAAATAAGCCACCGCATTCTCGTCCACACCGGAATTGAAATACAATTCATAATTACCGAAATCCGTTCCCAGACCGTGATTCCAATACATCATCGAAGTCACGCCATCGAAACGGAATCCGTCCAGATGATATTCCTCAAGCCAATACTTACAATTGCTCAGCAGGAAGTTAAGCACCTCGTCCTTACCATAGTCGAAACACCTCGACCCCCAAGCCGGATGATAACCGGCACTTCCCTTATAGAAATAAAGATCGTCCCTGCCATCGAAACGGCCAAGTCCTTCGGCCTCGTTACTCACGCTGTGCGAATGGACTATGTCCATAATCACGGCTATGCCCATCGAATGAGCCTCATCCACCAGATGCTTGAATTCTTCCGGAGTTCCGAAACGGCTGCTGAGTGCGAAGAAATTCGACACCTGATAGCCGAAACTGCCATAATACGGATGCTCCTGGAGTGCCATTATCTGTATAGCATTATAGCCCAGACTCTTAACCCGAGGTAGTACCACAGTGCGAAAATCGTCGAAAGTCGCCACCTTCTCCTCTTCGGAGCTCATCCCGATATGACATTCGTAAATGAAAGGAGCCTCCTTAGCACGCGTGAATGGATGTTTCCACTCGTACGGCTGTGAAGGCGCCCAAACCTGTGCACAGAATACCTTCGAATCAGGGTCCTGAACTGCCCTCGTCAGATATGCAGGGAGCCTTTCACCACCTCCTCCGGGCCAATCTATCCACAACTTGTACAAATCCCCGTGATGGAGAAAGATATCCGGAAGACGAAGCTCCCAATTTCCGTTTCCTACAGGAGAAAAGGCATAGGAACGCACACGCTTCCAGTTATTGCATTCACCTATGAGATAGATCATATTAGCGTTAGGCGCCCACTCGCGCAGCACCCAGCCATTCTCGTCCCTGTGCAGTCCATAGTAGAGATGGGCATTAGCCTCGCTATGCTTGCTCCAAGTATCGAGAATCTTCCGATGCCTATTATCTATAGCGTCTTTCCATGGCTCGAGCCAAGGGTCCGTTTCATAAATCGGTTTCATAAAAGGTATTTGTTTGCAATTTCCCCAAATTTAGTAAGATTTAGCGAGATAACATAATAAAAAAGATGGCTGGTCAAAATAAACTGACCAGCCACCCATTTTATTCATTCAGATGAATTATTGCTCATCTGGTGCATCGTTTCCACCCTGTGGACCATAATCAGGACCGCCCTGTGGACCCTGAGGTCCCTGTGGGCCTTCCGGTCCCTGAGGGCCGGCACCCTGACCTGACATAGATGAGTAGATTTCACCCATTACCTTGTTAAGGTCCTCGGTGTACCTGTCGATATCGGCTACGTTCTGAGTCTTTACGGCCTCCTTAAGGGAGTTCAGAGGAGTCTCAAGAGCGCTCTTCTTATCTGCAGGAACCTTGTCTGCGTTCTCCTTCAAGAATTTCTCTACCTGGAAGCAAAGGGCATCTGCGTTGTTGATTTTCTCGACACGCTCTTTCTCTGCCTTATCTGCAGCCTCATTAGCCTTAGCCTCGTCACGCATTCTCTGAATCTCTTCATCTGAAAGACCTGATGAAGCCTCGATTCTAATCTTCTGCTCCTTGCCGGTAGCCTTATCCTTAGCGGATACTGACAAGATACCGTTAGTATCGATATCGAAAGAAACTTCGATCTGAGGTATTCCACGAGGAGCCGGTGCGATACCATCGAGGTGGAACACGCCTATCTGCTTGTTATCCTTAGCCATAGGACGCTCACCCTGGAGAACTCGGATTTCTACTGAAGGCTGGTTGTCAGCTGCGGTAGAGAATACCTGATCCTTATGTACAGGGATGGTAGTGTTAGACTCGATAAGTTTAGTCATCACGCCACCGAGAGTCTCGATACCAAGTGAAAGAGGAGTAACGTCGAGAAGAAGCACGTCCTTTACATCACCTGCGAGCACACCACCCTGAATGGCTGCACCTACTGCGACTACCTCGTCCGGGTTAACGCTCTTGTTAGGTTCTTTTCCGAAGAACTCCTTAACGAGCTCCTGAACTTTAGGAATACGTGTAGAACCACCCACGAGGATTACCTCGTCTATCTGAGATGCGCTAAGGTGTGCATCTGAAAGCGCCTTGCGGCAAGGCTCTATGCTTCTGCGGAACAAATCGTCGCAAAGAGCTTCGAACTTAGCACGTGACAGAGTCTTTACCAAGTGCTTAGGCATACCGTCTACAGCCGTGATATAAGGAAGGTTGATTTCCGTAGAAGACTGGCTTGAAAGCTCAATCTTAGCCTTCTCTGCAGCTTCCTTAAGTCTCTGAAGTGCCATAGGGTCCTTCTTCAAGTCCAATCCGCCGTTCTCTGAAGCGAACTCTGAAGCGAGCCACTCGATAATGGCGTGGTCGAAGTCATCACCACCGAGGTGTGTATCACCGTTAGTAGACTTAACCTCGAATACACCGTCGCCAAGCTCGAGGATGGAGATATCGAAGGTACCACCACCGAGGTCGTACACAGCGACTTTCATATTCTTGCTCTTCTTATCCAAACCGTAGGCAAGTGCGGCAGCGGTAGGTTCGTTGATGATACGTTTAACATCGAGACCTGCGATCTTACCGGCTTCCTTAGTAGCCTGACGCTGAGAGTCTGAGAAGTATGCAGGGACTGTAATCACAGCCTCGGTAACTTCCTGACGGAGATAATCTTCAGCGGTCTTTTTCATCTTCTGAAGTATGATGGCTGAGATTTCCTGTGGAGAGTACTGCTTTCCGTTAATCTCTACGCGAGGAGTGTTGTTCTCACCACGAACTACGTTATATGGAACACGTGCGATTTCCTTAGAAACCTGGTCGTAAGACTCCCCCATAAATCTCTTTATGGAGAACACTGTGTTCTTAGGGTTAGTTACAGCCTGACGCTTAGCTGCGTCACCGACTTTACGCTCACCACTGTCAGTGAATGCTACAATTGAAGGAGTAGTACGGTGTCCTTCACTATTAACGATAACGGTAGGTTGATTACCTTCCATTACAGCGACACAAGAGTTTGTCGTACCTAAGTCAATACCAATAATCTTTCCCATAATATTCTTTTTTTTATTTTTCAATCAAACTTAAACATCGGTGCCCGGCTCAACCGAGCACGCCTATGTCTTTATCTAATCTCGTGCCACGGGAAAGAATACTGACATTTTGTCACACAATCTCGATTTCGGTGCGCACTTCCTGAGGGTCGTCTACTTTTTCATATGTATACCTGCAGTCCAATTCCGAGTCCTTGCAGCGTTCGCATATCTTAGCGTATATCCTGTCTCTCAATTCCTTCTGCGCCTTTTTCTCCGGAAGCGTAGCGTCAGGATAGAATGGTCCGTCATACCAGACCTCGGCATAGGTATGTCCACGACTGTCCTTATGATAGACGGTGCTTTTCGCAAAGCAAGGAGCGCCTAATCTTACCGGCAATTTGAATGACACGTCAGGGAAATCCCTCACTGCGTTATACTTGGGCCAGATATGTGCCTCGGGATATACCACTATGGGATGCCCGTGGTCGTACATACGCTTAATGGCATTCATATATTTGACATAGGTAGACTTGGCATAAGGCACGGGCACGGTCCCCAGCATACGCAGGAAGGTCTTAAGCCCCGGTATGGAGATGGCGTCGGGATTGGCCACGATGTAGACGGAACGCGGGAAGGCGACCACCGGGTGAAGCAGGGCGTCGGCGAAGGCGTTAGTGTGATTTCCGAAGACGAAATAGCCCTTTCGGCGGTTCTCGACCTTTCGCAGCACTCCTACGTTATGGACGCGTTTCAATCGCGAAAGAGGCTTCACGAGCAAGGCGACCAACACCATATATACATAGTATACTATGGGCTTGAGCGTGCGATAGAGGATATTCTTCGGAAAATACTCGTAATCCGCCGGCGTGGGGCTTCCCTTTATGCCGTCATTTGCGAAATCGTCGTTACGTTCGTCGAAATAGTAATAATGCCTAAGCCTTTCCATTCTCTATCTCGCGGAGAAACATATTCTCCATCTCCTCCATGCACTGTTTCTGGTCATAGTGAACGCTCTCGGCAATGTACTTCTCGCGAAGTTTCGCCTTCTCCTGCGGATGCTCTATGAACCAATCGATTCGGGAAGTGAGCGCCGCGCTGTCATTAACCGGGAAAAGGCAATGCGGATCGAGGGCGAAATTCTTAGTCGCACAGTCCGGAGAGTCTGCGATTACCGGAACCAAGCCACAGGCGATGGCCTCCAGACAGGCTATGCCTTCGAGTTCAGCCTCTGCCGGATGACAATAGAGATCCGAATAATTCAGTATGCCAAGCAGTTCGTCGCGCGAGAAGAATTTCATGACAGGCTGATTCGTGAGGTGCTTTCCAGCCCATTTTTTATACTGTTTCTCGGCAGGACCGTTACCGCAGAGGATGATTTGAATCTTCTCTTCATACTTGGAGCCTGCCACCGCCTTTAGGAGAGTCATCTGCGACTTCTCCTGAGAGAATCGGCCGGTAAAGACTATGCAGTATTTGTCTTTCAAAGTCTCGGGCTTAGGTTGAGGATTAGGTTTGAACATATCGTTTACTCCGTTCGATATGACATAGCCGTTAGTCTTGCGTTTCATAGTGGATTCGAAGACGTCACGGATAAACTGGGTAGGATAATGAATGGCCTGAACCCTGCAGAAAAGATTTCTGTCATACCAGCCGTATATCCAACGGTTAGGAGCCTTGCTGTGGAGCAAGCCTATGTGACTGGTGAAGTTCTGCGCCTGCGCGTGGAAACCGGCCGTCATCGGAATGCCTAGTTCCTTAATGTATTTGGATGTGGCGCGCGCGATGAAAAGCGGAACCATAAAATGGACTATGTCCGCATCGTGAACTGCACTATATATTATATCCTTGTCGAATTTGGCCAAGTTCAGCTTGTTTCTCTTGATAAGAGCATTTACCAGACCGGCCTTCGGCAATATATAATACCCCGGAAGGCCTCTTTTGTCCTCGTCCGGGCAGACGACCCTTACGTCGTGGCCCCGGGACTTCAAATAACTAATGAGATTCAAGGCGGCGAGAGTGGTGCCGTTGTTTGCTTCACCGAGCACTTCGCATATGATTGCTATCTTCATAAACGTACATCATTTAGAACGCACAAAATTACTAATTTATAGACAAACCATACATAAATTAGGGGCTAAAACCGAACATATGAGTGTAAAATTTCGCATTTGACGGAAAAAATACTACCTTTACTAGGTAAAATATGTCTTTTAAAAATTTTACCCCGATGAGAAGACACCTATTAATAGCGATAATCATCCCTCTTTTCTTCGTAGGATTCGCTCTTGGCTATCGGCCGCTCGAAATTATGAGCACCTGCGATTTGGGGCATTTTGATCCCTACATACATGTCGTGCTCCTAGGATGCATCATTCTCTGCGTACTGCTCATCTCACGAGCCATCTACTTCGTGATAGAACACTTCACGGAAAGGCTTAAATGGTGGGAGGACATAATCTGGTGCGTATCGGAGCTGCTCGTCTCGGCTTTGTTTATGGCTATGTATATGTCGCTTTTCGCACACACCCTCTACTTCGAATGCCTGGCGACCACACTTCAGTACGTCTTCGCCATAAACGTGTTCCCTTATGCCATCATAACACTCGTGGAAGCACTTATCTATCAGGACGAGAGCACCAAATACTCTAAGGACCCCGAAAGCACCGTAAAATTCTACGACGAGCACAAGAACCTGAAGCTGGTGGTATCCTCGCCTTCTGTCCTGTACATAAAGGCAGACGACAACTCCGTAAAAATCAACTATATCGAGTCAGGTAAGATAAAGGAGTTCTCACTACGCACATCGATGAAGAGCCTGGAACCGATAGCTGCCAAATTCCACTTCGTACGCTGCCAGAGGTCCTACTATGTAAACCCGGCCCACGTGAGCATATTGCGAAAGGACAGCGAGGGATTCATCTTCGCCATTCTCGATATGGACGATGCGAAACCTATCCCTGTCAGCAAGACCTACTACGACAACATAGCGTCGATTCTATAAAATAATGGTCCGTAAATCCACAGACTTACGGACCATCAACAATAAAACCACAATGTATTAGTAATCTATCTTCGCGTCAAAGAGTTCCTTAACTGAAGTATGCAGTTTTCTGAGTTTTACACCGCCACCTATGAGCAAGGCTCCCACGATTACGAGAGCGACACCCGTAAGGATGGTCACTGCACCTGCGCCGAATGAAAACGGCTTGAACGTGATGAAAAGGGAGAGGACGAGTAAAAGAACACCGCCTACGATTCCCCACGCCGCACCGGGAACATTGAATGAATGAAGGTCTCCGGCGAATCCGATGATCATGAAGCTATGATACATAAGCCAAATTCCCAAAAGAATAGGCAGGGCCACGGCCGTGAATCCCGGATTAGCACACAAAAGGATACCGATAAGAATGTCCAAAATACCACCTACGACATTATATCCTCTCATCATAAAGTAGTTACGACTGGTCATCGCCACTATCAGTTCTACCAATCCAACTACGAGAATAACCACACCGAAAAGAAGAGTAAGTGCAGCATAACCCTCTATCGGATTACAGAATACTGCGATACCGGCGCCTATACAAAGAATGCCACCGATTAGGAATAACCACCAATTTTTGACGGTTCGTGTAGCGTTTTCAGCTAAACGTGAAATAAAATTACTCATAACAAACAAGTTTTAAAATTTCATTATGCCTATCCCTACTGCCAATTATATGCCTATGACAAATTGTCGTCACCCGAAAGCATCTCCCGAAGTCCGCGCGTATAATCCTTACACTCCTGAACCAGCCGCGCACTTTCCTTAAGGAGCGGTTCTATCCCGTCCAGACTGAACGACGGGTCCTTAACCTGAGCCTCTATCTGCTTGAGACGCTCGATATTCCCTTTATAATCTTTCTCTGTCATACCTATATTATATAATATCGTCTATTTCACAATTCCACTTGCCATCCCTGAACCTTAGGGAGAACTTGTCGCCTTTCGACGCCGAATGCGCACTCTTGAGCACCCTGCCGGCCTCGTCTGACACCAGCACATAACCCCGTGACAAAATGTTCAACGGGTTCGAAGACGTAATCGACGCATTCAGAAGATCTATCTCATTTTCCATCCGGCCAATCCCTGCGGACAGCGCAAAGCGAATATTATCCGCCGCACGCATCACCTCTTCCTCCACGCCGGCTACCCAATCCACCAGAAAGCCCGCCACTGCCGTAGGGGTCTTGAAGTGCTGATTGGCCACCATATCGGCCAAATGATAATCCCGCTCGTGTCCCACTGCCGTAAAAACCGGGATGCCGCACTCGGCGATGGCCCTGCACAATTGGTAATCATCGTAGCAATACAAATCCGAATCCGCGCCACCTCCCCTCAGGATTATGGCCAATGTAAACTTCCCGGACGCCTGTACCGCATCCAGGGCCTCCACCATCGAAGCGGCGGCAGACTCCCCCTGCATCAGCGCAGGGAAAAGTTCGTGGGTAAAGACGAAGCCGTAAGGATTGGCCGAAAGATGCTTGCAGAAGTCGCCGTAGCCAGCCGCACTCTCCGAAGAGATGACCGCGAGCGAAAATGGCAGGAATGGAAGGGCCAATTCCTTTTGAAAATCGAGCAAGCCTTCCTGCATCAATCGGCTCAAGGTGCGCTGTTTCTCCAATTCTCGCTCGCCGATTTTACAACTGCTATCTATTTCACTAATAACAAGAGTCAATCCGTAGAGGGGATGATAGTCGACAAAAGCGTTTACAACTATAGATAAACCCGATTCCAAAACGCGTCCCGTAGCAGCCGTGAAATCGCGCACCACCTGCTCGTTACTTCGCCAAATACGGGCCGAAGCCTTCGCCACCACCTCTCCGTCCTTCCTTTTTTCGATGACGTTAAGGTAATGATGACCACCCACAACTCTATGAGACTCAATCTCTACCTGCACCCATCGCTGCAGATGCCCTATCCTGGACTTCACCTGTCCCTGAAGTTCCGACAAAGAGATAAAATCGTTTTCTTCACATCCAAACATATTTCAAATTTAAATAAAAACATATAACTTTGCAATCGTTATAGCTTATTACAAAAACGTACTGTTATCACTTAAAACGAAAGTTGCTATTAGAACAAACACGAGCCGAAGCTTTTTTTCCGATTAATCGAGACATACCTTTGTCATCGTCAAAAATGACAGAACAATTAACAATAAAAAGGTAAAAACATTATGAAAGCATTAATCATCACACTCGCTTGTTTAGCATTAGCATTTGTTCTTAGAATTTCCGATGACTTCGCTCGTCGCAGACGCATTCAAAGCGTAGGCGCAAAGGCAAACAACAAGTCAAGGGAAATGGCAACCATCGATCTGGGCGATGCAGAAAGTGTAGAGGAAGGCCTCAAGCACTATAAGAACTTAATGGACTAATCATTATATGGAACTCAGGCAGTTAAAGTACTTCGTAAAGACAGCACAGACACTGAATTTCTCTGAAGCGGCTCGCGCTCTGTTCGTAACCCAAAGCACTCTGTCTCAGCAGATAAGGTGCTTGGAACAAGAACTCGGAGTGGAGTTGTTTCAGCGTAGCAGCCACTCTGTCGCACTCACGGAAAGCGGGGAGCACCTGCTTCCGATAGCCGTCCGCACACTTCAGGACGCACAGCTATGTTTTACACAAATCAACGATTTGAAGCAACTTCTGTCCGGAGTCCTCAACATAGGAATCACTTACACTTTCGCACCTATCCTAACTGAAAGCGTAAAGGAGTTTTCAAGCCAATACCCGGGCGTGAAGCTCAACATCACCTGCGGCACTATGAGCGAAGTGCTGGATATGCTGAAAAAAAGAGAATTGGACTTCGTGCTTTGCTTCAAGCCTAACATCCTCGACGAGGAAATAGACTCTCACATTCTCTTCGACAATCACCTGAGCGTGATAGTCAGCAAGAATCACCCACTCGCAGAAAAGAGCGTAGTGAGCCTGGACGACATAAAGGGGCAGGTCTTCGCGATGCCGGCTAAAGAGACACAGGCACGTAATGCGTTCGACCGCATATTCCCCGGAATGTACGAGAAGTTGAACGTGAAGGTGGACATAAATGAAGTCAACGTGCTTCTGGACTTGGTATCGGCCACGAAGATGGTAACCTTCCTTTCGGAAGCGACCCTACTCCACAAGACGGCATTGAAAGCCATTCCTATCGATGCACCGGCCACACAGATGGAAGGCTGCGTGCACACTATCAAAAAGGCGTACCGCAAACGCGCCGCAGACGAATTCATCCGTGTCCTCAGTCAGAGTAACGCTGTAATGGAACGGGCTTATAACTGGTTGAATCAATGAGTATAGCATTATCTATTATAATACTGAGTACAGTAATCGCGCTGGGCAAAATCCTGGGAAAGTGTAAAATCTTCGGCATATCGCTGGGTGTTACTTGGATTTTGTTCGTGGGCATACTTTTCTCCCACTTCGGCTATGTACTCGATGGTGAACTTCTTCATTTTACTAAAGAATTGGGACTTATCCTATTCGTTTACTCCATCGGTATGCAGGTGGGCCCCAGCTTCTTTTCAAACTTCAGGGCAGGTGGAGTAAAACTTAACCTTCTCGCTTGTTTATACATTTTATTAGGTGTATTAACCACTTGGTCCCTTATTAAGATTACCGGAATAGGCGCACCTACCATGGTGGGCGTGATGTCCGGTGCCGTAACGAACACGCCTGGTCTGGGTGCGGCACAACAGGCTTTATCCGACGCCACAGGAGGCGACCCTTCAGGAATAGCACTGGGATATGCCGTAGCATACCCACTGGGTGTAGTAGGCTGGATCCTCACTTTCATCGCGCTCAAGCCTATCTTCTCCAAGCCATTGAAAGGATTCACTCCGGCACAGCAAAGTAGGACGCAAACGGAAAACAGCGTAGCGACGACCACCATCGAAGGCAAGGGCAAGCTCATTCAGAAGAAAATCATCATTTCGAAGAGCAAGATTAACGGAATGACTCTCGGAAAGCTCGATTTCGAGAAGTATCTCGGCGCACATGTCTTGAAAATCCGTAGGGCAGGCATCGAATTGAATGCCACACCGGACACAGTTCTTCAGCTCGGCGACATGCTCACGGTAGTAGGTACTGAAGAAGCCATCGCAGGATTGAACAAGATCTTAGGAAACTCCCTAAAGAAACTGGACGAACCTAACCTTATCAGCATCTTCGCCGGAATCGCACTCGGATGTCTGCTTGGAAGCATTCCATTCCACATCCCGGGCATTCCACAGCCTATCAAGTTAGGATTGGCCGGAGGACCGCTCATCGTGTCGATTCTCATCAGCCACTTCGGACCTAGGCTCCATCTGGTAACCTACACCACCACAAGTGCGAACCTTATGATTCGTGAAATAGGAATCTCCCTTTTTCTCGCTTGCGTGGGTCTTCAGGCCGGCACCGGATTCGTAGACACCATCGTCAACAAAGGTGGTTTGACCTGGATTCTCTACGGTGCCATCATTACCATAGTTCCGCTCTTGATATGCGCCCTGATAGGTCGCTTCGCCATGAAAGTTCCGCTCACTACCCTTATGGGTGTATTGGCCGGAGGTAGCACGAATCCGCCTGCACTCGCATTCTCGAACGACACCGAGAAGACTATGCTCAAGGAAGACAATCAAGAGACGAAAGCGGACGCTGCGGCAGTCGGATATGCGACGGTCTACCCTCTCTCTATGTTCTTGAGAGTCATCGCCGCCCAACTTATGATATTGTTTTTAGCTTAATTATATAATTGTTCTGCTGTCACCTTTCACGGTGACACGAGAAAAGCGCGCCCTGTGACAGGTCGCGTTTTTATTTTTTCGTCGTGATGTCTCCCGCTCTTACTCTTCAGGAATGATAGCGCCTGTAGGGCAAGCGTCAGCGCAAGCACCACAGCCTATACATACATCCGGATCGATTGAATACACATCGCCTTCCTTAATGGCACCTGAAGGGCATTCTCCCTGGCAAGTTCCACAAGCAACGCAAGTGTCTGCTAAAATTTTGTAAGCCATAATAAAATAATTTTGATTAGATAACGTAAAATTCAAAAATAACCTACCTCATCTTAAGGTATCTTTTCGGTCTATATATATTTTTTCATCAGTCATGTGCCCCGGCACACTCCTTCTTCAAAAACAAATCTATCCTCAAAAATTTCCTCTTAATCTAAGGTAATTTATTTTTTCATTTTACTTACAAAAGTAATAATTTGTAGTAAATTTGCAAAAATGAAATTCGCTTTATTCTATATCATACTCAGTTTTGCGTTGGGTACCGATTTCGCTAACATCGTTCGTGTAGACAAAACGGTACACGACTGGGGCGACGTTACCGTAAACGACAAGAACCTTACCTGCACCTTTACCATAGAGAACATATCGAAGGATGTGCAAAGCATAAGAAACGTAAAGAAGACTTGCGGTTGCACGAAAGTGACTTGGACCACCACGCCATTCTCTCCGGGCGAAAAGGCACGAATCGACATAACCTACACTAACGAAGACGGTCCCTACCCTTTCGACAAAACCTTAAGCGTCTACTTCGAAGGGCACAAGAAGCCTCTTAACCTACATATCCGGGGCGACGTGCATAAGGAAGCACTGCCGCTCGAACAGACGTACCCGATTCATTACGGGCGGATTGGCCTGAAAAAAGATGTAG
This sequence comes from uncultured Bacteroidales bacterium, assembly GCA_900546445.1. Lineage (GTDB taxonomy): Bacteria > Bacteroidota > Bacteroidia > Bacteroidales > UBA932 > Cryptobacteroides. The sequence goes on along the minus strand of URCV01000022.1, from coordinate 3,852 downwards.
TCAAGGTGGGAAATCTCTCGCAGGGAGAGGTGGCCAGCACCGAGGTCACTGTGGCCAATTGGTCCGATAAGCCACTGACGCTTAGCTGGGTAGACTCGACGGCAGAGCTGCACATAGAGCCGGCCCATCAGACCATCGAAGCCGGGAAGACCGCTCGCATAGTGGTCACCGTCCGCTCGAACCGCAGCAAATGGGGAAAGAACTTATATGTGAGCACACCTGTAATCGACGGGGAGAAATCGGGCAAGTGCGTGACTTTCACCGCGATAACTAAGGAGAACTTTTCGTCGTGGAGCGTAGAGATGCTAAAGGACGCGCCTGTATCGAAGACGAGGGACGTGCTGCTGCCTTCGCCAGTACAAAAGGGCGAGAGAAGTGAGGCGGAATTCGAGGTGGAAAACATAGGAAAGACACCTCTGACTATCTATAAGACAGAGTTTGACTCTGATAAGTTAGATCTTTTGAAAAGCACATCGGAAATACGTCCCGGGGACAAGGCCGCATTCAGATTTTCAGTAAGGACGGACAGTTTCCAAAAGGACAGCGACAACACTTGCGTGGTCACTCTTTACACAAATGACCCGTCGCATCCTTTGATACATCTTTACATTGAAATTATAATTTTGTAACTTTGCGGCACTTTTAGAAAAGATTATGGCAGAAGAGCAAATACACTACACAGAAGACAATATCCGAACCATCGAGGGCATGGAGCACATCCGCATGCGCCCTGGAATGTATATCGGAAGATTGGGTGACGGAAGAAATCAAGACGATGGTATCTATGTATTACTCAAAGAGATAATAGATAACTCCATAGACGAATACGCTATGGGCTTCGGAAAGCAGATACTTATCGACATAGGCGAAGACGGCTCCGTGAGCGTCAGGGACTTCGGACGCGGAATTCCGCTTGGCTCGGTCGTAATGGCTACCAGCATACTTAATACCGGCGGTAAGTTCGACGACAAGGCCTTCAAGAAATCCGTAGGTCTGAATGGTGTAGGTTCAAAAGCCGTAAACGCCCTTTCCGAGGAGTTCTACGTATGCTCGAACCGAGACGGAATGTGCCATTGGGCCAAGTTCGCCAAGGGAGTCCTCATCGAGGAGAAGGAGGAGAGCACGAAAGAGAAAAACGGCACCCTCATAAGATTCACCCCGGACAGGGAGATGTTCGGAAACTTCGCCTTTAACCTTGACTATGTGGAAGATATGGTCAAGAATTATTCGTACCTGAAGAAAGGACTTACCCTTACTCTGAACGGCACGAACTACAAATCCGAAAACGGACTTGCCGACTTGGTGAAGGAGAACTTGAGCGAGGCTCCGCTCTATCCGCCGATACATCTGGAGGGCGAAGACATCGAAATCGTAATCTCCCACACTAATTCCTACGGAGAGAACATCTCTTCCTTCGTGAATGGCCAGAACACGCGCGACGGCGGTACCCACTTGGCAGCGTTCAGGGAGGCGATAGCGAAGACACTGCGCGATTTCTTCAAGAAGAACTACGAGGCGGCGGACTGCAGGCAGGGCATCGTGGGCGCCATCAGCATACAGATTCAGGAGCCACATTTTGAAAGTCAGACTAAGATCAAATTGGGCTCTACCTATATGTGGGAAAAACCGAACGGAGAGACCGGCCCATCCATAAGAACTTACGTTAACGACTTCGTGGCCAAATCTTTAGACGACTATCTGCGCATCCATAAGGAGATAGTGCCTATAATCGAGGAGAAGATTAAGGAAGCCCAAAAGGAAAGGGAGGAGATAGCCGGAATCCAGAAAAAGACCCGCGAGAAGAACAAGAAGGCAAGCGTCTATAACAAGAAGCTGCGCGACTGTAAATACCACTATAACGACAAAGTGACGGACCGCACGCCGGAGGAGATTCAGGAGTGCATAAATAATTCATCCATCTTCATTACCGAGGGTGATTCCGCTTCCGGAACCATCACTAAAGCACGTCAGGGTAACTTTCAGGCAGTTTTCTCGCTTCGAGGAAAACCTATAAACTGTTATAAGGAGAGCCGCAAGAGAGTGGCCGAGAACGAGGAGTTGAACCTGCTTATTTCGGCACTCGGCGTAGAGGAAGACGTGGCGGACTTGAGATATAACCAAATCATAGTGGCTACCGATGCCGACGACGACGGTATGCACATCCGTATGCTGGTTCTTACTTTCTTTATGAAGTACTATCCGGACCTTATCCGCCGCGGACACGTGCACATTCTCCAGACTCCCCTCTTCAGGGTCAAGAACAAGAAGGAGAACTACTACTGCTACGACATTCCGGAAAAGGAAGCAGCCATAGCCAAGCTGAAGGGAAACTGCGAAATCACCCGATTCAAAGGTCTCGGTGAGATCTCTTCTGACGAATTCTCCGATTTCATAGGAGACAAGATGCGTCTGGACAGAGTGAAATTGGCAGAGGAAGAATCCATCAGCGAAATTATGGAATTCTATATGGGGGACAATACTCTCGAACGGCAGAATTTCATACGCACCCACCTGCGCTCAGAAGAGGAGCTGGAAGACATAGACATTTAGGTTATGAATCCGAAAATACACCGTTTCATTCTTACCAAAGTGCTCGGGTGGCATATCACACCGGGCGAAGATGTAGTTCCGGAAGAGAAAAAAGGCATATTTCTCTTCGCACCTCACACATCCATCTGGGATTTTGTCTTGGGACTCTTTTACTTTCGTTCACTGGACGGCAGACTTCACATTATGATAAAGAAAGAGGCATTCAAGGGCCCCTTAGGATGGATTCTGCGCAAGTTGGGCGCCTTCCCCATAGACAGGAAGAACCCTTCCGGTGCACTTATGCCGCTTATTCACGCCATTAACGAAAGCGAAAATTTCTATCTGGTAATCTGTCCGGAAGGAACCAGAAAGCCCATCCGCAAATGGAAGACCGGTTACCACACCATAGCTATGCAGACAGGCGTACCGGTATTCTTGTCACACGCCGACTATAAGAAAAAGGAGATAGGCTACGGTAAAAAGTTCGCCCTGAACGGAGACGCCAGGGAGGACACTGCCCGCATACAGCAAGAGTATAAGAAGATGGGACTCACCGGACTTAGGCGGGGTGGCTATGTGACAGAATAATTTGGCATTAAGAAAAATATTTGCTATATTTGCGTCCCCTTTTAAGGGACTATATTTAATAATTTAATTTATAAACAAATGATTAAACAGTACGAAACCGTTTTCATTGCAACTCCCGTTTTGTCTGATGCTCAGATGAAGGAAGCGGTTGCCAAGTACATTGATCTTATCAAAGCTAACGGCGGCGAGATCGTGTACGAAGAGGATTGGGGTCTCAAGCAGCTTGCATACCCTATCCAGCACAAGACATCAGGATTCTACTACCTGATTGAATTCAAAGCTGCTCCTGAGTTCATTGCGACTCTCGAGACACAGTATCACCGTGATGAGCGCATCATCCGCTACCTCACAGTAGCACTTGACAAGCACGCTATCGCTTATGCGGAGCACCGTCGTCAGGTTCGCGCCAACAAAGCAGCCGCTCCTAAGGTAGAGGCAGCTCCAGCACCGGTAGAAGAAGTTGAATTTGAAGAAACTAAGGAGGACTAATCCATGGCTAATGTAGAAAACAGCGAGATTCGCTACTTGAACCCACCGACCGTAGAGGTTCGCAAAAAGAAATACTGCCGTTTTAAGAAAGCCGGCATTAAATACGTAGATTACAAAGACGCTGAGTTCTTGAAGAAATTCCTTAACGAGCAGGGTAAGATTTTGCCTCGTCGCATCACCGGAACTTCTCTCAAATTCCAGAGAAAAGTAGCTCAAGCTGTCAAGAGAGCTCGTTCATTGGCTCTT
>URCV01000021.1 GCA_900546445.1 uncultured Bacteroidales bacterium | reverse complement strand
TTATTACAGCCACATGGACAAAGAAATCTGTGTTCGTGCCGATATGGGTGAGAGCCAGACCATTAAGACGATGATCCATGAGGTTGCTCATGCCATGCTGCATGACAGCGACCAGATGAAACAGCGCGGCGAGGAAAAAGACCAGCTTACCAAAGAAACAGAAGCGGAAAGCATTGCATTTACGGTTTGCTCGGCACTTGGCATTGATACTTCGGACTACTCGTTCCCGTATGTAGCAAGCTGGGCAAGCGGCAAGGAACTGAAAGAATTGAAAGATTCGATGGATACGATTCGATTGACCGCTGCTGATTTTCTTGAAAAACTGGAAACGGCGGTGGCAGAAAGGAGTGTGGAGCGCATGACGGCGATGGAATATGCTGAAAAGCTGATTGCGGACAAGGAACGGGACAAAACCGTTTTTGACAACAGCCAGCGAAATCTCATTGTAAACTTTGCTTACAAGCTGGATGACCGGGCGGCAACGGAAGAACTTGCCAACAATCTGGCGGCTGCGGTTGCGGCTGAAAACACGGAAGAAATCAATCGCCTGATGTGGGAAGCAGAGGAGAAGATCGAAAGTCTGCCGGATGGCATGATCGGTCTTTCGGAAATGCACGAATATGGGTATCTGAAAGATGATGTTCTGCCGCTGACAAAGGAAGGCGCACGGGAGTGGCATCGGCTGGGCGAACGGATTTACCCGCTGTTTCAGGATGGCACGGCAGGAGATTTCGCCAGTCAGGAAGAGATCGAACAGCATGATGGCATTTTCGGAATCAAGGCTGACGCATGTCGTAAAGAACTGCGTGCTCACTAAACTTGATTTTCTGTTGTGTATTGAGCATAGGTGATTATCATCCAACTACTTAAAGATACAAAATAATTAGCAAACCACCAAACAGTTATCAATAATTCACTGGATAATTACGCTATAGCCAAGGACTTTTTCAGTGCCCTCCTATATCTGTCCGTGGGTGGACGGCTCCCTCGCTGTATGTGTTTCTCGCTTCTCTAGAATTATTGTTTTGACTTGCTACTTTGCCCTCAGGGTGTATTGCCTGCTCGCGGAGTTCCGCCATCATTATTCCGCAACCCGAAAAACACCTTTGAACACCTGCCGCATTCTACAGCGTTCTACTAAGGGTGTAACCTGAAGGTGTACGAAATTTCTGTACACCTTTAGCCACCGGACCATCTAGAAGCGTCTCTACGGCATCCTAACTCAAAAGGTGTTTTTCGGGTTGAGGGCAATGCCATCTTCGGCTACGATGGAGGGAACCATTTCGTCAGAAAGAAGGGCCCGTCCGAAGGGCTTTGCTGCGAGCGAAAACCATAACGAGCGAAAAACAGCGACCTACTCCCGAGCGAAAACTGGGCAGACATAAGTGTGACAATGTAGATCTGCGAAAACACATACAGCTCTGGGACCTGGAACTAAACAACCACCGCTCAAGGCGGAGCATTATTCGTACAAGTAGGGGGAAGTATTACGAAAGTATCAAAAAAAATTCTAATTTTGCATAAACTAAAAACCATAAGTTTATGAATAGGAATGATTTTGATGCCCCTAGGGGCGAAAGAGGAGTTGAGGATGTTTTTTCTCTTCCTGTAAAAGCGGGAAAGCGCACTTATTTTTTTGACGTTAAAACGACTAAAGGCCACAAGGACTACTATCTTACCATCACCGAAAGCAAACGACACACTGCTCCGGACGGAACAGTAAGCTATGACAAGCATAAGATCTTCCTCTATAAGGAAGACTTCGAGAAGTTTGCCGAAGGACTTCAGAACGCCGTAAAATACGTTAAGGACGAATGCTTTAACGGCGAGATCCCTATTAAAGAATACCCGGAACACGATTCCGAAAAAGAAACAGAAGAGAAAGATGTATTTTAGTGATTATCAGACAGCGGCAGCTTTCATAAAAGAAAGAATTGGCCAGAGACAGCCCTGCGTCGGAATCGTGCTGGGAAGCGGGTTAGGCGCATTGGCCGATGCCATAGAAGAACCGATAGTTCTTCCGTATAAGGAGATTCCGAACTTCCCGGTCAGCACCGCGATTGGCCATAAGGGAAACCTGATCTGCGGCACCATAGCCGGGCACTGCGTTCTGGCGATGCAGGGACGCTTCCACTTCTACGAAGGCTATACTATGCAGCAAGTCACTTTCCCGATGAGGGTTATGAAAGTGATGGGGATAGAGACCCTGTTCGTGTCGAACGCAGCGGGAGGATTGAACCCGAGCTACAAGGTGGGCGACTTGATGATGATTAAAGACCATATCAATATGCTTCCGAACCCGTTGATAGGTAAGAATTTGGAAGAATTTGGCCCGAGATTTCCGGATATGACCAGACCTTATGATCCGGAGCTGAGAAAACTGGCCAAGGAAATCGCCGAACGAGTAGGAATCGACCTTAAGGAAGGTGTTTACTACGGAGACACAGGCCCGACCTACGAGACCCCGGCAGAATACAAATTCAAGTTCATAGCCGGTGCAGACGCAGTGGGTATGAGCACCGTTCCGGAAGTGATAGTCGCAAGGCATTGCGGAATGAGAGTGTTCGGAGTGTCCGTCATCTCTAACGAGGCGCACGGAGACTTCAGCGACGACTACGTGAACGACGGCGACGACGTGGTAGAGGCAGCCAATGCAGCTTCCAAGAATATGATTAAGCTTTTCACCGAACTAATTAGAACTTTATGACAGACAGAATAACTCCCTACAAGAATGCAGCCGATTATATTCGCGAGCAGATTAAAGGCCAGACCCCACTCGTGGGCGTGGTTTTGGGAAGCGGACTGGGCTCTCTCGCAGACAAGATAGAGAATCCTACGGTAATTCCATACAAACAGATTCCGGGATTTCCCGAAAGCACAGCCATCGGACATAAGGGTAACCTTATCTTCGGAGACTTGGCCGGAAAGAAGGTAATCGCCATGCAAGGACGCTTCCACTATTACGAAGGCTACACTATGCAGCAAGTCACCTTCCCGATAAGGGTTATGAAATTATTGGGCATTTCCTACCTCTTCGTATCGAACGCAGCAGGAGGAATTAACCTCAACTACTCGATAGGCGACCTGATGATTATCAAGGACCATATAAACCTCCTTCCTAATCCGCTGATAGGACCTAACCTGGACGAGTTCGGACCTAGGTTCCCCGATATGACCAGACCTTACGACCCGGCACTTCGCAAATTAGCGAGAGAGACCGCGGCTTCGATGGGGCTCAAGCTTCAGGAGGGCGTGTATATAGGATGTACGGGACCTTGCTACGAGACACCGGCAGAATACAAGTTCTTCCGCACCATAGGAAGCGACGTGGTCGGTATGAGCACCGTTCCTGAAATCATAGTGGCAAGACACTGCGACATCCCTTGCTTCGGAATGTCAGTCGTTACCGACCTCGCACACGACGACATGCCGGACGACTATCAGACCGACGGAGATCTAATAGTAAAGGCAGCCGATGCCGCTACGTGCAAGATGACTGCCTTATTCGAAAAGATGATAGAGCAGCTCTAAACACTGCCCTCACCTATATTTAAAGAGGCTCGCTCCTATTTGGCAATAGCCACGGAGCGAGTCTCTCTTATTACTGTAATCTTAACCTGACCAGGATAAGTCATCTCATCCTGAATGCGCTGTGCGATATCGGTAGAAAGTCTGGCAGCCTGCTCGTCAGACACTTCCTCGGCACCTACGATGACGCGAAGCTCGCGACCTGCCTGGATGGCGTAAGACTTGGTAACGCCCTTATAAGAGGCAGCCAAATCCTCCATACCCTTCAGTCTCTTTATGTAACTCTCGATAACCTCGCGACGAGCACCAGGGCGAGCACCGGAAATCGCATCACCCACCAGCACGAGCGGAGAATAAATCGAAGTCATCTCCATCTCCTCGTGGTGCGCACCGATAGCGTTCACTATCTCCGGACGCTCCTTATACTGCTCGGCCAATTTAGCACCCAGCAATGCGTGTGGAAGCTCAGGATCCTCCTCGCTTACCTTACCTATATCGTGCAAGAGGCCTGCGCGCTTGGCCACCTTAGGATTAAGTCCAAGCTCCGAAGCCATTATGGCACAAATATTTGCCACCTCGCGCGAGTGCTGCAGCAAGTTCTGTCCATAAGACGAGCGATATTTCATACGGCCTATCAGCTTGACCAATTCGATGTTCAATCCGTGTATGCCCAAATCGATGCAAGTGCGCTTACCTGTCTCCAAAATCTCATCTTCGAGCTGACGGCTTACCTTCGCCACCACTTCCTCGATTCTGGCAGGGTGGATACGACCATCCACTACCAGCTGATGCAATGCCAATCTGGCAACCTCCCTTCTCACCGGGTCGAACGCCGAAAGCAAGATGGCATCCGGAGTATCGTCCACGACGATTTCCACGCCGGTAGCAGCCTCGAGTGCCCTGATGTTACGACCTTCGCGACCGATGATGCGACCCTTCACCTCGTCATTCTCGATAGGGAATGTGGTAACGGCATTCTCGATGGCGGTCTCAGTGGCAGTGCGCTGAATGGTATTGATTACGATGCGCTTGGCCTCCTTCGACGCATTCAGACGAGCCTCGTCCATAGTGTCGTTAATGTAGGCCTGAGCTTCGGAGCGAGCCTCAGCCTTCAAGTTCTCGATGAGCATATTCTTAGCCTCTGCGGCGCTGATGCCTGCGACAACCTCGAGTTCGTGCTTGGCCTGCTCGATGAGCTTGTCGGCCTCCTGCTCCTTTTTCGAGAGACGGTCCCTGTCAGCGGCCAATTGGCCCTTCTGCGAATCCAAGTCCCTGAGGCGCTTGTTCAACTCGGCAGACTGCTGATTAAGCTGGTTCTCCTTGTTCTTGATAACATTCTCGCGATCTTTCAACTGACCGTTACGCTCGTTCACCTTACGGTCGTAATCGCTTTTAAGCTGGAGGAAGTGCTCCTTAGCCTCGAGCATCTTCGTCTGCTTGACATTTTCTGCTTCTACAGTAGCCTTTTCTATTATGGCATCCGCACGGCCCTTATTCACCGAGCGAGAAACTGCGATATAAATACCCAATGCAAGAGCAGCACCTGCAATGGCGGCAATGATGTAATACAAAAACATAATTAAATTATTAGTTATATTTTAAAAGCCGGCAGTTCCTGCTGAAACTTATCAAAGATAAGATTTGGGGGCCTTTCCGGTTCAGGCTTCCCTACTGAAAGGGCCTGCCATCTTCGCAAAGAGCTTTCCCGGTTCCGTAGAACGTGTTTGTTAGAGCGAGTGGAACCGACGGCTATTTTTCAATCTTTTTCAAATAAGAATCGAGTTCGCTTGACAAAGCGGAAAGAGAAGAATCGAGTTCTGCCTTTTCCTTTTCGAGTTTAAGTAGCACTATAGTGTCTGCCAATGCCGAAAAGGCCAATTTATCGAAATCGGACACCGAGCTGAAGTTTTCGGAATAAAGGGCGAATGACCTGTTTATCCTCTCAGCTGCAAGCCGTATATAGTGTTCTTCCGTAGCCGTCTTAGCAAAAAGTACATAGCTCTTACCCGCTATCATTATAGTAATCCTCTGTGCCATAGCTATTTTTCCAATAATTTAATGCACTGGTCTATCTGACGCACGAGCTTGTCTATACTTTCCTTAGCCTCGAAGGACGTATCTTCACGCCCCGCGAAGGCATTAGCTATCTCAAGTTTCCCTATCTTATTTTTCAAGTCAGCGTTCTGCTGCCTCAAATCAGCGACCTCCGATTCCAAAAGAACTAAACGAGCGCTCAACTCGCCGGTCCGCTGTCTTTCCTGCTCATAGAGCGACACCACGAACTCAATGTTCTTTTTCAAATCGTCAATCACCATACAAATTTAATAAAAAAACTACATCAATTTCGAACTTTCAGACACCAAATTTTCAAGTTTCGTCCAAATAGTCTTAGGAAGCATAACCTTAGTATAAGCTTCCAAAACCGACCACCTGTGCAAGTCGGTGCCTACCAATTCGTAATAGCCTTTCTTCAACATAGACTCGGCTTTTTTACGAGCCTCGGACCCATAGAAGCCCGAAAGCGAAGAAAGGTTCAGTTGAAAGACGATGTCTTCTCCTTTCAACTCTTCATAATCCGAATCCGACATATATATGTAGCGTTCCGGATGGGCCAGCACCGGAGTCATCCCCGACGACTTGACCTTAAAAAGCAAATCCCGCATATTGAAAGGCGGGTTGTAATAGGATGTCTCCACAAGAAGGCGCTTCCCCGGAAGAGGCAAGAGTTCTCCCTTGTCTAGACGCTTCTCGAAAAGCATATCCATCATATTTTCGGAGGCCAATCCCAATTCCGGAAACTCTTCCCCTTTTCCGAATTCTTCCAGAAAAGCCTTCAATTCCTCGAATCGGGCCGTCAATCCCTCGGGAGTATTAGGCACGTCTTCCATAATATGGGGCGTGAGATATACTCTTCTCACGCCCATCTTATGGTATGCCGACAGGATCTTAAGACTGCTTTCCATAGTCTGCACGCCATCGTCCACGCCGGGCAGTATGTGGCAATGATAATCCACGAACCCGTCGAACAGCGACAGCAATGCTTTTTTAAAAGAAAACAGTCCCATAATTATTACGACTTGCTATAATATTTGTGTGACTTCGTGTAGTTGTGGGCTCCATATGAACTTCCACCATAAACTTCCGTTCCGTTGAGAACGAGTGAAAGGTTCTTATACTTGCCGTTAGCCTCAAGCTTGACGAGGTCGTTCAACTGACTCTTGTCGAAAAGACCTGCCCTAACTACGAAGATGGTACGGTCCGCCAGAGGTGCTATGATCTGGGTATCTGCCACGATGTCTATAGGAGGACAATCGATGAAGATGTAATCGTACTGACTTCTGAGCTGATTCATAACCTTAACCACGTCGTCCTTATTAAGGAGTTCGGATGGGTTAGGAGGAAGGGTCCCCACAGGAAGCACGTCCAGGTTAGCGAACTTGACATCCTTGACGATATAATCGGTTATAGGTTCGTCAGGTTCAGCGAGATAGTCAGCAAATCCCCTGCGCTTCAGGTTGAGGAATGCAGAAAGTGTGAGCCTTCTGAAGTCTCCGTCTATCAAAAGCACCTTCTTTCCGTTCAATGCGAGAGCGCAAGCGAGGTTAAGATTAACGAAAGTCTTACCTGCTCCAGGGTTAAAGGATGTAACCATTATGACCTTATCGCCCGAATGCCTGCTGGAGAACTCGAGGTTAGCACGGGTAATACGGAAAGCCTCGTTTATGATGTCGCGGTTACCCTTCGCCACTACCAATTCGCTCAATGGAGCTTCGCCCTCTTTCTTCTTTATGAACTTGCCGATGAATTTCTTAGACACCGATGCATCACTATGAAGAGGAATCTCTCCCAAATATGAGAGGTTGAGAGTATCCAAGTCCTTCTTAGAATGAACCTTGGTGTCGGTAACTATCTGGAGGTAGAAAATACCTGCAGGAATCATAAGTCCCAGCACGAAAGCGATGAGAAGTATTCTCGCCTTACGAGGAGATACAGGAACACTGCTTCCGTAAGGAGGATTCACCACTCTGGTATTATACGCGGAGAAAGCCTGAGAGAGCTCATTCTCCTCGCGTTTCTGAAGGAGGTAAAGGTAGAGGTTCTCCTGAACTTTCTGAAGACGCTCGTACTTGACCAAGTCCATAGCCTGGCTAGGATTCTGCGCTATCTTATTCTCCGTCTGAGTCTGCTGAGTAATCGCGAAGGCTATCTGTTCTTCGAGAGTAGCCACCTGGTTATCTACGGAGCTTACGATGGCGGCTCTCATCGCCGCGAGGCTCTCTGCCAAGTCCTTAACCATAGGGTTCTTCTCCGAAGATACGGCTATGAGGCTGTTACGGTTAAGCAGCAAGTTGTTATACTCGGTTACCTGAGACGAGATGGCCGCACTGTTAATTCCCGAAGGAAGAGGAATCAAGGTATTGTTATCTACGGAATTAGCCATAAAATTCCTAAGATACTTGGCCACGGACAACTGGCTCTCCAGCTCGCGAATCTGTCTGGCGATGTCGGATGCCTGCGAAGTGTACATCTTGGAAGCCTCGTCTACGCTAGGCATCTTGTTCTTCGCCTTGTAGTTCGTGATGGTGTTATCCACCTTATTCAGTTCGGCCTCGATGGCTGAAAGCCTATCTTCGATGAATACCGAAGTACTTGCGGCCATCTTATTGTTATCGATAACCCACTTCTCATTATAAACCGTGATGATGGTATTGATAAGGTCGTCTGCCCTGTTTATGTTATAGTCGGTTACGGAAAGGGTAAGCACATCGGACATTCTCTTGTTCGAATCCTGCGAAGAAGCAGTGAAACGAGACTTGAACATATTCGTCGTAGCGGCGAGCGAACGTTTGGTAACGACCTCCGGCTTAGTCCAACCTTTCTCGGAATAGTAGTATGGGTTCTTGTTAATGGTAATCATACCGAAGTCCATCTTGAAAGGCACGCCATACTCTACCTTAAAGTGTCCGCGGAGCTTAGTCTCTTGATTTTTGATGCGGTATACCACTTCGCTCACGGTCAGGGAAGAATCTCTTGAAGGACTTACCACGAAATTCACGAACACGTCGTCCGGAATCTTCGAGAAATCCACCAACACCGGAACACTTGAGCTGTAAACTATGGAGTTACGCATCCTGCCCCTCAAGGCATACTCGGTAGTGAGCCCCAAACGGCTGACTGCCTCCGACATAAGGGACGGTGCCTGGAATACGACTATTTCATTTGCCAATTTGGACGGCATCTGACCTGCCTGCGAAAGCAAGGCCTCCATCTCCGAAGAGGAAGCGCGGCGAACATTGCTCTCCTTTATCAACAAGATGGCTGTCCTGCTATACTGAGGGCTGGTGCTAAGCACTTTATATACAGCCACGGAGCAGCACAAGAAAACTGATATTACAAACCAATACCAATTTTTCAGAAACACCGAAAGCAGCTTCTTGAAATCGAAGGAAGCCACCTCCTGAACATTAGTTGTCGAAGTATTGTTATTATCCATGATCGAAATAATTATCTAAGCAAAAGCACTATGGTACTTGTCACCGAAGTGAGAAGCGAAGCGAGTGAAATCCAGAATGAAGTACTGCGGATGTTATTACCGTTAACGGTACTCTGGCGTGCTCTCACGTCGTTAGGCTCCACATAAATCATATCGTTTTGCTGCAAGTAGTAAACCGGTGACGAGAAGAGGTCCTGCGTAGAGCAAATGTTCACCACATAGGTCTTCCTGATGCCGTTCTCGGCCCTTATCACCCTGATGTTCTCGCGCTGACCGTAGATGGTCAAGTCGCCTGCCGCACTAAGTGCGTCGAGAATGGTGTACTCGTCCCTGTCTATGCTGACGCGGCCAGGCCTTGCGACTTCACCCAACACGCTGACCTTAAGATTAAGATACTCCACGGTGACTACCGGATCCTGAACCAAACCTTCCTCTACCAGACGGTTCTTTATCATTCTGGCTATCTCGTCACGGGTCATATCGGCAATGTAAAGCCTTCCCAATACAGGAAAATCTATAGTACCGTCCTCGCTTACCGCATAACCCTGAACACCTGTGCTCTGGCTGCTTGCCATGGCGTCTTCGGAAACGGTTCCTACATAACGCGTAGCGTAAGCCAAGTTGAACATGAGCGAGATTTTAGGACTTTGGCTATTGACGATGATGGAGACCTTGTCTCCCGGACGAATCCTGATGGTTTTCGATACTGCTATCGAATCCGTACTACCATTAGTAACATCCTGGAAATACGGAATATTCGTAGGAGTGCTACAAGACGCCAACGCCAATGCAGCGCCTATACCCAAGATAAATTTATAAATTTTATTCATAATCTTTTAAAAATTGGCATAATCCGAGCAAATTTAGCCATTTTTAAGTAACTTTGCAACACTATGATTAATGATAACTATAGTTTGATCAGAGCAGTGGCCGCTTGTCCGCAAGTACGTACTGCCGACATCGATACGAATGTGACGAACATCTCGGAAACGTGTCATCGGTTGGAGCGGGAGTGCAAGCCTTCGATAATGGTTTTTCCGGAGCTCAGCCTAAGCGGATACACCTGCGAGGAGATGTTTAACCAAGAAATCCTCTACGAGAACGTGGAAAGCGGTCTCGAAAGGCTCCTGCAGCTCACATCCGACTGCGAATCGCTTATCGCGGTGGGACTTCCTTTCGTCTATAATTCCAGAAGATATAACACGGCGGCCCTAATCCGAAAAGGCAAGTTGCTGGGAATAGTACCTAAGACATACCTTCCTAACAATAACGAATTCTACGAGGCGCGCTATTTCGAAAGCGCGACCCGACTCGGGAAAGAACTCGTGGACATAGAATACGCCGGCCAGAAGTGCAAGTTCGGAGTTTTTCAGCTCTTCGACATGGGAAAAGCCTGTATAGGAGTGGAAATATGCCAAGACTTGTGGGTTCCTATTCCACCGTGTTCGTACGCGACCCTCAGCGGGGCCAATCTCATCCTGAACCTGTCCGCGTCGAACGAGACCCTCGGAAAGCACGACTTCCGCAAGACCCTTCTCAGCGCCACCTCCGCAAGGTTGCACACGGCCTACGTCTACGCCAGCACTGGGTACGGCGAATCCTCGGACGACCTGGTCTGGGGCGGATCTTCGATGATATACGAAGACGGCGAGCTTCTGAGCGAGAATGCCAGATTCGACAAATCTTCCTGCCGGGCCATAGCGGACATCGACATCGCATCCCTGAAGGCCAGCCGTTTACATTCGGCCAATTATACCATCGACGGACAATCTGACAGCTACCGCTATCTCCACGTAGACTGCGGACTTCCGGCAGATTCCGACTTCGATTCACTTCTTTTCAGAAACATCGAACGACACCCTTTTTTCCCGGGCGGCACGACTCCGATTGAAGAGCAGTGCCGCGAAGTCTTTAACATTCAAGTAACCGGCCTGCAGACACGCCTCGAACACATCAAGTGCGACAAGTGCGTGATCGGAGTGTCGGGCGGACTGGACAGTACGCTCGCGCTGCTGGTTTGCTGCGAGGCCTTCGACCGTATGGGCATAGACAGGAAGCACATCATAGCCGTGACTATGCCTTGTTTCGGCACCTCCGAGCGCACGCACGACAATGCCCTGTCCCTGATGGACGAACTGGGCGTAAGCACTCGCGAGATAGACATCGCACAGGCCTGTCTACTGCATATGAAGGACATAGGACTCGACCCGAGAGTGCATAACGTCGCCTACGAGAACGCGCAGGCCCGCGAACGCACCCAGATTCTTATGGACATTGCCAATTCAGAAGGTGGAATCGTGATAGGAACCGGGGATTTGTCCGAATTGGCATTAGGATGGTGCACCTATAACGGCGACCATATGTCGATGTACGGGGTAAATGTCGGCATACCGAAGACGCTCATTCGAGAGATCACGAAGTGGAAGGCGAGCGGATTGGCCTGCAAGGATACGCTTCTGGACATAGTCGAGACCCCGGTGTCGCCCGAACTGGTGCCGGGAGCGCAGATGACCGAGGATTTGATAGGTCCTTACGAACTGCACGATTTTTTCCTGTGGCATTTCTTCGACGGAAAGCGCCCGCGCATCATCTACAGATACGCGATGGAGGCGTTCAAGGGCACTTACGACGCTCAAACCATAGGCAAATGGATGAAAGTGTTCTATGCCAGATTCTTTTCCCAGCAATTCAAGCGCTCGTGTCTTCCGAACGGGCCTAAAACTTGCAAGGTAAGTCTTTCGCCGAGAGGGGATTGGAGGATGTCCACGGATACATCTTCAGCTCTGTGGTGGAAGGAGATAAATGAAATAATCAAATAGTCGACAATATTATGAAACTCAGATGTTTATATATAGCAGCCACTTGCCTTGCGCTATCGGCCGTGCTGTCTTCGTGCCAGAGTAAGGAAGGACTTAATCTCTATAAGGGAGACTACTCCTTCAAGACCAGCGGTTCCATTACCTTAGAGAAGAAGGCCGTAGAATCTAATGAAACGACGAATGAAACCATTTCACTCGCTCCGGAATCGGGACAGATGAGCGTATTGAAGATCGACGAATCTTCCGGAAAGGTCACTATGAACATCATAGGCGCGGACGTGATGGTATTCGACGCCATAATAGACGGCGACCACCTCCAGCTTAAGGAGACGGAGCGCATCATCACCATCTCGGAGGCTCTGCAGAAGCCTCAGTTGAAATGCAAGGTGTCGGGAGTCGGCGAAAAATACGCTAACACCATTATCTTCTCCCTGAACTACACTGGCGGCGGCTCGTCCGCATTATATAACTACAACATCACCGAGTCTGACGTCAAGTGCGTGGCCAAACTAAATGAATAGCATTATGAAACCACTCCATATACTTACGAGCGGCATCATCGCCCTGACTGTCTGCCTGGCACCTTCCTGCAAGCATCAAGTACGAAAGGAAGGCGAAAGGCTTCCCGTCAAGGTAAAGGTTCAGGAGATAGTGCCCAGGAGTCTATCTTCGGAAAAGACCTATGTAGGCAAAATCGAAAGCCACACGGAAGTGCTGATAAAGAGTCCTTTTCCGGCGAAGCTGAAAGACTTGAAAACCGCGCAGGGTAAAAAGGTCGCCTCGGGAGACGTGGTAGCCGAGATATTTTCGGAGAACGTGGAGAACACGCTCGCTTCGGCGAAAGCCACTATGCGTCAAGCCCAGGACGGATACGACAGGATTCAAGCGGTGAAGGATAACGGCAGCGTGCCTGAAATCAAGATAATAGAGGTAGAAACGCAACTCGCAAAAGCCCGTGCGCTACTCTCTTCTGCTCAAAAGGCTAAGGACGACTGCCTTATAAGCACTCCTTTTTCGGGAACCGTGAGCGACGTGATGGTAAAGGAAGGAGAGAATTTGACCCTACTCCAGCCCATAATGAAAATCATAGACTTAGGCCATTTGGAAGTGAGAATAGACGTCCCTGAGTCAGAAGTGTCGGGGTTCAAGATAGGAGACAGGGCTAAGGTGAGCATTCCTGCCATCTCGAACCAAACGTTCGACGCCACGCTTACCGAAAAGGGCATAAGCGCATCAGACATCTCGCATAGCTATCGATTCACCCTCGGCATCGCGAATGCCCCGAAGGAGGCTATGCCCGGTATGATAGGAAAGGTTTCTTTCGTAAAGGAAGACAATACCGCACCGGTAATCCCGGCTTCGGTAATCCGTTCCGACATAGACGGAAAATACGTATGGACGGTTAACGAAAGGGGGCTCGTGGAGAAGACACGCATCACTACGGGGGGCTTTTCGAATAAGGGAATAATCGTAACCGAAGGACTGTCACGCGGCGACAGGTTAATAGTGGAAGGTATGTCGAAAGTAAGTACCGGAATGAAAGTTAACATCGACTGAGAATGCAGAATAAAGGTTTGACATCCAGGCTTGTATTAGGGGCGATAAAGAATCGGAACATCGTCGACCTATTCCTGTTCCTACTGATAGGTCTGGGAATCGTGGGTCTCGTCACTATGAATAAGGACGAGTTCCCTACCTTTGAAATCAAGCAGGGACTCATAGCCGCAGTCTACCCGGGAGCCGACGTCCATCAGGTGGAAGAGGAGTTGGGCAAACCTCTCGAGCAGATGCTCTTCTCCATGTCGGAAATCAGCCGTCCGCAGACTAAGGTTGTGAATAAGGACGGTATGTGCTACATCTACACCGACCTCACCGTTTCTTCATCGCAAAAGACCGAGACTTGGTCGAAAATCAAGCTCAAGATAGACTCATTCAAGCAGACGCTTCCTCCGGGAGTATTGGCGATAGTGGTACTTGACGACTTTTCGAGCCTCACGTCCGTACTCATCTCGATAGAGGCTCCGGACAAGGGCTATGCGGAGTTGAACGAATTGGCCCGGGACCTGTCGGACAGGCTGCGGGAGATCCCCGAATTGGCCAATGCATCCATAATCGGAGAGCAGAGCGAGGAATTCGCAATCATCGCGGATATGGACAGGCTCAGCCAGTACGGCATCTCGCCAAGCGCGCTGATGCTGGATTACCAAAGCGCTAACCTGCAAGCGCTTGGCGGCACTTTCAGCACCGATTACGTGAGCTCGCCGGTGCACATCGCGAAGAACGTGACCAGCGAGAAGGAATTGGCAGAAAGGATAATCCGGACCTCGAAGGAGGGCCAATCCCTGCGCCTCGGAGATGTCGCGAAAATCAAGCGCAGGTACAAGGAGCCGTCGTCGCTCATATCGTTTAACGGACGAAGCGCAGTGATTCTGTCCATAGAGATGAGCCCGGATAACAATATCGTGGCCTTCGGAAAGGATGTGGACAGAGTGATAGGCGAATTTCTGAAAGAGGCTCCGGAAAGCGTGAGCATCACCCGAATAACGGACCAGCCTAAGGTGGTGGGAGATTCCGTGTGGTCGTTCATCAGGGATTTGATAATCTCGATGCTGGTGGTGATTCTCGTGATGATGCTGCTCTTCCCTATCAAGAGCGCGCTGATAGCGTCGTCGGGAGTGCCGGTCTGTACGGCCATAGCACTCGCACTGATGTATCTAAACGGCATTACTCTGAATACGGTCTCGTTAGCTGCACTCATAGTGGTGCTGGGTATGATAGTGGACGATTCCATCATTACGATGGATGGCTATATGGACAAGCTCGGGCGAGGAATGAGCAGGCTGGATGCAGCTCAGGCCAGCGCACAGGAGCTTTTCAAGCCTATGTTTATGGCGACGTTTGCCATAAGCGCGATGTTCTTCCCTATCTTGAAGCTCATTCACGGCTACTTGGGTGACTTCGTGAGCACCTTCCCGTGGGTGATTACCTTCGCGCTGATGAGCTCACTGGCTTATGCCATACTGGTGGTACCATCGCTCGAAACCCGCTTCATCACGTCGCCGAGCAGCGAGTCGAAAGGCATCATAAACAAGTTCCAGAACATTCTGTTCAGAGGAATGCAGACAGCCTACGACTTCGTGCAGGACAAATGCTTCAAGCACGCGGGACTCACCATACTTTCGGGAGTAGCAGCCATAGCGCTCGGACTTCTTATGTTCTCGCGGATGAACCTGCAGCTAATGCCTATGGCCAATCGTCCCCTCTTCGCGATAGAGGTGTACCTGGACCCGGATTCCAGCATAGAGCAGACGCAAGCGGTAACGGATTCGCTCTCGAGAATGCTTCGAAAGGACGAGCGAATAGTGTCCGTGACTGAGTTCATAGGCACGGGAACCCCGCGTTTCCACGCCACTTATTCCCCTATTCTTCCGGGGCCTAACGTGGCCCAGCTAATCGTGAACACGAAGTCGAACAAGGACACGCGCGAGTGCCTTAAAGAATACGAATCGTTCTACGAGCATTATTTCCCGAATGCGCTGATTCGCTTCAAACAGATGGACTACCAGGGAGTTTCGATTCCTGTGGAAGTGAGAGTGTTCGGAGACGATTACGAGCAGATCAGGGCAGTGTCGGATAGCATAAAGAGCTATATGAGTACCCTCGAGATGATTAAGTGGGTGCATTCCGACGGAGACAATCTCATCCCTACCATAAATCTCGAATTGAAGGGCGACGAAGCGACTCGACTGGGAGTAAACCGCGCGCTTATGAACCTGTCGCTGACAAGTGCACTTAATGGAGTTCCTATCAGCAGCATACGCGAAGGAGACGTGACCATTCCGGTAAATCTCTATTCGCAGGATTTCCAGAAGGATGCGACTTACGATAATATAGGCAACACCCTGGTAGCCACCGCCATTCCTGGGCAGATGGTTCCGCTCAGGCAAGTGGCTGACGTGAGTCCGGGCTGGGAGCCGGAAGTGCTCACCAGAATAAATGGGAAACAGGCCATAGTGGTAGGCGCTGATATGAAATACGGCTACAGCCAGCCTACGGCGATTAAGGCCATAAAGGAATACCTGTCCCGTACGACGATGCCGGAAGGAGTAAGCGTGGAGTTCGGCGGACTTAACAGCATAAATAGCTCGATAGGTCCGGAGATAGTGCTGGCATTCTTCGCGGCCGTGTTCGTGCTCTTTATGTTCCTGCTCTTCCATTTCAAGAAGATTTCCCTCGCCGTACTTACCATAGTGCTTAGTTCCCTCTGTCTTTTCGGAGCCTTCTTCGGGCTTTGGATTTTCGGGCTCGACTTCTCGATGACAGCCGTACTGGGCCTTATCTCCTTAGTGGGAATCATAGTGCGAAACGGCATCATTATGTTCGAATATGCGGAGGAATTGCGTTTCGAAAAGGGTTATTCCGTAAAGGATGCGGCCCAAGAAGCAGGCAAGCGCCGTATGAGACCTATATTCCTGACTTCCTGCACCACGGCGCTCGGAGTTCTCCCTATGATAATAAGCGGAGACCTCCTGTGGATGCCTATGGGAGTCGTAATATGTTTCGGAACTATGCTTTCCGTATTCCTCATAACACTGATAATGCCGGTATCGTATTGGCAAATATTCCGTAAGTCAAAATGAAAAAAGCGCATCTCATATCGTTAGTGGCAGTCTTGTGTTTGGGCGCACATTCAGTTCAGGGGCAGAGCTTGAATCTGACTCTGGAAGAGTGCCTGCGACTCGCCGAAGAGAATAACGCCTATGTAAAAAATGCGGAGCTGGACATCCGTGGCGCCGAACTCCAGCGTAAGGAAGCCCTCTGGGAGTATTTTCCACAGGTTTCGGCTATGGCCTTAGGCTACTATGCCGCCCACCCGCTTCTCGAAATAGGAATCACCGATGTGCTGGGGCATAACGAGATGGCTTGGGAGATACAGAACAGATTAGAGTCTCTGGGTGCGATGTACGGGCTCAATACCAAGTTCACAGGCTTTCAAAAAGGCTACAGTGCGTCCGTAAGTCTCATACAGCCGGTATTTGCCGGAGGACGCATCGTGCACGGGAACCAATTGGCCGCACTGGGAGTGAAGGCTGCCCGACTGCAGAATACGATGCAGAAGAAAAAGACGTCAGAGGAGATAGAGTCGCTGTGGTGGGAGATTTCTTCGATTCAGGATAAGATAGATATGCTTGACTATCTGGACGGTACGCTAAGCACCCTGTATTCGAATGTCTCGAAGGCCATAGGAAGCGGACTGGCGAGCGAAGTGGACATACTCCAGCTGGACATCAAGAGAAGCGAGCTGAAGGCGGGAAAGAAAAAGGCGGAAAGCGGAATGAGACTCTTGAAGATGAATCTGCTTAATTCGATAGGCGTAGAATACACCTCCCTGGATTCGATAAGGCTGTCCAAGTCGGACATAGAGTTGAAGGAGCCGCAGGAGTACTGGCAGGACGAGGAGAGAATCGCCGAACAGATGCCTGAAAGAGAGCTCCTTACCCTTCAGCAAGAAGCTAAGGAACTGGAGAAGAAGATGGTCATAGGCGAGGCGCTTCCACAGATGGGGATAGGCGTAACCTCCGGTTATTCAGACATATACAACCCCGGCCCTCACAGTAAGGGAAACATAAACACGATAGCGTTCGCCACCGTTCAGATTCCTCTTTCGGACTGGGGAAAAATCTCGCGCAAGGCTCAGAGAATAGAGACTCAAGTCCGTAAAGCAGAAAACGAAAAAGAGTTCCTGAGCAAGCAGTTAAAGCTTCAGGTAGAGAAAAACTGGATGGAGCTTACTTCCACCTACGACCTGTGGCAGATAGCCATAGAGAAATTCGACATAGCGGACAGGCTCTATCGTGTCGCACTGTCGAACTACGAAGCAGGGCTTATCTCGATTCAGGACCTACTCCAAGCGGAGACTACCCTGCACGGAGCCTCTAACGAAAAGACAGATGCCACCATCGCATATCGTAACGCGATAGTGGCATACACTAATCTATTTAATAACTAACTTCCTGTAGTCCAGGCCAATCACTTATCTTCTTCTGACTCAGTGCCTCGGCCGGAGCCAGTGGGAAGAAACTGAATTCACCGCCTATCTTACTCTCTATCTCGCTAACCGAGAAAGTGTAATCGCTAAGTGGCGGAAGGCTGCTGAGCGTGGTCTTGTCGAATCGCTGAGGGAACCAGAATCCTATGGCCATCACCTCGTCCGCGCTACATTTCCAGATAGGCTTTCCGGAGGTGCCGGATTTGGTGCGAAGTGCGAGAAGATAGCGCGCCGTAGGCATCACGCACGGCTTGGAAGTAGAAGCATAATTACTGCCGCTCACATCGTCGTAGAGCACCCAATCCTCGTGCTCATAGGCGCATCCCACTACCACGTAAAGGGTGTCGGAGCATACCCATTTATCTTGGCGGAGCCTCTCGATGATACCCCAGTGCGAGCTATCATAAGAGCCGTCGCCGGTATCGTTCAGGTACAACTCCGGAGCTACATTCGTAGGATAGAAAGTCTGCACGTTAAGGTCCAGAAGTTCGTTCTTGTTACCTGAGCCGCGGTCGGCCGAGCCGAGAAGGTGACCCTTAACGGTGAATTTGCCATCGGAAACGCCTGACCAGTAACGGTATGTATTATTAGGCCAATTATCCCAATCGGATGCGTAGATAACCGACTGCTCGTCATCGGTCATTTCAGGATCCGGTCTCCACGGGTCCCTGCTTGGCCTTATGGACCTGCCTTCGTTATAGATGGCATGGCAAGGGAAGGCCACCCACATAGGATTATGACGACGAGTATCGTAGCAGGCCTCGTAATTCCTGACTTCCTTCTTCGAACGATAGGTAGTGGCGCGGTGGTCTATATATTTGTAATTGCTGTTAGCTTTCAGCGTCTTAGGCCTTTCTATATAATCGTAATTAGGCTCTTCCGACGATGAATAGTCGAAAGTAACCTGAAAGTCCGGTTTCGCCGTAGTGGACACGAGCATCAAATCGTCCGAACGCACTTGAGCCTCGAGGCTGCTTATCTGAATGGAAAGATGGGTAGTCTGCTCGGAAAGTATCTCGAAAACTGCCGTAGCATAAGCCCAATTCCCGTAATTCTTCACCGAGAAGTCCAAATTCTGATAATCCGAAGTCTTCGACATCTCATCGAGAATGCCTATGTTAAAGGTTTTTCCCGCGATTACCGGGCTGCCATTCTTCACGCTGTGCAATCCCACGCTAATCTTGAACACTTTCGCTCCGCGAGGCAATTCTATGTTACGCACTTGTATATAAGAAGACGTACCCAGATAGTACACGCCGTTCTTACCGGACGCTCCAGGATAACCACTTGAAGGATAGGTGGCGATAACCTTCGCACTACTGCTGGCATACGACAGGTCGTCGCAGCCTGAGCCTTCCGGGTTAAAACAAGACCCGGCCTGGTCGAACCACACGCCCGAAGTGGTGGAGCCATCCAGATTGTCGTAATAGATGACGCTCTCTTCCGGTTCCGGCTCCGGAGTAGGTTCGGGAGTAGGCTCCGGACCGGGGTTCGGTGCCGGACCTGGTGTCGGTGGTATAATGGGAGTCACCGGTTTCTCCGGCTCACAAGAGATTGTTCCATAGGAAAAAAGGGAGATTACACCGATTATTATCGATAGTCTTAATGCTCTTTTCATATTGATTCGAGTATGGTCCGCCACAAAGTTAATAAAAAAAGATATCTTTGCCCCGCCTATGCACAGCCTTTCCATACAAAACGAAACAGACCGTCTGCTATCGCATATAAAAGACGGCAGCCGTATTGGCTCCTAAACCGGGACTTCGCGGAGTGTGGATAGCCATGTGTATAGAGCTATGTTTCAGAGGAATCATCTTCCTCGTAAGGCTATTCAGGAAAAGATGGCTAAGGCGCTACGAAAGCGTCTGAATTCTGCTCATACCCCATTCAAGAACCCTGTCAAGAGTAGGAACGGGAACTCCCTTTTCGTGGGCTAAGGTGCATATAAGCTTTAGTCCGTAAGGAAAATCTTCCGAAAAATAGCGACTCGAATAATCGGGAACCCACCCCGTAGGACCCTGTTTCATAGGAGCTTCCAAGTTTTGGAAGGCGGGAATCGAACGTAGCTTGGCGGCAAGTGATGCGGCGTCCTTACTTTCGTAATAATCCAGAATGGTAGGAAGGAAGCCTCGCCTTACGGGAAGGACCTCAAGAAGTCGGAAGAACTCCTCGTCCATTTTAATCAGGAGCTCGGCGGCGCTTTCGCTCCATTCCCTATATAAATAGATTTTTCTGTCGTAGACCTTATCGCCCGCGAACATATCGTAAAGTACGGCAGGATGAAGAAGAGGATTACTGTTACTAAGGCTAGCCTCGAAATAGTTGTTGAGAAGAGTTACCTTTCTTTCGAACCACTCTGAAAGGAACTCCACGAATGAGAGCTTTTCCTCTGTCGGCACATTTTCCACGGCCACTTTCAGTTCGCTCTTATAGCCAAGCAGATGGGCAGAGTGGCCATACTCTCCGACCCTCGCGATAAACGGCACTCTCTGGAATCCCCATAGCGGCTGATCCAGCGCCAAAACCTCTCGCGCATCGAAGAAAAATCCAGTGGAAGAGAAAACGCTACCTATGAAGGCATCCTTTCTAAAAAATGGCTTCAATCGCTTCAACGTGCTCTCTATAAGGTATCCGGGATAACAGAAAAGCACCACGTCGGCAGGGCTCACCACTTCGCGCGGGTCGTCGCTGACCTTAAAGATATGTCCTGTAAGTTTATCTCCTTCGGGAGTGTCCACCACGATATCCGAAGCCCATTTGCCGGGCCTACCCGTGTACACGCTAACCTGACCCTTAGCCTTAGCAGCGCTCCAACCGGCGATTACGTGGCCTAATGACCCTCCTCCACAGATACAAACTTTCATCGGCAAACAGACAACAACGCTTTGACCAGTCGAGAATTATCCTCTCTGTTTCTTATCGCTATCCTAATATAATTCCTTCCCTCGAATCCCTTTTTCGTGCTGCAATCCTTAATCAAGATGCCATAGTCCGAAAGAAGTCGGACGGCAAGTTCAGCCGAAGTCAGAGTTCCGGTCAAGCGGCATAGGAAATAATTGGCCTGACTGTCGAAGACCTCCAGGAAAGGCACTGCGGCCAATTCTGTGCGGAAACGCTCGCGTTCGGCTATGAATTTCGCGGAAGAGCGCTTGTAATCGCTGTCGTACTTCGAGTAAATCTGCAGGAAGAACTCAGCAAAAGAGTTTATGTTCCAGATAGATACGTCTTTCTTAAGATGCGATATGATTTCTTCGTCGCCCGATGCCAATACGCCCAGCCTCAGGCCCGGCACGCCATAGGATTTCGAGATGCTCTTCATAACGCAAAGGTGAGGGTTCCTTTCGAGAACGTCGTTGTGGAGCAGGGTGTTTTCAGGAAATTCCTCGCTAAAATCGGCGAAGGACTCATCGATGACCAGTCGGCATCCGCGCGTTCCCGCCCAGTCTATAAGCCTAAGCAAGTCACTGTACTTAATGTAGTTACCTGACGGGTTATCGGGATTTATCAAAAGTAGGTTCTCTACCGGATGCGCTTCGAAATAGGCCATCAACTCGTCTACGGTGTAATGAAAGTCCTCGCTTGAAGGCACGAATCGCACGATACGTTCCGCCTCCAGCCTGTTAGGATACTCCTCGAAAGTAGGATAGACGACGCCGAGCCGACCCTTCATCGTGGACATAAGGCTCTTTATGAGTTCCGCCGCGCCGTTACCCACGACTATATGCTTGGCTTTCACTCCGAAACACTTGCCGGCTATAAGCGAGTTGACGCCCATCCCCGAAGGGTATTCAGTAAGGAGAGTGTCGAAATTAGAGCGCAACTCGTCCTTCATCTTCGGCGTAGGAAAATAAGGATTCACCAGATAGCAGTAGTCCAGCAGCTCCGGAAAACGCCAATACCCTCCGTAGCGTTTCATATAGAGACGCAGCTTTTCCTCACCCTCGGAGAAGATGGCGCTCGCTATGTCAAGGTCCTGAATGTCATCTATTTCGTACCATTTCTCGTCGGTAATGGGAAGTGCCTTGAGCTCGGAATTGTCTAGCATACAGATAACGCGAAGCACTTGCTCGTAGTATTCGTTATTACCGAGAGCGGAGCAGTAAGCCTCCAAGAAAGGAAGGTATTTATGCTCCATAAAATCGCGACTGAACTTATAGACGTTCACCGTCTTATAGTAAAAATCCACGTCGGAATACTTGAATGCCTTCTTCGAGATGAAATCCACTATGTTATTATCGTCGTCGATTCTTACCATAGTGCCGTCCATCCAAGTCTCATACTTCGCGACCAGCGCCAGATTAGGATATGGGTTGTTCACGATGAGCGGAAACATCCTGTCATCGAAAATCAAGTCACTTTCTATGAGCAGAGTATCGTCTTCGAGCAGTTTTTCCTTAGCGAGTGCGAGAGAATAGATGTTGTTCGTCTTGTCGTATATGGGATTCTCGATGTATTCGATTTTCAGACGTCCGTCGTAGCGGTTCCCTATATAATCCATAAGTTTCTTCCCTTCATAGCCCACCACTATCACTACCCTGTTGAGGTCGAGCGAGGCCAATTGTCCCAAAGCCCTGTCGATGAGGGACACGCCGTTCACCTCTACCATACACTTGGTATTACCTTTTGTCAATTCGCCCAGGCGTTTGCCCATTCCGGCTGCCAATATAACTGCTTGCATTTCTCTATTCTCCAAAAATGTCTTTCAAATATGCTTCCGTGTGAAGGCTCTTCTTAATCTGCTCTTCCGAAGGAATCTGTCGCCAATCCCCATACAAGTGCGTCAAATACTTGTCCACCTCCTTAGGTGCAGGAAATTCCACACCCTCGAATGTGATGGTACCCAGAGGGAATATCTCGCTCGGATACATGGCCTCGTCGTAAAAGCCGGAACCCAGTTCATAGACGTACTGGTGCTTGGGGTTTATGAGTCCGACGAGCCTGGTGATAGGAAGCAAAAGTCCGAAGTTTATTACCTCCACCGTCCTGATGGCCAAGTGACGAAGAGTCTTGTTCTTAATCTTCGCCGTAGGGTGCTGCATATTCATATAGAAGAACTTACCCATATGCGAGGCGAACCTCGAGCCATACTCTATGCTGAACACGTCGGTACCCACTCCGTTACTCTTGAAGTATTTGGAACGCGGGTCGGTGGTCTCCACACCACCTTCCTTAAGCCTGAACTTGCCGAAAGGATTGACGTGCTCCACGTCTGACTGGATGCAAGAATAGAAGTATTTGTCGCTATCGAGTGCACAGAGGATCTTACAAAGCTTACGATAGTCCTTCTTCATCATACACACGTCCATATCGTCATCCCAGGGAATGAATCCCCCGTGACGAGCCGCGCCCAGCAGCGTACCCGAGCTAAGCCACCATTTTATACCATTTTCCTTACATATCCTGTCAAATTCGATCAGGACATCCAGCATTTTCAACTGGTCGTTCCTCAATGCGGAACCTTCCGGATTATATACTCTCATTCTTAAAAAAGTGAATCAAACAGCACCTTCCATTTTTCGGATATCACCTCCGGGCGATACTGTTTTCGTTTATCTATTCCATTAATTCTTAGCCTCTTACTCTCCTCATCGCTCATCGCCGCTATCTTTCTGAGCACATCGGCATACGCCCCCTCGTCGAACGGCTCCACCACGAAACCGCACTCCCCGCTAGGCGAGAGCACCTCCACGATACCCGCACTGCTTCCGAAAGCCACGCAGATGCAGCCATTGGCCTGTCCCTCGGTGAGCGCCAGCGGCCATCCTTCGGTCTGCGAAGTCAAGCACACCACACTCGCACGGCGGTAATAATCAGCCATATTCGAGCGCTTGCCCTCGAACCTCACCCTTTTCAGGGCCAATTCGCCCGCGAGCCTCTGCATATCTGCCAGAGCCGGACCATCGCCCACTAATTCCAAATGCCAATCCCCCAGTTCGTCCTCGACCTGCTTCCAGATGCGCAAGAGCCTGTCTATCCGCTTGGACCAAGCCTCGAACCTTCCGCAGAACATCACCACCTTCTCCTTATCGAGATTTGGGGAAGCCACCACCGGCTCCGGATTCTCAATGACGTGGATGTGCGAAGGCTCCGAAAGTGCGAGGGAGCGTTCCAATTGGCATTTATAATCCTGACACAGAACCGTATAGGCATCGCAGTGCTCATAATCGAAGAGCGTACGCCTGCGGGCCTTCTCCATCGCGAGGGTGCCGTCGGCATAGCGCTTCCGGTTCACCAGATTCCACAGAAGCTTCTTTTTCTGCCTGCGGAACATAATGGCGTAGCGCTGCCAGAAGACCTCTCCGTGACAGGCCAATACGACCTTACACCCCGTGCGACGACGTATTCCCTCTATGTCGTATATGGACTGGGAAATTTCCACCAATATGTCTATCTGATAGTCTTTTATAAGTTTCTCAACATAATGTGAACGACGCGATTGTATGGCCTGCGAAGGAATCTTCACCAGAGTAAGGTACTCCTGCGGGAAAGAACCCGGATGCGAGGCGAACACGTAGACCCGGTAACCTCCTATGGAATCAAGATATCGGGCGATATCCATAGTCACCCTTTCGGCGCCTCCTGCTGGGAATCTGTTATGTACAAATGCAATCTTTCTCATTACTCTAACATCTTAGGTCAGAACTTACAAATATAAGTTTTTTTTAATTTATATTTGCCGTATGTTATACTCTATTTTACTTTTGGCTGTGGGTCTTAATCCCACGCAGAACGTCGGGCGCGAAGAAAACGTGCTCGAAGAAGTGATAGTAAGCGCCGAAAAGGGCGTAATCGTAAACAGGCAGGACACTCTTTCGACAGACGGAGTCCTGTCCATTACGGACTTGCTCTTAAAGAGCCCGAGCCTTCAGATAAGCGACTACGGCGGAGCGGCAGGACTTAAGAACGTGAGTCTCAGAGGCTTCGGAAGCGCACACACTACCATCTACATAGACGGCATCAGGATGACTAACGTGCAGAGCGGACAGACAGACCTGGGAATCCTCCCTCTCACCACCTTTAACTCTGCCATAATCAATTACGCGCAGAATAGCCTTAACTTCAAGACGGCACGTCCGGTATTCGAAGACAAGGACTACACCGGATACGTAAAGGCTTACGGGGGCTCCTTCAACACCTATTCGCCAAGCATTTACGGCGCCTATCGACTTGGCAAGGCGTTAAGCATCTCGGCTAACCTGAATGCACTGTTCTCAAAGGGCGACTATGTCTATACGGCTAACAAAAGGCGCTCTAATAACGACTTCAACCAGATAAACGGAGGCTTCGACCTCTTCGGCGACTATTCAAGATGCACATTCCACGTCAAGAGTCTGCTGAATGCGTCGAAAAGGGGCACTCCGGGCTCCATATACTATCCAAGCACGGACAGGCAGAACGACGTCAACTACTTCATTCAGGGCGACATATCCTATACTTTCAGTCCATTCTACACCCTTCGCTTCAGCGCTAAGGATGCCGTGGACAAACTGGACTACATCTCCGAATGGGGTGACTCCAACTACGACCAGAATAACCTTCAACTAAACTTGGTACACGATGTGGACATAAATGACGAGTGGAAGGTGACGGTAGCGACCGACGCCCACTTAAGCAGCTTGGAAAGCAACCTCTACCACGCGGAACGCACGGAGCTATTCACCTCAGTGGCAGGAGCATACCATATCGACCGCGCGTCGGCTAACCTAGCCCTCGACTATAGCGGCGTAATAGATAAGGGCGGAGCGCGACTCGGTGCATTCATGCCTTCGGTAGACGTCCGCGTGAACATAGCAAAGGGGCTGGACCTGGTAGCATTTGCCCGCAGGGACTGGAGAGCACCTACCTTCAACGAGTTATACTATCCTGGATTCGGAAACGATTCCCTCAAGCCGGAAGATGCCTACCTTATGGACTGCGGTCTCGAATATCGGAACGCATTCTCGGGAAAGACCACCATCAGCGCAAAGGTTAACGGCTTCTACAACCTCCTTACTAATAAGATAGTATCCGCTCCTACTCCTAGCAACCCTGCGATCTGGCTACCTTATAATATAGGTAAGGTGCGTTCGCTCGGCCTCGATGCAGCGCTAGAACTCAGCCACCGCTTCGACTCGGTTCTCTGGTCTATGGATGCGAAATACACCCTTCTCGATGCGACGGACCGCACTCCGGACAGCAGCACCTTCGGAAAGCAGATTCCTTTCGTGGCCAAGCACACCGCCTACATCGGCAGCACCGTCACCTTCGACGGTTGGCTCATAAATGCCAATTGGCAAGGACGCTTCGGGCGCACGGAAAGCGGCAGCGAGAATGCTGCGGACTGGAACACAGTAGACCTCACGATAGGAAAAACCATAGACGTATTCCTTCTCAAACTCAGCTTACGTAACATCTTCGACTACCGCTACTCTCTCGCCTCGGGCTACCCTATGCCGGGACGCAGTGCGATAGTCAGCGTAGAATACAAGTTCTAAAAAAAATAGCCGCGCTACCTTTTCGGACAGCGCGGCTTTATTTTTAGAAGACTTCTAATTAGTCAATCTCGTTATATTCCATTTTCGCAACCTCTCCTTCGTATGAGAATGTAACGGTCTTGCCGTAAGCTTCGCGAAGGGTTCCTGAGATGGAGTATTTGGTTTCGTCCACCTTCTTAATTTCCACTTCGCCACCTATCATGGCAGCCTCGTAAGCGTTAGCCGGGCACTTGTACCAGCATCCGCCGTACAAACCGTACATAAAGAGACCCGCTACGAAAGTATTTGGCTCAAGAGACTCCGTAACGTTAAGGTCGGCGAACTCGGTGATCTTTCCCTCAGGAATCTCGGTAGCGCCATTAGCCACGTTCAAGTAAAGCATTACCGACTCTCCGTTACCATAATCTTTCTCGAAATCATAGTACTTATCTGCCAACGAGATGACCCAAGTCTCTGTCTTTCCGTCACCTACTACATCTCCCAAAGAGCTGTAGGAAGCACCTGCCAGGTTACCTACCTCTATGTTCTTGTCGAGGTTAGAATACTTGCTGTCATCTGCGTGGTTCATCAAGCGGTCAACGCCCTCGTACTCGTAAGAGAACTCGGTGTCGTTCTTAAGAACGCCATTGAAGACGATCTTCGAACCTTTCTCCGTCTTCTCCACTACGATGGTACCTGACTTGAACTCCATCTCATCTACCAAAACCACGTCGTTCTCTACCTTAATTAGATAAGAATCAGCCGGATTCCAGGTAAGAGGAGCGTGAGTGTCGTCTCCTACGTTATAAGTACCTGAAGGAATAATAAGGTGGTCGGCCTCTTCTACGGATGCAGGAAGAGCGATGTTTACATCCAGACAAAGTATCTGTCCGTCACCGATATAATCCTCATCCTCGTTCATGTCTACATTCCCCGAAATAAAGTTCATAAAGGCGTTAGCCGAGGTCTCCGTCTCGTAATAATCGCCTACATAGTAGGATTCAAATATTACTTCAGGAATTTCGACATCGTGTTTGACATCCGGTCCTTCCGGATCATCCTTCTTCCCGTTACAAGAGGAGAAGAGCATAGCGGCAGCAGCAACTGCCAACATTGTTTTAAACTGTTTCATATTGTAAATAAAATAAGGTATTACAACTACTTGTTGCAAATCTATGTAAAATGTTTAAAAAAACAAATATCTTTGTAGGAAACAAAACTACAAAAAAAATGAAACCAAGATTAATTTTTTCAACACTCCTTCTCTTTAGCATCGGCGTTATGGGCTGTAGCACAGCGCATAAGGCCGCGCGTAACGGAGAAAGCGGACGCTTCGAGCCTTATGACAATATGGCTCTTCTCTATGGTGGCAACATGGCGCGCACGAACTCACTTTGGACCGAAGAAAGGCTACGCCCACACGTAACCTACACCGACCCTAACGGGCATGAGCATTGGCTGTTCGACGCCTTCCTCGCTCTCGAAATCTACGATAAATCCACTCCGGGGGAAGAGGGTGCGGCTATGGGTATCGGCTACGGAAATCACCCGGCCGGAAAGTCCAATTGGCAGCATTTCATAGACTACTGGTTTACTGAAGGGAACGGATTCGACGCCCTGAACGAGGTAGTGGGCGAAGCGGAGGACAGGTTGGGACATCCATCCACTAAAAGAAAGGTGGTGGTCAGCATCCCGGACCCTATACCTTATTACGATTTCAAGGACACCACTTCGAACACCGTCTATTGGGGCGAGTTGGGTGGCAGGCAGATGGATTTTGCTAAGGGCGAAGACAGGCTCGCGGCTTGCAAATGGTTTGTAGATACGGTATTGGCCAAATGGAAAGAGGCTGGTTTCAAGAACCTCGAGCTGGAGGGCTTCTACTGCTTCTCGGAGGAATTGGCCACATGGGAAAGCGGATATAATCCCGAGCTGAAGCGCTGGGAAGAGGTATATCCCGCACTCTCGGACTACGTACATAGCAAGAAGTTGAGCATGTCGTGGATTCCTTATAACTGGGCGGCAGGTTCGGACAGATGGCAGAATTTCCATTTGGACTTCGTGATGATCCAGCCTAACTATCTCTGGCATCCGGAGTATAATATGGAGGACTGGAAGGCACGTCTTCAGCAGAACAACCTGTCTATGGAAATCGAGCTGGACGACAAGGTGTTATACGGAAATCCTGATTGGGAGAGTTTCCGCGAGAGATTCTACTACTATTTCCAAATGTGTAAGGACCTCGGACTCTACGGAAACTGCATTCTGTCTTACTATATGGGCGAAAATACCTTGTATAAGCTATCGGTTGCACAGCATCCGGAGGACAAGAAACTATATGACGATTTTTGTCAATTCATTTTAGGAAACATTCAACATTGAGCGAACTTGAGAGCGAAATAAAGTACCTTAAGGGCGTAGGTCCCAAACGTGCCGAGCTTCTGGAAAAAGAGCTTGGCATACACGATTTGAACGACCTGATTCACCTCTACCCGTTCCGCTAC
>URCV01000020.1 GCA_900546445.1 uncultured Bacteroidales bacterium | reverse complement strand
GTTTCTGCGCTGGCTTGGCCTGCTCCGTAGACTCTTGTGCAGCCTTAGGCTTGCGGCCTCTCTTCTTAGGGGCTTTCTGCTGGCTTTCATCTACGAGAGTTCCCTTCGCAACAGCTTGTGCTTCAGCGTCGAGAATCATAAAAGCCAAGTTTTCGTTATCCGTTTTCTTTGAGAATTTAATGTCCAAGTCTTGAGCAATTTTCTCTAATTCCTCGCGACTCATTACACTAAGGTCATATAGACGATGTGGCATTGTGAAATATATTTAGTCAATTGTTAAAAACAGCTTGAAATTCCAAGTCTGTCTATACTATAGAAGACATTCAAAATCTTCGCAAAGATAAATAAAATATTTTAATTATCCCAATAACTGCTGCTCTTTTTGAACCTGAGAAGGTCGGCGAGCGAGGCAGCATTGGCCGCAATCTTGAAACTATATTGCTTCCAAGTACCCACAGGCACCCACGAGAAGGTGATGTTGAAGCAATGCAGGTCGTAGGTGGCGTTCATTTGGGTGGTGGTGATTTTTTTCGCCACGAAGTCATAACCCGAAGATGCGTTGATGTTCAGTCTTGGGGTGAGCTTGATGTTACCGGTCACGTTCAGCGTGGTGGTGAAGGTATTCTTTGTCTTCAATACGTCGTTAGCCGAATCATAGTTATAGCTCTTGTTATACCTGAAGCTACCGCTGAAGTTCAGCGACCACGGCACGTTAGGATTAGTATAGTAAAGCCATCCTCCCGGTATGTATTCGCCTGTAACAGGGTGGTAGTAGATTCTCTGATAGTAGTTTGCCGCTCCTTCGCCCGAGCTGTTCTCGCGTCCGTCGTTACCGTCGATCGTGCCCTTTCCGGACAGCGAATACGAAGCGGAGAGGGAAGCCGTGGTGAATCTGGCGAGTCCCTGTCCTGCGAGAATGGCAAATTTGTTATAGGTCTTGCCTTTCTTGTCTATGGCGTATGGGTCGAAGGCCGCACTACCACTGATGTTAACCTTGTTGAAAAGGTTAGTACTCATAGAAGTGCTGATGGTGCGCATCTTCAGCGAGTCTGCCAGGAAATTATAGCCGGTGGAGATGTTGAACTGGTCCAGAAGCTTTACCTTCTTGCTGCCCTTGCCGGTAGAGTCTGCATAATCGCGGACTTTCGCCTCGAGGTTATTGCCAATCGAGATGCTGGCCGTGGCGCTTTTGCCCTTTCCCGGAGCGGAATAGAGTTGGCCCTGGTAGATGTTATACTGGTACTCCTTGTCGTTTCCGTTAACGTCGGTATAGTAGAGCGTGCGGTAACCGTTCGCGTACGTACCCTTTTCAGGGCTGATGGACAGCGATACGGAAGGCGAGATTACGTGCCTTATGGCCTGCACCTTACTATACTTTCCGAAGTTGAACATACCATAGATTCGGGTACTCATACTAACGGACCCGGAGTAGTTCTGCGTGATGCCGAAGGAGCCGAACTGCTTGCCTTCCACGAGTTCCACCTTATCCGTCTCTTTATTATATATGGCTTCGCTGGACCTGAAGAACCAGTTCTGGCTATACGATACCGAAGGGGTGAAGTTCAAATACTTGAATAGCTGGAAACTAGGAAGTCCTATGCTGAAGTTATGGGTCATTCCGTTCTTGAACTTGTCCGTGAATCCAGGCTGTCCGAACTCCTTAGCCTTGAAGTTGATCTTATTCTGGATGGAGGTGTTGTAACCGAAGGAGATTTTCTCCCAGGCCTTTTCCTTACCCACTCTGTTCTTCTGCTTGAAAGGGTAGAACGTGCTCACCGACAGTGTGATGTTAGGAAGCGTGAAGGCATAGGAGCTGTCTCGCGAGTTCTGGTTGTGCAGCAAGTTCATGGACAGATTCACCTTACCGTTCCAGTTCTTCGAATAGGAGATGGAAGAGCTTACTTGGTTCTGCAAGGCTTCGTTGACCGAGTGTGAGTTATATCTGTTGTTCGACGGGCTGGAGAAGTTAACCGAAGCACTGAAAGTGGTTCCCGGCCTGGCCTTCGAATCCTGCGAGTGACTCCACTTGATACCGAAGTTACTCGACGAGAAGAAGTCCGGTGCGCCTTTTTCTCCCGTCTGGTCGTGCGAGTAGTTGAAGGAAAGATTACCGTTGAATTTGTAATTAACCTTATATCTGGAGTTTACGTCCACTCCCCAAGAACCCAGCGTGTAGTAGTCTCCTGTGACCGACAGGTCCAGATAGTCTCCGAATACGAAGTACATACCCGCATCTCTCATAAAGAAACCTCGGGCGTTTTCCTCTCCGAACGTAGGCATAAGAAGACCCGTGGCTCGCTCCGGCTTTTTAGGAATGAATCCGAAAGGTATGCCTATGAAAGGTATGTGCACGTCGGCCACCACCAAGTGGGCCGGGCCGAATACGGTTTTTCTGGTAGGCTTGGTAACCACCTTGGCCACTGAAAGTTCCATCCAGTAGTGAGGGTGCTCCAAGTCGCAGACCGTGTATTTTCCGTGCTCCACGTTCATACTCTTGTCAGGCATAATCTTAATGTGCTGACCGTGCAGAAGGCCTTCGTCTTCCTGGGTGAGAGCCTGTTTGATGCTTACTTTCTGGCTGTTGAAGTTATACCTGATCTCGTGCATCTTATAGGACTGCTTCCCCTGAACCATCACCGGAAGTCCCTTCCATTCTCCGGTAAGGGTGTCCAGAACGCCTCTCGCATAGACCACTCCGGTATTCATGTCGTAGTCCATTCTCTCGGCCGTCAGGGTCATGTCCTGATATTTCACGGTCACCTCGCCGTAGTAGTGTATCATTCTCTTTCCGTCGGTAAACACTTCCACTATGGAGTCGCGCGCGTTAGAGAATGTAGGCTGCTTCAACGAGCTGTAACTGAGCTGGTTCAGTGAGTCTAACCTAAACAGGGAATCGGCCTTCGCCAGACTGTCCGCACGGGCACGCATAGCCGAATCGGGAGCGGCGGCCTCCTTTTTAGGGCGTGCTCCTCCGGCAAGCGGCTTGCGGGAACGATCAGGTCTCTGTGCAAATGCTTCTGTACAGAAAAAGACCAGTATACTTAATATAAGTAATGTATGTGTATAACTGTATTTGTGCAATTTTTCTTAAATTTGCAATTTTGCAAAGATAAAACATAATTCCAAGTTTCCCAATATGAAACGTGTCTATATAATTTTATTTTCTATTTTGTTGCTGGGCTGCTCGGCTTCGGCTATGGAAGATTTGACCCTGAAGACGGTCGTAATAGACGCTGGACACGGCGGGAAAGACCCCGGAGCGGTAAGCAAGGACGGGAAAACTAAGGAAAAGACCTTTACTCTCGACATCGCAGAGCGCCTCGAAGCCCTGATCAAAGAGAAGTACCCGGAAGTGAAGGTGGTGCTCACCCGTCGCGACGATTCCTTCATCTCGCTGGACCAGAGAGCCGAAATCGCGAACAAGTGCAGTGCCGACCTCTTCATCTCCATCCATATCAACTCTGCCTTCTCCACGACCTCGTCCGGATTCTCGACCCACGTGCTGGGGCAGTCTTCCCAGAAGAATCGCGACCTTTATAAGGCCAATCTGGAATTGGTAAAGCGCGAGAACTCGGTGATTATGCTGGACGACAACTATAATGCGAAGCAGAGCGGGTTCGACCCTTCGGATCCAAGCTCATATATATTTATGACTATGATGCAGAGCGCCCATCTGGAGCAAAGCATCGATTTCGCGCAGATAATAAACAAGAACCTTAAGAGCGGACCCATTACCGTGAACAGGGGCGTGAGCCAAGACCCTTTCTACGTACTCTGGAAGACCACTATGCCGGCGGTCTTGGTAGAATTGGGGTTCATCAGCAATCCGGACAACTTGGCCCAGCTTAAAAAGCCGGCGCAGAGGCAGGAATTGGCCCGAAGGCTGCTGCTCGCATTCTCCGAATACAAGCAGCAGTACGATGCTTCCACATCGCACTCGATGATCGAAAGCTCGTCTCGAAGCACGGAATCCGTGGCGACGCAGGCAGTCTCGCAACCGGTGGTCAAGTACGGAGTCCAGGTCTTCGCCGTGTCGTCGAATCTCGAGAGGGGAGATGCTCGTTTCTTAGGTTACGAGCCGGCAGTTTTTCCGTCGGGAAAGATTAAGAAATATGTAATATCCGTGGACGAATCCTTGGAGGTAGTAAGAAAAAATTTCAAGGCCATAAAAAAGGAATATCCGGACAGTTTTATAGTCAAAATTGAGGGCGAAAACCTGTCCAGATGCAAGTAGGACGCGTATATTTCAATTTATAATAATTCTAAACTATAACTTACCGTCATATCAATACGTTGCGACTTTTTCGTGCGGATAAAGTATTGAAAATTAAGTTATTATAAAATAGCCGTTTCGATGCGGTTTCAACATTCGATAAGTAATTAAATCCACTTTTGCAATAGCAAAATCATTTTTTTATCTACTTTTTTTCCCCGACTTTTGCATCACTAAAGATTTCCTAAAAGATGCAGGACACACAAAGACATAGCAGTGATGTCTGGGAGGATTGTCTGCGTATAATTGAGAACAATATCCTTCCGGTGCAGTTTGAAACCTGGTTTAAACCTATCAGGTTCGTCGCGCTATCCGGAGATGTCCTCACCGTCGAGGTTCCGACCATTTACTACCGAGATTTCATAGAGCAGAACTTCATCGATTTGCTTACGAAGACCCTTAGAAGAGTCATCGGTAATAATGCCCAGCTCAGATATCGCGTGGCTCCCGTACAGGGGCAGCCGTCCGTCGACATAGATGGTGCTGCCGGCCCCGTGGCTCAGAACCCTCCGGTATCCATTTCTTCCATCAAGCCTGCGGGAAGTACGGGTGCGCTTGTATACCCGGGACTAAAGAAGATGAGGATAGACCCTCGTCTTAATCCTGAGTACAGATTCAGTACCCTGGTAGAGGGAGAGTGTAACAAATTGGGAATCTTGACGGGTATCGAGATTTCGAACAAGCCGGGCGAAACTCCATATAACCCTCTTTTCATATTCGGTGGATGCGGATTGGGAAAGACCCACTTGGCACAGGCCATAGGTAATGCCATCAAGGAGAAGAATCCTGACTCCACCGTGCTCTATGTGACCGGTACCGAATTCAAGACCAAGTATATGGATGCCACCCAGCGTAATATCCTTACGGACTTCCTGTCATTCTATATGAAGATAGACGTCCTCATCATAGACGACATCCAGGATATGCGCGGTCAGGGTAACCAGAGCGCCTTCTTCAGCATTTTCAACCACCTTCACCTGCACGGAAAGCAGTTGATACTCACTTCCGACAGGGCGCCGAAGGATTTGGAGAACTTCGAGGAAAGACTTCTTTCCCGCTTCAAGTGGGGATTGTCCGTGGAGTTGAAGCACCCTGACTATAACACCAGACTGAGTATGCTCCAGTCGAAGTGCAGAAGGGAAGGTCTCATCATATCGGACGAGGTTCTGCGCTATATCGCGATGAACGTGAAGAGTAACTTCAGGGAACTCGAAGGCTCTCTCATCTCGCTTATGGCCTATTCGACCTTCACGCACCGCGACTGCTCCATCGAGATGGTTAACAACGTGCTGTCGAACATCGTATCCGAGCCTAAGAGCGACCTTACCATAGATAAGGTACAGTCGGCAGTGTGCGAGTACTTCCACATCACAAAGGACGATCTCGTGTCAAACTCCAGGAAGAGACAGCTCGTTCAGGCCAGACAGATCTCCATGTATCTGTGCAGGAATATGATTCCGAACTGCTCTTTGTCCGTAATAGGCTCGAAAACGGGCGGAAAGGACCACTCTACTGTATTGCACTCTTGTAATACAGTATGCGACCTGATGAGCACCGATAAGGTGTTCAAGGGCTTCGTAACCGAATTGGAAGGGATTCTCCAGCCTGTAGGTAGATAATTTTTAAACTGCATATATTATGATATCTGAAAGAATCCTTGAAATCTTCAAGGAAATTACTCGTATCCCACGTGGTTCAGGTCACGAGGAGCCTATGACAGAGTATCTCGTAAAATGGGCTACCGAGCACGGACTTGACGTCAAAAGAGATGAAATAGGTAATGTCTGCATAACTCGAGAGGCAAGTGCCGGTAAGGAAAACGTACCTACGCTCGTACTTCAGGCCCATCAGGATATGGTGTGCGAGAAAAACGAAGGCGTAACGCACGACTTTTTCAAGGACCCTATCGAATATGTGGTGGAAAATGGCTGGATGATAGCTAAGGACACCACTTTGGGTGCCGACGACGGCATAGGCATCGCGGCTTGCTTGGCCCTTCTGGAAAGCGATCTTCCTATGGGTAAGCTCGAATGTGTGTTCACCATCTCCGAAGAGACGGGAATGTATGGTGCTGAGGCTATGAAGGAAGGTTTCTTCACGGGACGCACTCTCATTAACCTCGACTCCGAAGACGAAGGCCAGATGTTCATAGGATGCGCCGGCGGTGTGACTACCGAGGCGGTTTATCACTTTGAAAATGAGCCTGTGAGAGAAGGCGCGAAGCGTTGCAAGCTTACCATAGGCGGAGCCATCGGAGGCCATAGCGGAGACGACATAAACAAAGGTCGTGCTAACACCGTAGCCCTTATGGTAAGATTCCTTTTCAGCCACCTCGACACGCTTCAGATCATAAAGATCAACGGTGGCGGAAAGCATAATGCCATAGCTCGTGAGTGTGTGGCTGCGGTGACCTGTCCTGACGTAAAGGCACTTAAGGCTGATTTCGAGCGCTTCGGCAGCGAAGTAAAGAATGAATTCAGAGTTACCGACCCGGGCTTGAAGTTCGAGTGTAAGGAAGTGGAGCATCCTTGCAAGCACCTTCCTATAAATAGTGCGCAGGCAGTGAAGATAGTGTCTTCGCTCTGGGCTTGTCCACACGGAGTGGTTGCTATGAGTCAGGACGTTCCGGGTTTCGTGGAGACCTCTACCAACTTGGCCTCAGTACAGACCGATTTCGAGACTAACACCATAAAGGTAGTTACCAGCCAGCGCAGCAGCACCAAGAGCGAATCTCGTGCGATTGCTTCAAAGGTTCGCGCAGCTCTCGAGTTGGGTGGTGCATGCGTGGAACATATGAACGAATATCCGGGCTGGGCGCCAAACGTCGATTCCCATATCCTCAGCAGATGCGTGTCGTCTTACGAGAAACTTTTCGGAGAAAAACCGTTGGTGCTCGCCATTCACGCGGGATTGGAGTGCGGATTATTCCTCGAGAAATTCCCGGGACTCGATATGATTTCATTTGGACCTACCCTCAGGGGCGTTCACGCACCGGGAGAGAAACTGGAATTGGAGAGTTTGGACAAATTTGCCCGTCATCTCGAAGACGTGGTCGTAAATTTCGAATGATATGAAAGTTGCACCTTCCATTCTTACCGCAGATTTTCTGCATCTGGAGAAGGAGCTCAAGATGATAGATTCCTGCTCCGATTATCTCCATCTGGATGTGATGGACGGCTCGTTCGTCCCTAACATCTCGTTCGGATTTCCTGTAATCGAAGCCATAAGCAAGGTTATGACCATTCCTATGGATGCTCATCTTATGGTAGTCGAGCCGCAGAGATGGTTTGAGACTCTCGCGCGTATGGGCGTGCAGATGGTGAGTTTCCACCTCGAAGCTACTGGATGGAAGACTTCTTCCGTCATAAAGGCGGCGAAGAAGACAGGGATGAAGGTAGGATTGGCCATAAATCCTAACGTACCGGTCGAGAAGCTATATAAATATATAGGTAAGGCGGATTTCTTCTTGGTGATGTCGGTTTTCGCCGGTTTCGGAGGACAGAAGTTCATTTACGAGACCATAGACAGGGTCAGCGCGCTTAAGGCCGAGATCGAAAGACGCGGTGCCCACACTCTTATCGAGGTGGACGGCGGGGTAGGCCCATCTAATGCCAAGGTGCTCTCCGACAGTGGAGTAGATATCGTGGTGGCAGGCAGTTCGGTGTTGGGGGCATCCGATCCGGTGTCAGTGGTCAGAGAGCTTCAGGAAGCCTGAACACATTCTCGTCGAAATTCTCACAGAGATATTTTCTGCCGTCTTCGCTTGAGAGCATCTGAGCATGGCGGCAGAATTCTTTATAGAATGCCTCCAGCTCCTCGTGGATGTCGTAGCTCTTCCCGGTCAATTCGCCCAGCGACACGGGATTCGGCAGATCTTCGGGCCAGCCGCTTTCGTTTATATTCAGGCCAATTCCTATGATGCTGTTATGTACCAGATTCCCCTCGAGGATGTTCTCGATGAGAATGCCGCAGATCTTCTTGTCTTCGACCCAGATGTCGTTAGGCCATTTGATGCGCGCACGAACCCCTCGTGCGGCCAGATAGCTGAGCAGCGAAAGGGTGGTTATGCGAGTAAGGTAGAGAGCTTCGCTTGCCGGAAGGTTTTCCGGGTTGAAGACGATGGTGAAAGTGAGGTTCTTTCCCGGAGTGGTATACCAAGTGTGAGTACCCTGTCCGCGACCGGCACTTTGTTCAATCGTGGCTATGACTGACAAGTTGTCATAGTCTGCTATATGCTTTTTTGCTTCGTTATTCGTCGAAGCCAAGCTTTCGAACCATTTTATTCCCGACATTTTTATAGTGGTGCAAATTTTGTATCTTTGTCTGCAAATTTACAATAAATCTTATTTATGGACAATCAACAGTTGCGCGTTATAGCAGACGCAATTCTAGACAAAAAAGGTGAAGATGTAATTTCCATCGATCTTCGTCCTCTTGGAACAGCTATTACCGATCATTTCGTGATATGTACGGGCACTTCCACCACTATGGTTTCTGCCATAGCAGACAATATTATAAAGGAAGCTAAGGAAAAGTTAGGTATCAAGCCTGTCAGGATGCAGGGAATGGAGAATGCCTTCTGGGTAATCATAGACTTCGGCGATGCCGTAGTGCACATTTTCTTGAAGGAGTACAGAGAATTTTACAGACTCGAGGACCTCTGGGCAGATGCGCCTCGTAAAACATATACAGATTAATGAATAAGAAGAAGAAAGTTAAGGTAGTCAGGCTGAACTTATCCTGGCTATACCTCCTTTTGGTCGGTGGTATCTTCTACCTGCTCTTTAAGGATGGTGCTGCTGCAAATCCACAGAAGACCGAGTGGGCGACTGTCCGAGAGATGGCGCTTGCCGGAGATGTGAAGGAAGTGGATTTCGTACGTAATGAGTACAAGGGTCTCGTGACCTTGAAAGGAGAAAGTCTGGAGAAATACGCATCGGACTTCGGAGGTAAGGTCCCTGTTCGTTCTCCACATTATGTATTCCTGGCGACGGACCACTTCGACGTGGAAAAGGAAGTCGCTTCGCTTAATGCCGGACTCGAAAAGGAAAATCAGATAAAACTAGTTATAAGTCAGGGTAATAACTTCTGGTCTAACATAATGGACTGGATTTTCCCTCTGATTCTCATCATACTTATGTATGTAATGATGTTCCGCGCTTTCCGTCCTATGGGCGGCCAAGGCGGCCAGGGAGGCGGTGGCGGATTCAATCCGTTCAACGTAGGCAAGGCGCAGGGAAAATTGGCAGATAAGGACAAGGTGGACGTCACGTTTAAGGACGTAGCCGGTCTTTACGGCGCGAAGGAGGAGGTTATGGAAATCGTAGACTTCCTGAAAAATCCTAA
Source organism: uncultured Bacteroidales bacterium (assembly GCA_900546445.1). GTDB lineage: Bacteria > Bacteroidota > Bacteroidia > Bacteroidales > UBA932 > Cryptobacteroides. The sequence continues at coordinate 19,648 of URCV01000020.1, read as the reverse complement.
GAAGTACACCGACTTGGGTGCGAAGATTCCTAAGGGTGCACTGCTGGTAGGCCCTCCGGGTAACGGTAAGACATTGCTCGCTAAGGCAGTAGCCGGTGAGGCCAATGTTCCGTTCTTCTCTATGAGCGGTTCCGATTTCGTGGAGATGTTCGTGGGTGTGGGTGCAAGCCGCGTGCGTGACCTCTTCGCCCAGGCTAAGGAAAAGGCTCCGTGCATCGTATTCATAGACGAAATCGACGCAGTGGGTAGAGCCAGAGGCAAGAACGCCGGTTTCTCAGGAAACGACGAGAGAGAAAATACATTGAACCAGTTGCTTACCGAGATGGATGGTTTCGGCTCGAACAGCGGAGTCATCGTGCTCGCAGCGACTAACCGTGCGGATATCCTCGATAAGGCGCTTATGCGTGCCGGACGTTTCGACAGACAGATTCACGTAGACCTCCCGGAACTTAAGGAAAGGGAGGAGATATTCAAGGTCCACATCCGCGACCTGAAAATCTCAAAGGACTTCGACGTTTCATATATGGCCAAGCATACCGCAGGCTTCAGCGGTGCCGACATCGCGAATGTCTGCAACGAAGCTGCCCTCGGCGCAGCCAGAAAGAACAAGTCGGAAATCGACCTTCAGGACTTCCTCGATGCCGTGGATCGTATCGTGGGCGGTATAGTGAAGAAGGGTTATCTTCTCTCAGATTCAGAGAAGAAGACCATCGCTCACCACGAGGCGGGTCACGCTGTGGTAAGCTGGCTCCTTCCTCATGCCAATCAGCTCTTCAAGGTTACGCTCGTCCCTCGCGGAAACGCACTTGGTGCTGCGTGGTACCTTCCGGATGAGCACAAGATAGAGCGCAAGAGTCAGATGATAGACGAGATGTGTTCGCTCATAGGTGGTAGGGTAGCCGAGGAAATCCTTAACGGAGAGCCTTCTACAGGTGCACAGAACGACTTGGAGCGTCTTACTAAGACAGCCTACTCCATGATTCAGAATTATGGTATGTCAGAAGTGTTCGGTAACTTCAGTTTCTACGATTCTACGGGAAGCCGCGCCTACGACTTTACCAGACCATATTCTGAAAAGACGGCCGAGCTCCTCGACGCGGAAGTGTCCAAGCTCGTGAAGGAAGTTCACGACAAGACCTACAAGATTCTCAAGGATCACGAGCAGGAATGGCGCGAAATCGCTAACGAATTGCTTACTAAGGAAGTCATATTTGCAGACGATGTTCAGGCCATTCTCGGACCTAAGGTTAAGGATGCTCAGGACGAATTGAAGGAACAAGATGACACCGTTAGTCAGGCGTAGTATTTTCGGAGCATTATATGCTCTCATCATAGCTGTGGGCCTCTTAGGTCCACAGCCTTTGTTTGTAGTAGTGTTCGGATTCGCCATAGCCCAGACCATGCACGAATTCTACTCTATGTCTCTGGGCGAGAGCTTCAAGTCGAGCCGTCTATGCGCGATACTCGCTATGCTCACCCTCTTCGTGACAGCGTATTCGTCCCGAATGGGATTGTGCGATGGAAATTGGATGTATCTCACCTTGATTCCACTGGCCGTGGGTACCGTATTGCCTTTATGGAGCAAGGAGTATTCCGAATATGGAAAAATGTCCTACTGGGCTGCAGGAATGCTTTTTACGGGTGCGCCATTGGCCCTGACCCCGGTGCTTGCAGTGCGCGGAGGACAGTTCGACGGTATGCTTTTGGCGTGCATCTTCATCATTGTGTCGCTTAATGACGTGGGAGCCTATTTTCTGGGCTCGTCGCTGGGACAAAAGTCAGGCGCTAAGAAATTGGCCCCGCATATCTCGCCCAAGAAGTCGTGGTGGGGAGTCATCGGAGGGTGTATTACGGGCGTGCTTGTCTCTTGGGGGCTCAGCGCTCTGGGTTGGCTCCATCTGGATGTGGCGCACGCGATGTGCTTCGGCGCCGTGCTTAGCGTCGTGGGCGTGCTGGGCGATCTGGTCGAGAGTATGTGGAAACGTTACTTTTCGGTCAAGGATTCCGGCCACCTCATCCCGGGACACGGCGGATTGTACGACAGATTGGATTCGACTATATTCGCTATAGTGTGCGCGGTTGTCTATCTCGAAGTGTTTGGTCTTCTTCTATAAGTTCCAGCAGTTTATCAGCCGCTTCAGCTTCAGGAATGTGTCTTAATACAGGCACATTCTTTTTGTATATGGACACCTTTCCGCCGCCTTCTCCGACATAGCCCCAGTCGGCGTCCGCCATCTCGCCGGGACCGTTTACGATGCATCCCATTACGGCGATTACCACGTTCTGAAGGTGTGATGTCTTGGCCTTGACTTCCTCGAAGGCCTTCTGGAGGTTATACATAGTGCGTCCACAGCCGGGGCAGGCGATGTATTCCGGTTTATAGAAGCGTTTTCTCGCGGCTTGCATTATCTCGTCGCGAAGATGACCGTCGACTTCTTGAGGGATGTCGTCCACTTCGCCGCGCATCAGTTTCGGACCCCAAGTGCAGGCTGCGTCTAGCATCTCGATTTCCTGTGCGCTAAGTCCCTTAGGGGCCGGAGCATTTGAGTATCTGGCTGCCAGATAAGCTGCTACGGGGAGCTCCTCCTGAGGGTCTTCAGTTAGGGACACTCTTATCGTATCGCCTATGCCTTCCTCCAGCAGGGTAGCTATTCCCACGCAAGATTTGATGCGCCCGCTTTCTCCATTTCCGGCTTCGGTCACACCTACGTGAAGAGGGAAGTCGACGTCTTCCTCCTTAAAGAGGCGTACGAGCTCCCTATAGGCCTGGACCATAGTTACGGTGTTCGACGACTTGAGCGAGACTACCACCTTGTCGAAGTCTTGCTCCACGCACATTCTTACCCATTCCATAGCCGCCAGTGCCATAGCTTGAGGAGTGTTTCCGTAGAGCGATGTGATATACTCGCCCAGGGAACCGTGGTTTACGCCTATCCTTATGGCAGTTCCGTTTTCCTTACACACTTCTATAAGGCGAGCGAACTTCTCGCGGGCCTTTTCGTGGTCTTTATGGAAGTTACCCGGATTGATACGTACCTTGTCCACGAAAGGTGCTACCTCTATGGCAGTCTGGGAAGAGAAATGTATGTCGGCCACTATCGGGGTATAGATGCCTCTTTCGCGAAGGGCTTCCCTAATGGCCTTTATATGAGGCACATCCTGTAGCCCCGGAACCGTGAGGCGTATCATTTGCGACCCGGCCTCGCTTAGCCTGATGCACTGCTTGATGCTTTCTTCTTCGTCACAAGTGTGCGTGTTGCACATAGTCTGTATGACGATGGGATGACCTTTTCCCAGCACTATCGCCGGATTACCTATTCTTACTGCCATATACTATCTCCTTTGCTTGTCTTTTCAAATCGGCGTTCGTAGTTCCGAAACGCTTGCCCAAATGAATGTGCACTCCTGCGGATATTATTATGTCCAGAGGGTAGGCATATCTATAATAAACCTTATTCTGATCTTCGTAGCCCGAACCTTCAGGAAAGAGGGAATCGGGAGTGAAGATGCTCGACATTCCGTAACGAAGCTGCGCGTTTATGTGGAACTCGAAAGGCTCGAAAATCAGTGCGAATCCGGCACCTCCCCGAAAACCATAGTCCCAGCGGATGTCTGTGTCATACCAGTTCTTCGCGTATGCGCTCTCGACATTTGGGCCAAATCTTTCCACGGCCAATCGGTACCCTCCATAGATTCCCAGCCCTGCATAGACCTTGCTGTGAAGCCCGTCCTTATGAATCTGCATCATGAAAGGCACTTCCACCACATCCATCTTTATGGAGCGGCTTTTCTCCTTAAAGAATTCGTAGGTCTGTCCCGTTTCCTTGTTTTCCTTAAAGTGATAGCCCTCGTGTCCGTATTCTATGCCTATCGTCCATCCGAAATAAGGCAGGTAGTTGAACATCTTCTCGTAGTGGGTGAAGGTCAGCGCGTAGTGTCCAGGAACGAGGTCCCTGGTCTGGCTGTGACTCGGGCTGAACTGCATTCCGGTGAAGGTGACTCCGTAGTTGAAGCCTATCATCGAGTAGTCGTTCAGTTTCTTTGTATATTCGATCTTTACCGTGTCCAGATATTCGTCGGGCCAATCGGTAATCAGCGTATCCGCTTGTCTTGCAGCCTCCTCCTTCAGGAAGTCGATCATCGGCTCGCTGCTTGTCGTGTCGGTGGGCTCGAGTGGGGATTGGCCGAAAGCTAGAATTCCGCCTAACGCAAATGTCAATGTGAGTAGGGTCTTTTTCATCCGCTATTTCAATTCACTGATTTCTATGATTTGGGTTAGCTCCGTCGCTGCCGGCAGGTCCAGGTATTCTTCGTTCTCAGAGACCTTGAAGAATGCCACCTTCTCCGGCTGGCGGTGTTCGAGTATGTTTCCGGTGTCCACCATCGAGTTCTTGTTATAGTCGAAGGTTACGCGCACCGAATACTTGCCTTCCTTCAGGTAAGGGAATACGAGCTGGGTGTCTTTCTCTATTATATAGTTTCTCAGCACCTTGTCGCGCTTTTCGTTCAGCAGGTCGACTATGAGCTTGCCTTCCACTCCCTTCATATCCATGATGATGGTGCTCAATTTGTCATCGCTTGGCAGGCTCACCTTTACTTCAGTACTGTCCGAGTAAAAGCCGTTTATGTCCCTAAACGCGCGATGCGGCACTTTCAAGAAGTATTCGTAGCCATGGAGCAACTTCTCCTTAGGCCTTATGGTGTATCGCCTGAGGTTAAGGCTATCCTTTTCGACGGTAAACGAGCCTTTCAACTCCTTCTGCTTAGGATTTATGTATCTGAATTTCAGAGAGTCGAAATTCTCGTAGATAATAGGGTAGGCGAACTCTATGGAGAATCCGTTCTGCTCTACCGTCTCCGGCTCCGCCGTAAGTTTATATACGCAGATGGTGTCCTCGTGCTTGAGGTTCTGTCTGGCAGCGCGGCCGGTCTTTTTCGGCAGAGCTCCCTCTATGAACAGAGGATAATGCTCGAGGCTTGGCTCGAATACCCCTGTGGAGTCATTGGTCTTACGGTAGTTTATATAGAGTTGAAGGGTATCCGGGGTGCGTCGGCGGTCGTTTATCCAGATTTCGAGGCTGTCCTGGCGGAGGTTGAATTGGCTTATAAGCTGCTCCTGCTTGTAGCCCTTTATCCAGAGCGAGTCTATCCACGCATTCTTCGACATAAATGTGACGTAGGCGTGTCTGTCGGCGCTGCGGCCCTTGTTCATAAGCTTTTGCTTGGTGCTTTCCTCCTTGAAGAGGCGAATCTCGTATTCGCTCCTTCTCGCGCGGCACTCCAGCGTGTCCTTCATATCGTATTTCTGCATCTCGGCCAATGTGTCGCTCACCCTCATGACCGGGCGTATCAGACTGTCTATGAAGCCCACGAGCTCGCCGTCTTCGCTCTGGTAGATGTTGTCGTTGTTATCGTCCTTTAGGGCATAGATCCTGTAAAGCGTGTCCGGAATGTAAGGAATGCAGAAGTACCCCCAGTCGTCGGTCTTGCAGGCGGCAAACGGGCGGCTCTTGAAGATGGCAGAGTCGCTATGGTCTTTATAAAGCATTACCGTAGCGCCTTTTACGGGCGTGAGCGTGTTGCAGTCCTGCACTGTACCGGTGACCAGCATCGAGTCTATATTGTCTCCCGTGGAGAATACATAGGTGAATCCCGGGAACATATTGCCTTCGTTGTTATCCGCTATGGCATCCGTGAAGTTAAGGGTGTAGGTGATGCCCTTCGCGAGCGGCTCTTCGAATGTGATGACCACGTTCTTTCCCTTAACCTTAGCCTTAGGCGCCTTTTTCTGAGGAGGCGACAGGAAAATGTTCTGCTGATTCTTTATGGTGACGTATTCGTCGAAGCCGAAGACAATCTTTGTTTTGTTAGTATCTACGTTAACTGCACCCGGTACAGGCTGAGTCCAGTAAAGCGCCGGAGGAATGGTGTCTTTCTTTCCACCCGTAGGCGCCTGCGTGGTGTTCGCACAGGAATGCATGAAAAAGGTAGGGGAGAGCACGGCAAGCGCCGCTCCCAGCGGTATGAGTATTTCCCTTAATGATGATTTCATAATTCGGTTCTTGCTACGCTCTGTATGCCTTTTATCTGGCTGATTTTACCTATAAGGGTCTCAAGTGTGGCCCTGTCCTTAACGAGCAACTCGATGTAGCCTTCGAAGACGCCGTGCTCCGAACCCAGCGCAAGTTTGCGCATATTTATGCCCAGCGACAGGGAAATAAGTTGTGTGAGGTCGTTCAGGAGTCCCACTCTGTCCAGTCCCTTGATGTTGATCTTAACCGGGAAGTCGCCTTGGCTCGACTTGATGTCCCAATTCACTGCCACGAGTTTGTCTCCCTGAGTGCTTCCGAGTGTCTCCAGGCAGCTGCAACTCTTCTTGTGCACGATGATGGAGCCGTCCGGGCATTTGACGCCTATCACAGGGTCTCCCGGAATCGGGTTACAGCACGGCGCCGATATGTATTTCGTGTCATCCACGACCACAATCCTCTCTGCCGGCTTTCCCAACGTGCTGTTACTCAGTGCGTCCAACAGTGCTTCCGCTCTCTCGACAGAGCCCGGTTCGTGCTCCTTTATGTATTCCAGAACCTTTCTGCGGGCATCTTGAATCCTTAGGAATTCGAGCCAATTCATCTGCGGGTGCGCGTTTTCTGCCGTGATGATTTCGACCTGGTCTCCCTGATGCAGCACCTGTGAGAGTGCGCAGAGCTTCATATTTATCTTAGCGGCCAATGCGTGATTGCCTATATTCGTATCGAGCATATAGGCGAAGTCCAGCGCAGTCGCACCCTTCTGTATGCTTCTCTGGCTTCCCGAAGGTGTAAATACCACTATATCACTGGAAACTAGGTCTCTATGAATGATGTCCAGCAGCTCGAGAGTGCTTACGTCCGGACTCTTGATGATTTCCGTTACCTTGTCGAGCCATTTGTCCATCTCGCTGTCGTTCTCGGAGATGTAACCGTCCTTTTTATAAGCCCAATGTGCGGCGATGCCCTTTTCGGCTATGTCGTCCATTCGCTTCGAGCGAATCTGAACTTCCACCCACACTCCACCTTTACTCATCAGTGTACAGTGAAGTGCCTCATATCCATTACTTTTAGGCTGTTTGATCCAGTCCCTAACCCTGTCCTGCTGATAACGGAAAAGGCTAGTGATGGTGGCGAAGATGTCATAGCACTCCTTTCGCTCGGATATAGGGTCGGCGCTTTTCGGCGTGAATATTATCCTTATGGCGTAAAGGTCGAAAATCTGCTCGAAGGTCACGTTCTTCGTATTCATCTTACGCCATATCGAATACGGAGTCTTTACACGCTTCTTGATCTCGAATTCGTAACCATCTTTCTCAAGTACGTTCTGAATGGTGTTTATGAATTCTTCGATTATCTTCGACTTTTTCTCTATGTCGCTGTTAGTCTTTTCGGTAATGCTTCGATACTCGTCCGGCTCCTTGTATTTGAGCCAGATGTTTTCCATCTCGGTCTTTATGGAGTAAAGACCCAGCCTGTGAGCCAGAGGAATGAAGAGATACATCGTCTCGCTCAAGATTTTCTCCCTCTTGTGTTCGGGCATAAACTCTATGGTCCTGCAGTTGTGTAGCCTGTCCGCGAGTTTGATGAGCACGACACGCACGTCGTCGTTCAAGGTGAGAAGTATTCGCTTGAAGTTTTCCGCCTGAAGGCTGGGAGTGTTGATGGACGTACTCTTGGTTCTGTCCTCGTTATCGAGAACGGTCTTGATTTTAGTAAGACCATCCACGAGCGATGCTATTTTGTCTCCGAAAAGCGACTTTATGTCTTCCGTAGTGTAGTCGGTGTCTTCCACCACATCGTGAAGAAGGGCAGCCGTAATGGATTTATAGCCTAATCCTATGTCTTTCACGACTATCTTAGCCACCTCTATCGGATGGAGTATATATGGCTCTCCCGAGCGGCGGCGCACGTTCTTATGTGCTTCATTGGCAAACTCAAATGCCTTTTGCACCACGGCAAATTCCTCCGCATTCCTACAGCGTTCCTTTGCCATCGTGGCAAGTCCCTTCCACTCGTCCGCTATAAGGCGGTAGTCGTTTTCGTTAAATTCAGTACCTTTCATACACTGATGCTAAAATAAACTCGGTTCAGAAATGATTTGCTCCGCTTCTTTTTCTGCCGGCAGCATAGCGCGGAACTCGCTCTCGCTCAGGACCTTTATGCCCAATTCCTCACATTTGTGCAGCTTCTCTGGCCCCGGCTTGCTTCCTGCCAGAAGGAAACTGGTCTTCGAACTTACCGACGAGGAGTTCTTGCCTCCATTTCTGCTGATTATATCCTTTATCTCTTCTCTGCTTACACTGAAATTCCCGGAGATAACTATGGTCATCCCCTTAAGCGCCTCGGATACGGCGGCCTGCCTAAGGCCTATTTCGAAATTCAGTCCGAATTCCCTGAGCCTCTTTATCTCCAGAAGGTTAGCCTCGTTATGCGTGAAGTCGTATACGCTTTTCGCTATCACTTCACCCACGTCCTTCACCGCCGCTATCTGTTCTATGTCCGCAGCTATTATATTGTCTATGTTTTCGAAATGTCCTGCTATCTCGCCGGCCGTCTGCTCGCCCACATATCTTATGCCCAGTGCGAAAAGCACTCTCTCGAAAGGCACCTTGAGCGATTCCTTCAGCGAATCCCTGAATCTTATTACAGAGCGCTCCTTCCACCCGTCAAGCGTGAGCAATTGATTTGCGCTCAGTGCGTAGAGGTCTGCGGGAGTCTTGGCCAATCCCAACCCGTAAAGCTGCTCTATGGTAGCTTCGCCCGCGAGAATGTTCATCGCCTTACGGGACGTGAAATGCAGGAGCCTACCCTTAATCTGCATGGGGCATCCTCCCGTGTTAGGGCAGAACCACTTGGCCTCACCCTCGGCCTTGACCAGCGGCGTATGGCAATCGGGGCAGTATTTCGGGAACTCCGGCGGAACTGCTCCCTGCGGTCTGGACGCCAAATCCACCCCGGTAATCTTCGGGATTATCTCGCCGCCTTTCTCCACGAACACGCTGTCGCCCACGCGGATGTCCAGCAGTGCCATCTGGTCGGCATTGTTCAGGGTCGCGCGCTTGACTATAGTTCCGGCCAATTGGACCGGCTCCAGATTCGCTACCGGAGTAACGGCGCCCGTTCTACCTACTTGATAGTCAATGCTGAGAACCTTCGTGCAAGCCTGTTCTGCCTTGAATTTGAAGGCTACTGCCCAGCGCGGGGACTTGGCCGTATATCCCAACTCTCTCTGGTACTCCAGCTCGTTGATTTTGATTACGATGCCGTCGGTAGCGTACGGAAGCGACCTTCTGTGCGTATCCCAATAGTCTATATATGCCATAATCTCGTCTATGTTATGACATATCTTGCGGTGCTCGGAGATAGGTAAGCCCCAACCGTCTGCCATGTCCAATAGCTCGGAGTGGGTACTGGCCAAATCTTCCGGAACGCTCTGTGCCGGAATGTGATAGAGCATACAGTACAATCCTCGCCTGAGGACTTGCTCGCTTTCGAGAAGTTTCAGCGAGCCGGAAGCGGCGTTACGCGGATTCGCAAAAGGCGGTTCCTCGTTAATGATTCTCTCTTCGTTAAGTTTGTCGAAAGACTTATATGGCATCAGCACCTCGCCTCTGATTTCGAATTCTTCAGGAAAATTCCCGTGTAGAATATGAGGGATGTTGCTGATTTTCTTAGCGTTAGTCGTGACGTCGTCGCCCATCTTGCCGTCGCCTCTGGTAAGAGCCCTGACGAGCTTGCCCTTTTTATATATGAGGCAGATGGCCGTGCCGTCGAATTTGAGCTCGCAGCAGTATGTAAAGGACTTACCCTCGAGAATCTTCTCTGCACGCGCCACGAACTCGGCGATTTCCTCGCGAGAGTAGGTGTTTGACAGCGAAAGCATAGGGTAGCGATGAGGCCTCTGGACGAAACCTCCCGATGCAGAGCCCTTTTCCAAATCGGATCCAACCTTCTGTGTAGGGGACTCAGGGTCGTAATACTCCGGAAAGGCCTTTTCCAAGTCTTCCAATTCGCGCATAAGGGCGTCGAATTCCATATCGGAAATTACAGGGGCATTATCTACGTAATACCTCTCGCTATTCTCCCAAAGCACCTTTCTGAGCTCGTCTATTCTTCTTTTAGCCGCGACTTTGTCCATAATCTCCAAAGATACTCATTTTTCGTATTTTCCACAATATACTTTTTTGTGGATTTTTTCGTATGTTTGTCCTTATGAAAAAGATTATAATGTTATCTGCCATAGCGCTTGCCATCGTAAGCTGCTCAAATGGCGCTAAAAAAGCGAATTATATGAAAGACCCCGTCATCGAATCCATTATGTCAAGGCGCTCTATCCGTTATTATAAGGATACGCCTGTGGAAAGAGAAAAACTGCAATTGCTCGCCGAGTGCGGCGTGAATGCTCCGAATGCCATGAACAAGCAGGAGTGGGAAGTGAGAATCGTGGACGACCAGAATTATTTCAATTCCGTTACCGACCTTATGGCCAAGTATATGCCTAATATGATTCGCACCGACGACCCTAAGTTCCGTAACGGCTTCCGTAATGCGACCGCCGCCATATTCATAGCCTGTCCGGCCGATGACCCTACGGGAATGTGTCTTCAAAACGTGGGTCTTATGAGCGAGAATATCTGCTTGGCCGCGCAGTCATTGGGCCTCGGAACCTGCATTATGGCCAGTCCCGCCATCTTTATGAATGCCAATTTCGCCGCGAAGCCTTATCTCGACAAGCTTGGCTTCAGTGAGGGCTATCGCCTGCAGGTGGTAATCGCTGTGGGCTATCCTGATGAGGCGCCGGAGGCCAAGCCTCGCGATTTGAGCAAAATCAAATTCGTGGATTGATGCAGAAGATTCTTTTCATTTGCCACGGGAATATTTGCAGAAGTCCGATGGCAGAATTCATATTCAAGGCATTGGCCCGGGCTAAGGGGCTGGAAGGGGAGTACTATGTCGAATCTGCGGCAGTGTCGCGCGAGGAGATTGGCAATCATATCTATCCTCCGGCACGGAGGTGTCTAAACCAGCACGGGGTGCCTTTCGACGCCGACAAGACCGCACGGCAGGTCACGAAGGCCGATTATGAGCGCTTCGACAGGCTCGTATGTATGGATTCGAGTAATGTGCGCAGGCTCAGGGACATAGTCGGTGGCGATGCGCAGAAGAAGATTCATCTGCTTATGTCCTATGCCGGAGTGGGGCGCGACGTGGCAGACCCGTGGTATACCGGCGATTTCGAGGAAACTTTTCAGGACTGCCTCACCGGCTGCGAAGCCATCCTCTCGCAGAAAGGCTAGGACGTTACCTCGTCGTAGATGGCGTCAAATAGCTGATGTAGACGAGGTTCGTCTTTTATTAATTCGCGAAGGGAGTCGAGTTGTCTTGCGTTGTCCGATTCCGGAATCCAGAGCTTCAGGTATCCTCCTTCTGCGTATTTTTCGTGTAGGTGAGACACTGTCCTTTCCCACATCTGTTGTCTGTTAAAGGAAGGATAATGGTCGAATCCATAGAGAACGGTTCTTCTTACGACGGTCTCCGGGATGATTTGTCTATCGGATTCTGCGATTATTTTTCCATAAATGGTTCGCGGAGGGTTCTTTCCGGATGCCCTGTGGTCCTCCGCCGCTTGCGCTGCGAGTTCGATTTCTTCACGGCTAAACCACCGGGACAGGTTTTTGTCCTCGCGAATGATGCGTCCTGAAACCATATGATGTTGCTCACGTCCTTCGCACAATCCGAGGTCGTGGTACGCTGCCGCCAGATATAGAATCTCCGGGTTTACGTCATAGAACCGGGCCAATTTCTGACTATTTTCAATCACGCTTCGTGCGTGATCCTCGCGATGCGCCGCGTCGAATGACGCATATCGCGGAATAATCTCTTTCTCGACGTAATCTTTAAACGAATCCATAGTGTAAAGATAGTGCATTTTGAAGAATAAATGTTATCTTCCTGTCTTTGACACTTAGATATTGTTGAGCCTACGGGTGAGAGACTTCGGACCGGTACGCACCTGACGGTGCTATCCCTCCCACTTCGTGGGCCCCTCCCGTTCACGATGCCACGGGCGGCTACGCCGTCCGAAGTCTCTTACCCATCCGGCTCTATCGCACATTATTCTCATCAGTCAAGAGCCATTGGCACACTTCGTCTTCTAAATAACCTGTAAAAGCTTTTTGCGCTGACTTGTTGAAAAACAGTTAGCCAAATGGTTCTGAAATGTTGTAAAGAATATTAGTTAATAGTGTGAAACAATCATAGGGAAGGTCATTAATATGAGAAAAAATGCTACCTTTACAAGGTGGTAATCATTACTGAAAGAGATAATTAGTAACATATACATTATGAAAAAATCGTGTTTGATAGCCGTCGGCATTTGTCTTGTTGCCGTGTGCCAGGCTTTTGGCCAAACTAACAAGGAGTATTACGAGCAATTCTTCGAAGGGAGCCAGAAGAAAGACTCTACGGTCATTAAAGATGTTATTTCCCGATGGGAAAAGGATTTTCCTAACTCTTGTGAACTGCTCATCGCCCGCTTTAACTATTATATCCTAAAGGGAATGGACGAGATGTTAGTAACGACTGTTACTCCGCCGAGGGGAAATCAACAGTGTCTAGCCCTAAAGGATTCTCTCGGAAATGAATGCGGGTATTTGTATTCAAAGGTTTTCTTCAAAGAAGACTATTATGCGAAAGCGGAGAAGTGCGTGAAGCAGGGTATAGAGACTTTCCCGAACAGAATTGATTTGAGAGAGGGCCTTATATATATGTATATCATGAATGAGGATTATACTAAGGCTGTGGATGAATTGTCTTCGATGGTAAGACATTCGCCTGAAATAAATGATGAATGGTGTGGCCTTTACGATGAACCTTACGATAAGAAAGTGTATTTCGGAGACTTGCAGAATTACTTTGCAGAAATATTGGACGCAGATGACGAAGACCTTTCGAACAGCAAGGCATATACATCCGTGTTAGTGGAAGTGTATAATGATAACGCCATCTTCCACGCCGATGCCGCTTACCTTCTGTTAGCCGAGAATAAGATAGATGAAGCCATCGATGAATATAAGCTGGCGTCGAAGTATGACCCGACCGATTATCTAATATACCAGAATCTAGGCTATTTGAGTGAGAGAAAGGGAGATATTGATAGTGCGATAGAGTATTACTCGAAGTCTCGAAAGTATTCGACCGACGAAGAATACAAAGCAGGGATAACAGAGGCCATAAATGCCTTGAAGAAAAAGAAGTAGATCGTGACAAAATCAACAATAATCACTACCTTCGTATCAACATCCAAGACGCAGAGCACTACCTATTCGGAAGGCTCTGCTCCGAGGAAACATTGACTTAACTAGGGCTTAACCCTGTCCGATCAAAGGGTACCACTATAGGCTTCATTCTTAATTTAGCTACTTGTGGAAAAAGTTTGGTGAAATGCCTCGTTGCAATACTTGGTTCAGAGATGCCGCTGCTTATGTCATACAAAATTATTTACAAGACAACATTATGAAAACAATTGACTTAGGGGAAATCAAACTCCCCAGCAGAATCAAAATTACGGATCCATGTTATCTCGCGGAAGAATGGTGCTGCAACGAAGCATACATCCTTCCTGGTATCTATAAATGCGAGGCCGTTGAAAAATACTGTGGCGATTGGGGCAACCGCATCTCAGAGTTGCGTATTCGGCATATTGACTATCCGGATGTTATGTGTCTGGAAATTTTCCCATGGTCCGTTGAAGTTGATTCCGGACAGGCAGGGTTCTTTGATGCCGAAGACTACGAAAGTAATTGCAAAAGCAAAGAGTGGTATTCGGAAGTATGTGAAATCACCTTACATAAACCAGATTGCGGTAGCGTCAATGGTGTTGGCGTAGTGGCATCAAGCGGTTATGGTGATGATGCTTACGAATGCTTCTACGGAACAGACCGAAGTGGTAATATTGTTGCCCTCCAGCTCATTTTCATTGATGAATCAGTAGAGGTTGGTGACATCGTGAAATGGTACGATCCGGCTATCAATGACCATCCCGAAGATGAGCGCGAGTTGGCTGAGAATCGCCGTTTCAAGGTAATCGGTGTCAATGGTGAGATTGTTCTCATTCAGGAAATTGATGAGAATGGTGAAATCAACCTCCATGGCACTGAAGCCGAGGTCTATGATAGTGAACTTGAAAAAATCGAATAATATGGAAGACAAAATTCTTCAGATGTTCTTTGAGATAAATACAATGGTTTTCCACCTGCCCCATGTTCGTGCTGGACGAATACGAAAAAAGACGATTGAGAAATCAATCGTCTTTTTTTCTGCTCCCCTTCTAGGACTTGAACCTAGGACCCCCTGATTAACAGTCAGGTGCTCTAACCAACTGAGCTAAAGAGGAATTTTGTCAACCCCGTTCCGAACGGGATTGCAAATGTAGTACATTTTTTTAAAAGTGCAAAATATTTTTAAAAAATTTATGCAAAATTTTTAACTTTGCATTATGACTATAGAATCGTTCACTTCCTGTCTGGAAGAATTCATTATGGAGCACGATAGGCTCCTGGTTCCTGGCTTAGGCTCGTTCACGGCTGGTCTTCAAGCTGCTACCATTTCCGATAATGGCTTTACCATTAATCCTCCGTATAGAAAACTGGAATTTATCTATGGCGAGGACCTCGGCATAGGGGAAAACGAGCAGTATGACTATTTATATTCCATAAAGGAAAAGATGGACTTGGAGAAGGTCAGGGAGGAATTGGCCGAGATAATATCGGAAATCAAGCGGGAGGTAGAAGCAAATTCGCTGGTAGAGCTTCCCGGGCTGGGTAAGTTGCGCTCGCTGGGCGACGGGCATCTATTTTTCGTGATGGATAAGGACGCGCAGATTTATCCGGAGGGCTTCGCGCTGTCGAGCGTGTCTCTGAAGAACCGTGTGTCCGGCATTCCGGAAGTGGTGGCGGTCCCGAAACCGGTAGAGCATCCGGTGGCCGCGACAGAAGGTCATAACGAGGCCGAGGCCTCTGAAACAGCAGAGCCCTCCGAACCCGCCGAGGAGGCCGTGTCGAAGGAACAGAAGGTCGCGGACGGATTGGCCAGAAAAAAGAAAAGGATGCCGGTGGTGGTGAAGGTCATTCTCTGGCTTCTGGGAATCGCACTCCTGCTGCTCGCGGGATTTATGGCTCTGGCGTATTTCTGTCCGGATTTTATAGACACACTGCTCTATTCTCCAGATGAAATAGAATTGTTAAAAACGCTGTAGGATAATATGATGGAGTTATTATATCCGATCGAGACGGCGCCGGTCATAGGGGAGAAGTCTTCGCTTAAGGAGATGCTTCCGGTGGTGGACAGAGCTGGCGTAGTGTATGCGCAGAGTGCCCGAACTAATTGTCATAACCCGGAAAAACCGCTTCTTCATCCGGTGGTTCACCTCGAGATAGTGGACAGATTTTCAAGGTTTTATCTTCAGCGACGCAGCGCGAATAAAGAGAAGTACCCATTGAGGTGGGACATAGCGGTCGGCGGTCACGTCACTTATGGCGAGTCATTCGAGGAAGCGCTATATCGCGAGTCTTGGGAGGAATTGAAGTTTTCTAAGTTCAATCCTCAGTTTTTAGTGAATTATACTACGGAGGAGCCGGGCGATGACGAGATGGTAAATCTCTATGTGGCAGTGGGAACGTATGCCCTGACCCCGGATAACTACGAAGTGTGCGACGGGCGCTACTGGACTATCGAGGAGATAGAGGCTTCGCTTGGAAAAGAAGTGTTTACACCAGAATTTGAAATAGAGTTTTCAGAGTATAGAGAAAAGATATTGGCACTGTTATAATGGAGGAGATAAACAAGTTTTTACAGGATCAGCTGTCCGTGTGGCCATTGGCCTCAAGTAATTTCCGCGCACTGAAGCAGGCTCAAGTCAAAGAGCTGACTGCCAATGGCGTAGAGTGTAAGGTTCAGTATAATCCGACACGCATTGCATCGACTACGGCTGAGGTGGATTCCGCGTCGCTGGCCAAGCGCCCGTGCTTTCTGTGCGTCGCTAACCGTCCGGCTCAGCAATTCCATATCAAATTCGAAGGACGAAAGGACAGGCATTATAACATTCAGGTAAACCCATATCCTATTTTCGCTAATCATTTCGTCATAGCGAGCGATACGCACAAGCCGCAGTCGATTTGGCATAACTTTGTGGATATGATGGACTTCGCGAGAAAATATCCTGACTATCTCGTCTTTTACAACGGCCCTTACAGCGGGGCTTCCGCTCCTGACCATATGCATTTTCAGGCCATTCCTCAGCAGTTGCTCCCTCTCCAAAACGCCATTGACGCATTTTTAGACACTGACGTGGAGCCTCTTACGACGGGCCAAGATGCCAAGTTATACCACTTCCAGCATTTCTGCAGGGGAGTCTATGCGCTGCGTTCCGACACTCCGAAGTCTCTGGCCAAGCTCTTTTACCGCCTCGTGGACTGTGCGCCGCAGATTGATGGCGAGCCTGAGCCAAGACTGAACTTATATATATATTGTTACAAAAACGAGTATAGGTGCTTCGTGGTTTTGCGCTCCAGCGTACGCTCTCATCATTATTATAGTAATGGCGAGGACCATTTGACGATGACCCCGGGCGCGGCTGATATGGCCGGATTTTTCGTGTGCCCGAGAGAAGATGACTTCAAAAAATTGACTACAAGCCTTCTGGAAGAGATTTTGGACGAGGTGGCCATCTCCGTAGAGGACGAGAAGATGGTGGCTTGGCGGCTTACCCGCACGCAGCCTCGCTTCAACGTGCCCATTTTGACGGGGGACTGCATTAGTTTCGAGATGATATCGGATGGCGCCGGTCCTCAAAAGGTCCTATTCAAGGATGGTCGCATAGAATACGGAGGAGTCCTCTACGACGAGTTGTTCTTCGATAGCGTGACCCGCTCGAAGGTATTCGGTGAACCTTCTTTCGCCGTAGAAAGCAGGGGAGAGAGGCTATTGTTCGCCGGCTCGCTAATCTTCAGCGTGGAAAATGGCACGATTCGTGCTATTAACAGGATTGGCATAGAAAATTATATGCTAAGTGTACTTTCGCAGACCTTTCCTGATGAGTGTGATGTGCAGAGGCTAAAAAAAGAGGCCATTAGATTGCGTACTTCCATTATGGACGGCACCACTCCACTACATCCGTACAAGGGTCTGACGATAGTTATTTCAAACCACGTCCGTCAAGCGATTGACCTCACTTGGGGACAGCTAAATTAGAGGCTTATGAGACTGATTAAGTTAACATTAGGTGCTATTCTTACCGGAACGCTGCTTTGTGCTCCGGTTTTGTCGGCGCAGACTCGAAGAGACTCGCGGCCTACGCGCCAGCAGAACACGACTCGTTCCGAAACCAGACCTTCATCGCAGACTAGACAACCTGCCTCGTCACAGCAGATGAGACCTTCGTCGCAGAATCGTCAGCCTGCATCGTCACAGCAGACGAGGCCTTCTTCGCAGAGCCGTCAGCCTGTATCTATGCAGCAGACGAGGCCTTCTTCGCAGAATCGTCAGCCTGCATCGTCACAGCAGATGAGACCTTCGTCGCAGAACCGTCAGCCTGCATCTATGCAGCAGACGAGGCCTTCTTCGCAGAGCCGTCAGCCTGTATCTATGCAGCAGAGTCAGACTAGGCGACCTTCTGCCTCACAACAGACTAGACCATCTTCGCAGACTAGACAACCGGCCCCGTCACAGCAGACCAGACCTTCTGCCCAGACCAGACCGTCTGCTGCCGTAGCACGTCCTGCAGATCAGCACATTCAGTCAGCTCCGACCAGAAGACCATCGCCACAGGCAGACCCGTCATCGCAGTCGCGTCGTCCTTCGACCTCTGCCGTGACTCCATCCGAGCAGAGCCCTTCCACTTCGCAGGGACGCCGTCCGTCTCCGGCGCAGGAGCCTTCACAGTCGCATAGGCCTAACCATTCGGAACATCAGCCTTCGCAGCATCCGTATCCTCCGGAGCACGTCGGAACACCTCCGCCACCACGTATTCCTCCATACGAGCGCAGGCCTATTTCGTCTCGACAGCCATCGCGTTTTTACGATCACGGCCACCATTATTACGGATATAGAGTCAACAGAATTCCGCATCACCACAGCGTGAGCATATATTGGGGAAAGAAATACTACGTATGCGATGGCGTCTACTACAGACTTTACGACGGCTCATATTACGTATGCCGACCACCTTACGGCTATTATTTCTCACCTGCAGTCTATGCGTATACTCCTGTTATATGCAGTTTTACATACTATAACTATTGGGACAGGCAGTATAATATCATAAACGAGAACTATAGGATAATAGCTCAGCAGAACCAGATGATAGCGCAGAACAATGCTGCTCTGGCTTCGCAAAACGCAGCTCTGGCGCGCTATCCGGATATGTCGGAAAGCAGCCGCAGAAGTACCGAATCTTACTTGCTGGCTAAGCAGTTAGGTTTGATCCAGAGTTATGCGAGCGTGGGCATCGACTACTACTACGACGACGGCGTTTTCTTCATCAAAAACGCACGAGGCGAGTATGAGACCATAATCCCTCCGGCGGGAGCCGTGGTCGAAAGCTTGTCAGACGACTATCAGATAGTGGTCCTTAACGACGGTAAGGAGTATTATATGGTAGATGACACCATCTACAGAGTGGTCATAAACGAAGGCCGTCCGGTATTCGAGGTCTTAGGCCAAATCCAACGATAACAGAATCTCATTCAATAGGCGGCGGGCAGTCACATCTGACCCGCTGCTTTTTATTTCTATGTGCGGTCGCGCGTTTCCGCTCAGTTCGATACCTTCTTCTTCGATGACGGAAAGCAGCCTTTTGGTCACAGCCGGCGCCGGGTCTATGAAACAAACCTTATCTCCGGCGATTTTCCGCATAATGGGCAGCAGGAACGGGTAATGGGTGCATCCAAGCACGATAGTGTCGGCGCCAGCATCCAGAAGCGGCTGCAGCGACTCCCTGACGACCCTTTCGGCCAATTCGCCCTGCGTGCATCCGCTCTCTACCAGCTCCACGAAGCCTTTTCCGCACCTTTCCACCATCTTCACGCCCGACGAATACTTCTCGCGCGTGCGAATGTACTTCTCTGCGTGCAGGGTACTTTCCGTGGCCAATACCCCCACGACTCCGCTTTCACTCAGTGCGGCTGCCGGCTTCACCGCCGGTTCCATCCCGATAAACGGGATCTCGGGCCAATCCTGACGCAAAGTCTTGATGGAAGCCGCGGTGGCTGTGTTACAAGCTATTACAATGACCTGAGCGCCATCCTCAATAAGCTCCTTAGCGATGCTCTTGCTGCGCTCGAGTATGTATTCAGTGCTCTTGTTCCCATAAGGGCAATGTCCATCATCGGAATAATAAATGAAATGCTCGCCCGGCAAGACGCGCAAAATCTCTTTCAAGACACTTAGTCCTCCGCTACCGGAGTCAAATATACCTATACAAGCCATAACTACGCAAACCTTAGATTTGCAGCATGGTTTTCTGCACCAAGATTTGTAATACAAACTTACATAAAATCTTCCGATTTTACACCCGTTTAAATAAAAATCAAGACCACATCTTATCTTTGTGGCGAGCG
>URCV01000019.1 GCA_900546445.1 uncultured Bacteroidales bacterium | reverse complement strand
ACCGAAGAAAAACGTGAGCAGGAACTGAATTCGCTCAAACGCATTGATGATTCCTTCCAGAAGATTGTTATCGTCAAAGACGACATTATGCCTTACATGGACAATAATGGAATCCTGTTCACCGGACTGTTTCAGTTCCTCTTCAGCGACAAATTCGCATAAGATCTCTCGAATTTTATTGTAAAAACACAGTTTTTTTCGACAGCATGCTTCAAAAAAACGCCCGAGAGCGCAGATGCTTTCGGGCGTTTTTCTTTATGTAGCGGAAGATTATTCCATAGACAACTTCTTGTAGTTGTTATAGCGAATCTTCGCGTACTCTTCTGTCTTTTCGAGAAGCTCGGCTGCTCTTTCAGGGTAGAGTTTGCTCAGTGATGAGAAACGAACCTCACCCTGGAGGAAGCCCTGGAATTTGCTCCAGTCAGGCTCCTTGCTGTCGAGTGAGAAGGCTTTCTTGCCCTGCTCCTCGAGCATAGGGTTATAGCGGTAAAGATGCCAGTAACCACACTCTACGGCGAGTTTCTCCTCCTTCTGGCTAAGACCCATTCCGGCCTTAAGTCCGTGGTTGATACAAGGAGCGTATGCTATGATGAGTGATGGTCCGTCGTATGCCTCAGCCTCTTTGATGGCGTTCATATACTGAACAGGGCTTGCACCCATAGCTACCTGAGCTACATATACATAGCCATAGCTCATAGCCATCATTCCGAGGTCCTTCTTGCGAATCTTCTTACCGCTTGCGGCGAATTTCGCGATGGCACCTGCAGGCGTAGCCTTAGAGGATTGGCCACCGGTATTAGAGTAAACCTCCGTATCGAGTACGAGGATGTTCACGTTCTCACCTGATGCGAGCACGTGGTCGAGTCCGCCGTAACCGATGTCGTATGACGCACCGTCTCCACCGATGATCCACTGGCTGCGAGCAGGGATGTACTGCTTGAGAGCGAGGATGCTCTTGCACGTGTCACATCCGCATGCTTCCATCATAGGAACGAGCTTGTCGGCGATGTCGCGTGTAACTGCATAGTCTGAACGGTTGTCAAGCCACTCCTGGAAGAGAACCTTCATCTCAGCCGAGCAGCACTCGCACTCGAGTCCCTTCTTCATAAGAGAAGCTACGGTCTCGCGGATGCGCTCTGAACCGAGTCTCATACCGAGTCCGAACTCGCAGAAGTCCTCGAACAGAGAGTTCTGCCAAGCAGGACCGTGTCCGTGAGCGTCCGTGCAGTAAGGGCTTGCAGGGAATGAAGCTCCGTAGATGGATGAGCAACCGGTAGCATTGGCAATCATCATATGGTCGCCGAAGAGCTGGGTGATGTTCTTAATGTATGGAGTCTCACCGCATCCTGCACAAGCACCGCTGAACTCGAAAAGAGGTTGTGCGAACTGTGCGTTCTTCATATTGCTCTTAGGGTCGAATACTTTCTTGTAGCCAATCTTGGAATTCAAGAAGTCGAAGTTATTCTGCTCTGCAGTGTTGTCAATGTAAGGAGCCATAGTGAGGGCCTTGTCCTTAGCCAGACATTCATCCACACAGTTACCGCAACCGGTACAGTCGGCTACTGAAACGGAAAGTGCGTATTTGTATTCCTTAAGGTTAGCCTTGCCGTCGGCTAGCTTGAGTCCTGCAGGCACGTCTTTGGCCTCTTCCTCAGTGAGAAGGAATGGACGAATGGCTGCGTGAGGACAAACGAATGCACAAGTGTTACACTGGATACACTTCGAAGCGTCCCATACAGGCACGTTCACTGCTACACCACGCTTCTCGTAAGCAGCAGTTCCGTTGGGCATGGTACCATCCATATAAGGCAAGAATGCGCTTACCGGAAGTGAATCACCCTCCTGTGCGTTAACCTTGTCGGCGATCTCCTTAACGAATGGGGTAGCGAGGCGCTCGGCATTATGGTTCACGAACTTGGCATTGATGTTAGCCCATTCTGCCGGGACCTCTACCTTAACGTATTCTCCACCACGGTCGATGGCGGCGTAGTTCATGTTAACCACGTTCTCGCCCTTCTTGCCGTAGCTCTTGAGAGCGGCTGCCTTCATATACTTAACGGCGTCCTCTGCAGGGATGATGCCTGTGATTCTGAAGAATGCACTCTGGAGGATGGTGTTAGTACGTCCGCCCAGACCGATTTCTGCAGCTATCTTGGTAGCATTGATGATATAGAGGTTGATGTGCTTGCGGCCAATCACTGACTTTACGTGGTCAGGAAGACGCTCGAGAGTCTCTTTCTCGTCCCACAGAGAGTTGAGAAGGAATGAACCGCCTTCCTTTATACCCTTCAATACGTCGTATTTCTCGAGGTATGAAGGCACGTGGCAAGCCACGAAGTCAGGAGTGTTCACCAGGTATGGTGCGTGGATAGGGCTCTTTCCGAAACGGAGGTGAGAGCAGGTGTATCCACCGGATTTCTTCGAATCGTAGTCGAAGTATGCCTGGCTGTAAAGGTCTGTATGTGAACCGATAATCTTAATGGTGTTCTTATTTGCACCGACAGTGCCGTCTGAACCCAGTCCGTAGAATTTGCACTCTGTTGTGCCCGGCTTCACGATGCTGACCTCGCTCTTGATAGGGAGGCTCTTGAAGGTAACGTCGTCTACGATACCGATGGTAAAGTCGTTCTTAGGCTCCTTCTGCTCGAGGTTGTCGTAAACTGCGATAATCTGTGCAGGGGTAGTATCCTTGCTTGAAAGACCATAGCGTCCTCCGATGATGAGAGGAGAATTGGCCTGTCCCTGGAATACTGTCTTGATGTCGAGGTAGAGAGGCTCTCCGAGTGATCCCGGCTCCTTCGTGCGGTCGAGCACTGCGATTTTCTTAACGCTCTTAGGAAGAACCTTAAGCAAGTACTTCGCGCTGAAAGGACGATAGAGGTGTACTGATACCACACCGTATTTGCGTCCGCGCTCGCGGAGGTAGTCGATGGTCTCGCGGATGGTCTCGGTAACTGAGCCCATGGCGATGATGATGTTCTCGGCGTCAGGTGAACCATAGTAGTCGAACGGACGATAGCTGCGGCCTGAGATCTCACCGATTTCACCCATATAGCGTGCTACGATGTCAGGAATGGCGTCGTAAGCCTGGTTGCGTGACTCTACGGCCTGGAAGTAAACGTCTCCGTTCTGAGCCGTACCGCGAGTTACAGGAGCGTCAGGATTAAGCGCACGGTCGCGGAAGTTCTTCAGGGCCTTCTCGCTTACGAGACCCTTCAACTCTTCCTCGTCGAGAAGCTCGATTTTCTGGATCTCGTGAGATGTACGGAATCCGTCGAAGAAGTGAAGGAATGGAATGCTGCTCTTGATGGTAGAGAGGTGTGCCACTGCAGCCATATCCTGAGCCTCCTGAACGGAGCCGGATGCGAGCATGGCGAAACCTGTCTGGCGGCAAGCCATAACGTCCTGATGATCACCGAAAATAGAAAGCGCGTGGCTGGCAAGCGCACGTGCGGATACGTGGAAAACTGCAGGGAGCATTTCACCTGCAATCTTGTACATATTTGGAATCATCAACAATAGACCTTGCGATGCGGTGAATGTGCTGGTGAGAGCACCTGCCTGCAAAGAACCGTGAACGGCACCGGCAGCACCGGCCTCACTTTGCATCTCGGTAACCTTTACGGTCTCGCCCCAAAGGTTTTTCTTTCCTGCAGCTGACCACTCATCGACATTTTCTGCCATTGTAGATGAAGGCGTGATGGGGTAGATGGCCACATTCTCGCTGAAAAGATAGGCGATGTTACTTGCAGCCTGATTACCATCACAGGTAATGAATTTTTTTTCTTTAGACATTTTAATATGTATTAAGTTTATTGTATTTCGTTAATTATTAGTTCTTTTCCTCCTATTCGAGAGATCAGTCCGGCCAATGTGTTACCTGGTCCGAACTCCGTAAATTCCGTCGCTCCGTCCTGAATCATCCTCTCCACGCTCTGAGTCCATCTTACCGGACTGGTGAGCTGCAGCAGCAGATTCTCCCTGATTCTCTGCGGGTCCGTCTCTGCCTGTCCGCTGACATTCTGGTAGATAGGGCAGTTTGGTGCGCTGAACGAGCATTTCTCTATGGCTCCGGCCAATTCCTCCTCGGCCCATTTCATCAGCGGCGAATGGAATGCCCCGCTTACCGCGAGCGGCAGTGCACGCTTCGCCCCCGCCTCCTTCAACTTGGCGCAGGCCGCATCGACCGCAGCCGTCTCCCCGGAGATTACTGTCTGCAGAGGACTGTTGTAGTTCGCAGCCAAAACCATTCCGCAATTCTCGCTGCAGACATCCTTGCACACATTTTCTATGACTTCGGCATCCAGGCCAATCACTGCGGCCATAGTGCCCGGAGTCTTTTCGCAGCATTTCTGCATAGCCTCTGCCCTGGCACTTACGAGCCTGAGCGCGTCTTCGAAAGCCAACGCCCCACAAGCTACGAGCGCGGAGAATTCTCCGAGCGAGTGACCTGCCACCATGTCAGGTTTCTCTGTGGCCAAGCACAACGCCGAAACCACGGAGTGCAGGAATACTGCAGGCTGGGTGACCTTAGTCTGCTTCAAGTCCTCGGCGCTTCCCTCGAACATAATGTCGGTAAGTCTGAAACCGAGAATATCGTTAGCCTTTTCCATTAAATTGCGGGCCTGGGCATCGCTCTCGTAGAGGGATTTGCCCATACCTGTAAATTGGGCGCCTTGGCCCGGAAAGACGTATGCTTTTTTCATTTTGGATGTAGTCGGTTTAAATCGCGCAAATATACTAAAAAAACAGGGTATTTCCTATTGGAAAATGAACTTGTCTACGATGAAGTCGTAGTGCCCCTGTGTCGGGTATCCGGTAGCCGGGTCCAACTCTATCTTAATCTTCGCGTTATGGCTCTTTCCTTCGTCCAACATGTACTTGAAATCCTTAACCTTCTGCCTATCGGAATACGACTCCAGAGCTATCTGCTTAGGATTCTTCCATTCGTTCTCGCCGAATTCGCAGTAGGAGATGGTCGCCTTGATCCAATACTCGGACATGTAGTATTTGAAATCCACTTCCGAGATTTCCTCCATGAAATACTCCATCTTAAGATGTCCGAACTGCTCCTTATAGTAGTCCTCTTCTTCCTGGTAGATACGAAGTTGTGCGCTCTGTTCGCCCTCTATCGGGTTCTGCCAGGAGAAAGAACCATACCAAGTGCTCCACTGCAGGTTGTCCCTTCCTGCGGTTATGCCGTATTTGTAATAAGATGGCTTGTCCGTGGTAGGGAAGCCGTTTTCGAAACTTTCCTCGAAAGGAAGCGTAGCCCTAACCAGCGGGCCATATTCCTTAGGCTCCTGATAGTAATCCTCTTCCACGAATCCTCCTACGTATTTCACGCGGATGTAGTTCAATTCCCATCTTTCGTTCTGGCTTGTGCCCATACAATAGAAGCACACCTGGTCCAGACGGCCTTCGCTGACGGTGAACTTGCCTCCTGCCGGAATCTCCACCACCTTCGATTTCGCTGCCTTCCCGTTTATGCTGTATGCCAATTTGGTCTTCGTCGCGCTGCCCACTTCCACTTCCAGAAGGGAAGCGCCGTTGTGTGCGCGAACCCTGATGTAGGACCCGCCCTTCTTCGCACTCGTACCCTGATAGAGACGGATGAAGCCTTCGTCGGTTATCATAGGCCAAGAAGTACCATCTCCCTGCGAGATAACGTAGTCGGTGTTACCGAACTCGTCCAATTCGTCTTGAAGAGGGTTGTAGAAATCGGTATATGAGACTTCGTGTTCCGCGTTAGGGTATTGTGGGGTAGGTACGAACTCTTCAGGGGTGGCACCCGGGTCCAGAACCTCTATGCTCGGCTGACTTGGCTGGTCAGGCTGGTCAGGCTGGTCAGGCTGGTCGGGCTGATCAGGTTGATCAGGTTGATCAGGTTGATCAGGTTGGTCGGGAGTATCCGGCTGATCCGGCTGGTCAGGTTTGTTTGGGTTATCGGGTTTGTCCGGCAGCTCCTGCGGAGGTGTCTGTGGGGTAGACGGTTCCTGCGGCTTGCAGGCGAAAATCGTCAGGATACTTAGTGCTAGTATTATAAATTTTTTCATTAACGAATGTGTTATATCATACAAATTTAATATAATTTTTCGTAACTTGCCACCCGTATGCTACGGGTTATATTGATGATAGATTATTCCAGCGAATACGACAGGAAGCTGCTTCGCGGAATTATGCGCTATTCTAAAGAGAATGGCCCGTGGGCGTTTTATCGTATATCTTCCGAACCTATGACGGGGGATTCGCAGTGCCGTGAAGTCATAAGGATGGCCAAGCGCTGGAAGGCGGACGCCATAATTGGCAGGTGGAAAGACAGCGAACTCAAGCAGCTGGAATGCCTGAACATCCCTATCGTGCTTCAGAATTACCACCATCGCACCACCCTGTATTCCAGCATTACGGGCGATTATATCGGCACTGGCGAGATGGCGGCGGACTATTTCTATTCCAAGTCTTTCAGTAATTTCGCCTTCTTCGGCATAGCGGGCATAGTCTGGTCGGACGAACGTCTGTCAGGATTTAAGGAAAGGGTATGCAGTCGTGGCGGCGCTTTTTTCAAATATGAAATCAGCGAGATTGGCAATGTCGACAGGTCGCAGATCGCACAATGGCTCAAATCTCTTCCCGTTCACACGGCCCTTTTCTGCTGCGATGACCAGCGCGCACTGATGATTACGGAGATATGTCGAGTGGAAAACATCGACGTGCCCTCTCAGATATCGGTCTTGGGCGTAGATAACGACGATTTGGTCTGTTGTATCTCCGATCCTCAGATTTCATCTATCATGCTCGACGAGGAAGAGGGAGGCTATAAGCTCTGTAAAAGCCTTCACCGTCAGATACTTTCTCCGGAAACGGGGCGCTTCAGCATAGTCATAAACCCGATAGGGGTAGTGGAGAGAAATTCCACTTCGTATAATATTTCCGATAAGGTGGTGGCGCGACTGGTAGAGTATCTGGATGCTCATTATAGTCAACCCATTACGGTGGAAAAAATGCTTAAAGACGTGCCCCTGTCCAGGCGCAGCATAGAAACCCGCTTTAAGAAGGCGATGGGAGTGAGTATCTACCAGTATGTGCTGGACTGCAGGATAAAGAAGGTAGCCCAGCTACTTCGCACGACTAATCGCTCCCTACAGGAGATTTCCGCCGAGGCCGGCATCTCCGACTATAACTCCCTTCTTCGTCTGTTCAAGAAGACGATGCACTGTACTCCTAGCGAATATCGTCGTAAATAAAAAATGATGTTTCCTCCGTCGAGAAGACGGTTTTCTCGGACAAAACCGCTGCGAATGACGTTTCCTCCGGTAGAAGGGGGCGGACGGAAATCGCTCTCAGTGGGCGCTCGCAGCAAAGACACCCCTCGGACGGACCCTTCCATTTCTGGCGAAATGGTTTCCTCCACTAAGCCGAAGATGGCAGGTGCCCTCAGGGTGTATTGCCGGCTCGCAGGAGGTCCGCATCATTATTCTGGCAGGTGGTCGCCCTGTTGCTTTGGTTTTACTTGGGGACTCGTGGGTTCCGCAAAATGTTGTGGGAGCTCCGCCAATTCACTTTGGCAGGGAGGATGGCGTAGAGCGCACTCTGTTGAGGGTAGCTTGCCAAAGTGAGACTTTTTTAGCTTCACCTTGGCAGGGAGATGCCAATATACGCTTTCTGTGGCACATTGGCTGCCAAAGTGATTTTGATGAGCTAGTCTCAATGGCCTGCCGTCCGGTAGATCGTGGTTTTTGCCGGATGGGAGAGACTAAAGTGCCGTTTCATCCGGTGAAATGGCGGTTTGCCCGGACGGCAGAGCTCAAAAACGTATTTCATCCGGTGAAAAGCCCGTTTGCCCGGACGAAAGTGCTAATCGCTGAGGTCCAAGCGCAAGCGAGCCGCCCCATCGAGCTCGGCGCAGCGCTTGAACTTTAAAGGTCGGAAACTGATTTCCGGCAGCGGTGCTTGTTCGTAATGTAAATTCTCGGCACAAGTCGCCTTGCGAAAGAAATAAACAAAGAATGCCTTTCCCGGAGTAAACGCTAAAAAACTATCAAGATTACTAAATAAAAAATGGCCGAGGCAGAAGCCCCGGCCATAATTTGTATGTTTCACAAATTATTTTGTGATAACCTTTGCCATTTCGCAAACTTTGTTTGAGTAACCCCACTCGTTATCGTACCAAGCGCAAACCTTTACGAATGTAGGATCGAGCTGGATACCTGCCTTCTCGTCGAAGATAGAAGTGCGAGGGTCGTTACGGAAGTCTGTAGATACGAGAGCCTCGTTAGTGTATCCGAGTACACCCTTAAGCTCACCCTCTGAAGCCTCTTTCATAGCTTCGCAGATCTCAGCGTATGTAGCTGGTTTTGCGAGCTCGCAAGTAAGGTCAACGAATGAAACGTCAGATGTAGGAACACGGAGAGACATACCGGTAAGCTTACCGTTAAGCTCAGGAAGAACCTTACCTACAGCCTTAGCAGCACCTGTTGAAGAAGGGATGATGTTCTCGAGGATACCGCGACCACCGCGCCAGTCTTTCTTTGAAGGACCGTCAACAGTCTTCTGTGTAGCTGTAGCAGCGTGAACTGTAGTCATAAGACCACGAACGATGCCGAATTTGTCGTTAAGCACCTTAGAGATAGGAGCGAGACAGTTAGTTGTACAAGAAGCGTTAGAGATGATGGTCTGACCGGCGTAAGTCTTGTCGTTAACACCATATACGAACATAGGAGTAGCGTCCTTTGAAGGTGCACTCATGATAACCTTCTTAGCTCCTGCCTTAATGTGTGCAGATGCGAGCTCCTCTGTAAGGAAGAAACCTGTTGACTCTACGACTACGTCTACGTTAAGAGCACCCCAAGTAATCTGTGAAGGATCCTTCTCAGCGAATACCTGAATCTTGTTGCCATCTACGATAAGGAAGTTGTCCTCAACCTTGATGTCGTGCTTGAACTCACCGTGAACTGAGTCATACTTAAGCATGTAAGCGAGATAATCTGCATCGAGGAGGTCGTTGATACCTACTACCTGGATGTCGTTTCCGAAGTTTTCAACTGCTGCACGGAAGACCATACGTCCGATACGGCCAAATCCGTTAATACCAAGTCTAATCATTTTCTTAATAGAATATTAATAATTTTATAACTAAAGTTTTCACTTTTCGCGTGCAAATTTAGTCAAAACTTGGGGAAAACCAATACAAAAGTTGAGATAAGATTAATTATCTTTGTAAAAAATTGTAGCGTATATGAGAATTTTGATTACAAACGATGACGGATACCAGTCTAAAGGCATACAGTCTTTAGTCAAGATAATGAAAGAGTATGGCGATGTTACGGTCGTGGCCCCGAAACAACACCAGTCAGGAATGTCCATGGCAGTGTCCATAGGCTATAAGCCCGTAGCCGTAAAGGATATGGGAGTAGTGGACGGGGTGCATTGGCATTATGTGGACGGCACTCCTGCCTCCGCTGCCAAATACGCTATGGACATGCTATTCGTGGACGAGAAGCCGGATTTGGTCCTGAGCGGCATAAACCACGGTTCTAACGCATCCACTGCCATGTGGTATAGCGGTACGATAGGTGCAGCTCGCGAGGTGGCTCTGTCAGGAGTGCCTGCCATAGGCGTGTCGCTCGACAATATGTCGCGTGATGCCGACTTTACCGTGGTGGAGCAGCTCCTGCCGGGGATTTTGGATAAGCTATTGGCCCATCTTCCCGTAGACCACGCTCCTCTATATAATATAAACTTTCCGGACCTGCCGGCTTCGCAGATAAAAGGCGTGAAGGTGTGTTCGCAGGGCGTCGAGAGATGGGAAGATGAATTCGTGACTCCGGATCAAATGGGTAGGGTCGAAGAGGTGGAACTCGAAGAAGGGGAAGTGCTCTATTTCATGGCCGGCGACGTGGTGCCTTCGCCTCTTAACGACGAAGACACTGACAATTGGGCTAACGATAATGGCTATGTGGCCATAACTCCGCAAGACTTGGATAATACGCATTGGGGCGATTTCGAGAATCTTAAAACCATATTCTAATGAAATATTTTCTTATAGCAGGTGAGGCGTCGGGCGATCTCCACGCTTCTAATTTGATGAAAGGGCTTCTTGCCGAAGACCCTGAGGCCGATTTCCGTTTCTGGGGAGGAGAAAAGATGGCTTCCGTGGGAGGAACTCTTCTGCACCACTATAAGGAAGGCGCTGTGATGGGCGTGGGAGACGTGTTCTCGAAAGCCGGAATGCTTCTCCATAATATAAAGGAGTGTAAGGATAACATCCTCTCCTACGCTCCCGACGTGGTCATCCTCATCGACTACCCGGGCTTCAATATGAAAATGGCGAAGTTCGCACATAAGAAACACATAAAGGTATTCTACTATATAGCCCCTAAGACCTGGGCTTCGCGAAGCTGGCGAAATAGAAGTCTCAAGCGCTATGTGGATATGCTCTACATAGTATTTCCGTTCGAGATTCCGTATTTTACGAAACAGGGCATTCCGTTCGTCTATAAGGGGAATCCTCTGGTGGAGGCCATAGACAATGCTCATTTCGAAAAGGTATGTGACTCGGACTACATAGCAGTGCTTCCGGGTTCGCGAAAGGGCGAAATCTCGAGGACCCTTCCTCTCTGTGTCGCATTGGCCGACAAAATGCACGCGGATGCGCGTTATGGCGGCTATAAGTTCGTCATAGCAGGTGCGCCGGCGAGGGACATATCCGATTATAGCCCTTATCTGAGTGGCCGCGAAGATTATGTCCGCGTAGTGTTCGACAAGACCTATTCCGTGATAAAGGGGGCTCGCGCCGCCATAGTGAACTCGGGAACCGCGTCTCTGGAGACGGTGCTGCTGGGAACGCCGCATATGGTATGCTGGTCCACTTCGCCTTTCACGGCTTTCGTGGCCAGGTATATTCTCAGGGTGATGGACAAGATCAAATATGTCAGCTTGGGTAATCTTATAGTCGACGATCTCGTGTTTAGGGAATTCATTCAGGAAGAGTTCAATCTCCGTAACATAAGCGACGAGATGGATCGTCTTCTCGGGGACGAGACTTATCGAGCCGAGATGCTCGAGGGCTATGAGCGTATAAGAAAAGCCCTGGGGCAGGGTAATGCGTCCAGGGCCTTTGCCTTAGATATGATAGCTAGACTTTCCGAGTCTCGCTAGTTTACGTTAATCTTCTGTGTAAGAACATAAGATGAGCCGTTCTTAAGGGTCACCTTGGCCTTTATGACGTGCGTGCCTGCAGTCAGTGGGCACACGCTCGCGTGCTTCTGGGTAAGACCGTCAAACGACCAAGTGTAAGATGACACCAGGCTATTTCCAGGGATGATTTCAATGTAGAAACTGTCGCCTGCGCCATAGCTGTCCTCGATTCTTATGAACGGAGTGTCTATCACTGCGATTCCGTTAGGGAAGGTAGCGAATTCGGTGTGGCACTTGATGTCTTCCCATTCTCCGCCTTTCGCCAGGAACTGTGCGACGATTCTGTCTCCCAAGCAGTAGTCGGCAGAAACTTTGCACTTGATGGAAGCGATGCCCTTTATCTCGCTGTCTTCGAATGTATGTTCCTCTTCGCTTGAGATTACTTCCTTAACCTTTCCGGTGTAATCCACGAGGGCCATTCTTATTTTTCCCTTATAGAAGGTGTTCATATCGGTATTGTAGATGGCACCGACCTTCAGCTCGAAGTCTTTGCTCTCTATGCTTCCTCCGGTAACGGCGATTCCCTTATATGCTGCCAAGCTGTTGTCGTAGAGAAGTACGAGCGGGCCTCCGTTGTTCGAAGTGCTGCCGTTGCGGTCCGGCTCGAGACCTACGAGGATGGATTGGCTTTCAGAGAAGGTGAACTGCTGAGGAACGTTCAGGGTGAGGGTGAAATAACCATTCGAGTCGCCGCTCCAGCCCCAGTTTATGTGTATGTAGTCCTTAGCGTCATAACCGTCGCAGAGGAACTGGTGTCCGCCGTTCTGTGGGTCCGAACCGCCATAAGGAATAGGTCTGTCGGCATCGATTTCGGCCTTTATGATTTTAAGGAACTCGGCATCCGAGCAGGCGTTGCGGTATAGGTGATATGCCTTTCCGCTGTATCCCATATGCTCGAAAAGGGCTTTCTGGATGTCTTCCGCATAGGCTCCGGTGCCGGTCTGGTAGTTATAATTGGCCTGGAACATGACTCCGAGGTCGTGCATAAGCAGGGAAACGGCCTCTTTCTGAGCCTGGGTAGCCGATTTGGTGTAGCTCATAGGCATAAGGTCGTAGTCGTATACGTGGTCGTCGATGCTGTAAGCAGGGATGTTTACGTTCTTGTTATAGTCGGATTTATAGCTGTATCCTCCGATGGTGCCCTTGCCTTTTTCCGGCCAACGGTGATATCTGAGGATAATCGCTGCCGATGTGGCTACGCATCCGGTAAGGGCGGTGTATTTGCGACCGCTCTCGACTACCTCGGGGCAGAAGAGGTTATATGGCTCGTCCTGGTCCCAAGAGGCTGTATTCAAGAGTTTGCCGCCCGTGGCTTTCGTTCTGATTCCGGCAGAGCGCCAGAGCTTCTTTACGGTAGGATTGGCCTGAAGATTAGCGTCCCTAACGGCGTCGATGCTCTCCGAGTAGCTTCCCATAAAGTATTTTACGTGCGAAGGCATCTTGTTAGGGTCGATGCTGCCGGTATCGCTGTATCCGATGACAGGTGTGGTGCTGTCTTCAGCGGAGATGATGATCCAGCCGCCGTCGGTCGCGTTTACATAATATAAGGTAGAGCTTTCGTCGAGCGTGACGGTGAAGTTCTCCGATGAGAACCATTTCTTCGCTATTTCGTTAACTTGATCCTTTCCTACGAAGTCTGCAAAGCAGAGGGTGATTCCGGAAAGAAGGAGGGCAAATGTAAGTATAAACTTCTTCATAGTCCTGACTATTTGATAATTATGTAACCTATTCCATTAGCCGTGTCGGAAAGGTAGATGAGTTCTCCCTCGACTTTAACGACGGAAAGTGATGCCGTGTTCGAAGACGGAAGGCCGTTAATTCCGGATGTGCTTATCACTGCGCTGATGGTTTTTCCTGCGGTGAATGTGGTTCCGCTGAAGTCCATGTCGAGATAGACGGAATTCTGGAAATCCATGGCTCTGTATATGACTTTTGAGCTCTTTCCGGAAGAGAGGAATTGGTTTTTCTCCCTGTCGAAGGTGTGCTTTGTCGAACTGAGTTGCCCGTTCAGGGAGTAAACCCCTTCAGCGGTTTGCTCGATGAATGGTACCTGCCCTTCCTGCGGCTTATTGTTCTCGTTCTTTTTGCAGGCGGAGAATGCCATAGCAAATACCAAGACTGTAAGTAAAATAGGTTTGTTCATTATCAATTCAAAATTTTAATTTTTTCAAAAGTAGGAAATTTTTTGTAATTTTGAAGTTCGCTTGAAATAATTTGTTACAGATATGAAGAAAAGTTTAGTAGTTTTATCAGCTTTTTTAGCTGCGGGTCTTGCTGCCAATGCACAGAAGGCTAATGTGGACTTCCCTGAGTATAAGTTCACTACAGTTTTGGAAAATCCTGTTACATCTATTAAGAACCAGCACCGAAGCGGTACTTGCTGGGCTTATTCCGCCATCAGTTTCGTGGAAAGTGAAGTTATAAGAATCAATAACATAACCGACCCTGAAAAGTATCCGGATTTCTCGGAGTTCTTCGTAGTAAGCCATTCTTATTCGGATCGTGCCGACAAATATGTAATGCTCGATGGTAACCTTACTTTCGGTGCAGGCTCACAGGGCGAGGACGTTCTCGATGTAATCCGTCTTTACGGACTCGTGCCTCAGGCAGAGATGACAGGTATGAACTATGGTAGCGACCTCCCTGCACAAAACGAGCTCGACGCAGTGCTTCGCGCTTACATAGACGCAGTGGTAAAGAACCCTAACAGAGTCCTCACTACAGCGTGGAAGCGTGGTTTCCAGGCTATCCTCGACGAGTACCTCGGAGAGTATCCTAAGACATTCGTCGTAGACGGAGTAGAGTACACACCTGAGTCATACCGTGACGCCCTTAACTTCAACCCTGATGACTATGTGACGCTTACATCGTACACACACCATCCTTTCTACACCTATTTCCCATTTGAGGTGGCAGACAACTGGCGTTGGGATCAGTTCTATAACGTTCCTATCGACGAGATGATGGAGATTCTCGACTATGCTCTCGAGAATGGTTACACCATCTCTTGGGGTGCCGACGTGAGCGAGCCCGGCTTCACCCGTGACGGACTTGCCATCCTCGTAGACGTAAGCGCATCTAACAACAGCGGTTCCGACCAGGAGCGCTGGGTAGGCAAGTCAGAGGACAAGCAGGCTAAGGCCAAGGCTAAGAAAGCGGGTAAGAACAACCCTATCGTAGAGCTCGTTCCTACACAGGAGACTCGCCAGATAGGCTTTATGAACAAGACCATTACCGACGACCACGGAATGCAGATTTACGGTATCGCCAAGGACCAGTGGGGTGGTAAGTACTACCTCGTGAAGAATTCTTGGGGCGAAACAGGAAAGTATAAAGGCGTTTGGTACGCAAGCGAAGCATTCGTAAAGGGACAGACACTCGATATCGCGATCCACAAGAGCGCACTTCCTAAGGAATTTGTTGAGAAACATCCGAACGTAATGAACAAGTAATGTCATTAGTAAAGCATATTCCTAATACGATTACCACACTCAACCTCCTCTGCGGGGTCGTGGGTGTGGTATTCGCTTTTCAAGGCAGACCCGACTGGGCTTTCTACATGATGCTCGCTGCCTCCGTCTTCGATTTCTGTGACGGTGCGTCCGCTCGGCTTTTGAATGCCTATTCCCCTATGGGAAAGGAACTTGACAGCCTGTGCGATGTCGTCAGCTTCGGCGTGTTGCCTGCCATCCTTCTTTATGCCAATGTCCACACCTTCGTGTGGCAGCCCTACGCTTGGCTCCCGTTCGTGCCGCTCATCGTGGCTGCGGGTTCGGCGTTGAGATTGGCCAAGTTTAACGTGGACGAACGCCAGCACGAAAGCTTTCTGGGACTCGCCACTCCGGTTTCCGCACTTCTATGCGGCTCATTGTGCAGTTATGTGGAATTCGAGCCAAATTCGCTGCTCGGAGCTCTGTGCTCGATGTGGTGGTTCGTGCCGGTGCTGAGCGTACTGCTGTTTGCGCTTATGGTCTGCGAGATTCCCATGTTCTCGATGAAATTCGCAAAGGGACAGCCGAAGTCACTTAAGGTAAAGCGTATAGCCTATGTGGCGGATTGCGTGGTTATCGCGATAGGCGTTCTGTGCGTGCGTACGAACTGGGCATTGATAGTATTTTTAGCGACCCTGCTTTATATTATTAAAAACCTCATTTTTTTCTTACCTTTGCGCCGCAAATGAGAAAAAGTTTTTTATTCATAGCTGCATTTCTCGTACTTTGCGCGTCTTGCAGAACGGGTAAAGCATATAAGGCATCTTCGTCGCAAAAGGCCTTGCCTTCGGAAGGTAATATAGTGGTATTCGGAGAGTTGGATAATGTTAACGCACTTACGGACTATATGCTCAAGTGCGATAATTTCGACAACGTCGACGGCTCCCTGAATCCGGACGGCCTTCCGGATTTTTCCGGTGAGGTGATATCGAAGGTGCTCGCTTATCCGGAAAGTCAGTTGGATTCATTTCCATCTGTATATAAGGCTTGTATGGACACCGTGGCTTTCGTCTCCGAAGGAATGGAGCTGAGAGCGGTGCACAAGTCGAAGGGTAAATATTTCGTGAACCCTACGGACACCCTGCCTTCGCAGATAGACAGTCTCGCTAAAGAGTGCTTCCGCATATTGAGGTTCAAGAACGCCTTTACACATAAAATCGCCTATCCGAGTACTGACTCTTACGTGCTTATGAGCGATTCGGATGGAAATATAGTTATAATAGATTCAAATGTCGAAAGTATTTCAGAGTAGCATAGAACCTAAAGATCTGGAACAACTTCCTTTAGAAGCATTTGACGGGCCTATCGAGGTCATTGACCACATAGGGTGGCATTATTCTCGAGCGCTCGCATATCTTCGCAAGCAGAAGGTACTGGGTTTCGATACCGAGACCAAGCCATCTTTCGAAGCGCATCACTATCATCACGATGTCGCTTTGCTGCAGCTTTCAGGACCGGACAAGGCCTATCTTTTCAGATTGAACAAGATGGGACTACGAAAGAGTCTTTGTGCGATATTGTCCAATCCTAACATAGTTAAGGTGGGCGCCGCATCTAACGACGATGTGAAGGGCCTGCAGCGCCTCTGTCCTTTCTCTGCCCACGATTTCATCGATTTGCAGAAAATAGTGTGGGAATGGGGCATAAAGGATAAGAGCGTGAAGAAGATGACGGCCATCATCCTGGGTTTTAGAATCTCGAAGAATCAGCAGCTTTCGAATTGGGAGGCCGACGAGCTCACGCAGGCGCAGCGTCTCTATGCAGCTACCGATGCCTGGGTGTGCCGTGAGATGTACCTTAAATTAATGGACAATCCTAAGAATCCACTTAAATCCGATGAGTAAAATCTATTTGAAAAAAGGCAGGGGAGAGTCTCTGCAGAGATTTCATCCGTGGGTGTTTTCCGGCGCCATAGGTAATGTGGTGGGCGATGTGGCCGAGGGCGACGTAGTGTCAGTATGGTCTTCCGAAGGGGAGTTGCTGGGCTGCGGCCATTATCAGATAGGCTCCATCGCGGTGCGTATGCTTTCCTTCAGCAGCGAGTACCTGCCTTCGGACTACTGGGTCAAGTCTCTTGAAAGTGCCTATAAGGCCAGGGTAGCTTTCGGCTTGGTGGATAATCCTCAGACTAATTGTTACCGTCTGGTGCACGGCGAGGGAGATTATCTTCCGGGACTTATCATCGATTATTACGATGGCGTGTGCGTGCTTCAGGCTCATAGCGTGGGTATGTTCCGCGCGAAAAGGCAAATATGCGAAGCACTTCGCGAGGTGTACGGAGATTCGCTCAAGGCCGTTTACGACAAGAGCTCCGGCACTGCTCCTTTCAAGGCGGGCCTTAATCTGGTAGATGGCTATATCTATAAGGCAGAGGGCTTTGACGAAAACGAATTGGTGGTCCTCGAAAATGGAAACAAGTTCTGGGTTAACTGGGACGAGGGCCAGAAGACGGGATTTTTCTTAGACCAGAGAGAGAATCGTGCCCGCGTGGGTGCTTATGCCCGCGGACGTAACGTGCTCAACCTCTTCTGCTACACGGGAGGATTCTCCATCTATGCCCTTAACGGTGGTGCGAAAAGCGTGGAGAGCGTGGATTCTTCCGCTAAGGCTATGTCTTTAGTGGATAGGAATGTAGCTCTTAATGGATTCGAAAATCACGTATCTCATACTGCCGACGCCATAGAGTTCCTCTCTAAGGCACCTAAGGACAAATTCGATATGATTATCGTGGACCCGCCTGCTTTCGCGAAGCACAGAGGAGCGCTGAAGAACGCACTTCGTGCATATCAGAGACTTAATGCCGCTGCCATCTCGAAGGTGGCTCCGGGAGGCATCGTGTTCACATTCTCCTGCTCGCAGGTAGTGGACAAGGAAGCGTTTGCATTGGCCGTATTCAGCGCGGCTGCCGGCACAGGCAGAAAGGTCAGGATAATCGACAGACTAAATCAGCCTGCCGACCATTCTGTGAATATATTTCATCCGGAAGGGGAGTATCTGAAAGGCCTGATGCTCTACGTGGAGTAATCAGAGCGGGTAGATACCCATTTTTACGAAGTCTATGAGGGCCTGCGGATTTATTTTTATCTGCAGGCCTCTTTTTCCTGCGCTTATGTAGATGTAGTCGTAAAGAAGCGCACTCTCGTGAATGAAGGTCGGGAAGGGCTTTTTCATTCCTATCGGAGAGCAGCCTCCGCGAATGTATCCCGTGGTGGGAAGCAAGTCCTTTACGTGGAGCATCTCGCAGTTCTTGTTACCGGAGATTTTAGCTGCCACCTTAAGGTCCACTTCCATATCGCCTGGGATTACACACACGAACTCCTTAGTCTTGTCACCACGTAGAACAAGTGTCTTGAACACCTGTTCTATGGGTTCGTTCAATTCGGCGGCTACGCTTTCGGCACTCAAATCCTCTTCGCTGTAGGAATAGGGGACCAGTTCGTATTCTATGCCGGCAGCATCCAGAAGGCGTGCCGCATTAGTCTTTTCCGTTTTCATTCTTATCTTCTAATGTAGGAGCCGAGTCCTTATAGAGGAATCGTCTGATTTTCTGGGTGGCCGTCTTAATGAAAGGCTCTTTCATAATCTGAACCTCGCCTATCTTAGAATTAGTCGACACTTTCGAGTTTACCTTATCGAGAATGTTATGTTTGAACTTGTTAATGTCTTCGATGACACCGTCGCTCAGTTCGATGAGGGCTATAAGGCTTTTGTTACGCTGAATGACTATTGCCTCAGCCACTCCATCCTCGTCCTTTATGACTTTTTCGATTTCCTCCGGATAGATGTTCTCGCCTGAAGGTCCGAGAATCATATTGTTAAGTCGTCCCTTTATGCGGAAGCGACCTTTCTCGTCGACCGATGCCAGGTCGTTTGTCCTGAAGTAGCCGTCTTCGGTGAAGGCTTCCTTCGTGCGCTCAGGGTCTTTATAATAGCCCATCATCACGTTAGGACCCTTGGCCACGATCTCGCCTTCGCCCGTCTCAGGGTTCACGTTATGCAGTTTGACATCCATTCCGAGGAATGGGTATCCTATGCAGCCCGGGAGGGTGTTCTTAAACGAACATCCGGTGAGCATAGGGGCGCATTCGGTAAGTCCGTAACCTATATAATAGGGGAAGCGTGCCTTGTAAAGGAAAGACTCCACGTCCTTGTCGAGCGGCGCTCCGCCTATTCCGAAGAATTTGAGCCGTCCTCCGAAATAGCGCAGGATTTCCTTTCCAGCCATCTTGCAGAGCATCTTGTTAGCGTGTTTGTTCATCCACGAAAGGGTCTTGCTCTTCCTTACCTTAGGGATAACTACACCCTTATAGACTTTCTCTATGATAAGAGGCACAGTCAGCATAGTGGTAGGCCTTACGATAGGCATAGCCTCCTTAAGTGCGCTCGGTGTAGGTTTCTTCGTCATATAAGCCACACAGGCACCTCCCGCGAAAGGATAGATGAGTCCTATGGACAGTTCATATGTGTGGGCCAATGGCAGTACGCTCAAGAAAACGTCTTCCGGAGTGATGGCATGGAAATTATATGCCCCGGCGATGTTATTCGTGAAATTCCTGTGCGAGAGCATCACGCCCTTAGCCTTTCCGGTGGTTCCGGAGGTGTAGATGAGGGCTGCGAGGCTATCGGGTCCCGGAGTGGTGAGCTCGGCGCTTTGGCTTCCCATAGCCGTCGGCTCTACCGGCTGCCCGTCCACGAAGATGGGCTTTAGTGTATTTATGTCTATGATAAGGTGAATCTGCTTGCGGTGCTGCTCGCTGACCTTACCCAGAAGTCTATCCGAGATGAAAAGCGCTTTGCTTTCCGAGTGGGACAGGACGTTTGATACTTCATTTTCGGAAAAATCCGGAAGGATGGGCACGCTGACCCTGCCGAATGCTACGGTCGCGAAAAAGGCCAACGACCAGTTCGGAGTACTTCCCGAGAGAAGGGCTACCTTATCGCCTGAACCTATGCCATAACTGCTTAGGAGGTCGGACACGTGATTACATACGTTCCGGAATTCGTTATACGTATATCCTCCCTTTCCATCGGACATCATATTCGCCCTGCGGGAAGAGTATTCACAAGTCGCGTATTGATAAACTTGAGCTAAAGAGTCAAATTGTTTCATTGTTTAAGGTTTTTGACACATTACCGCGCAAAAGTACGAAAAATATAGTGAATTACATAATGATTCGTAATTGTCGTAATGCCCTAAAAAATGTCCAAAAAGGCTTTTGAACGTATTCTATTGAGTATTTGAAGGGTATGTCATTATCCACAGTTTATGTTGAAAACTTTTTTCGGATAAAAGCAAAGTTTATTTGTGAATGTGGAAAATTGTCCTTAATCTTGCAGTCCGAAAGTATTACCTCTAATTTTATGTCAAACTCAAAAAACCTTCAACAACCGGTTTTCGATGCGAGGACATTAGGCAAGCCTAAGATGTTTACTCTCGGCTTACAGCACATGTTCGCGATGTTCGGAGCTACCGTTCTCGTACCTGCCATCACAGGTCTTCCAGTATCTACTACCTTACTTTTTGCGGGAATCGGCACATTGCTTTTCCATGTGATTACCAAATTCAAAGTCCCGGCGTTCTTAGGCTCGTCATTCGCATTCATCGGAGGCTACTTA
Organism: uncultured Bacteroidales bacterium; assembly: GCA_900546445.1. GTDB lineage: Bacteria > Bacteroidota > Bacteroidia > Bacteroidales > UBA932 > Cryptobacteroides. Next base: position 9,011 of record URCV01000019.1, on the reverse strand, counting down.
GCCGTCGTCGAGATGGGCGGCTCCTTCGGACTCACAGCTACACAGTCACTTCCATATGCCTGCATCGGCGTCGCCAGTGCAGGTTTTTTGTATTTTATACTCGCCGCGCTCTTCGCAGCGTTCGGCGCCGGTAAGGTGATGAAGTTCTTCCCTCCGGTAGTAACCGGACCTATCATCATCTGCATTGGCCTTATCCTCTCCGGCTCGGCCATCCAGAACTGCCAGACGAACTGGTGGGTGGCGCTATTGGCCATCGTCATCATCGTGGTCTGCAACATCTGGGGGCGCGGAATGATTCGCATCGTGCCTATCCTGCTCGGCGTGCTGGGCTCGTACCTGGTAGCGGCTATCTGCGGCGATTGCGACTTCACTGCGGTTAAGGAAGCCGCCTGGATTGGCCTGCCTATCCATAAGGCCAATACTGTCCTCTCAGTGCTGGAAACCCGGAACTGGGAGCTGCTTTCGAGCGCCATCATAACGATTATGCCAATCGCTCTGGCGACTATGATCGAGCATATCGGAGATATGTGCGCTATTTCATCGACGACTGGGGAGAATTACCTCGAAAATCCGGGTCTTCACAGAACTCTTGTCGGTGACGGATTGGCCACTATGGTAGCTTCGCTTTTCGGAGCTCCTGCAAATACTACCTATGGTGAGAATACTGGCGTGCTGAACCTTACGAAGGTCTATGACCCGCGCGTGATTCGTCTGGCTGCCGTATTTGCGATTCTCTTCTCTTTCTGTCCGAAATTCTCGGCGATGATCAGTGCCATGCCTGCCGCTACCATCGGAGGCGTGTCGTTGATTCTCTACGGTATGATTTCGGCCGTGGGTGTGAGAAACGTGGTGGAAAACAGAGTGGATTTCACTGCATCGCGTAATGTCATCATCGCTGCCATAATTCTCGTATTGGGAATTGGCATCAACTATGGTGTCCCTGGGGGAAGCATTGACCTCGGATTTACCAAGCTTTCTGCCCTCGCCGTGGCTGCTCTTGTGGGCATCATTCTGAACGCCATCCTTCCGGGTAAGGACTATGAGTTCGGAACTAACTTTCTGGGTGACACATCGGTCAATTTCGATGCTAACACGAACCGAGTAAAAGAATAATTATAGGACACACCGTTTAACTTTATTATATTTTCAATTTCAAGTATGAAGAAATTAATCCTTTCGGGTATTTTAGCCCTCACTTCTGTCTGTGCTTTCGCTCAGAACGTTCAGTTGCACTACGATTTAGGTCACAGTCTCTACAACGGTGGAGATAAGGACCTGAGCAATCGCGGTCATTACACCACTACAGTCGAGAACTTCAAGGCTGACAAGTGGGGTAGCACCTATTTCTTTGTAGATATGGACTACAAGAGTACTGGGGCGGCTAAAAACTCAAACTGCCTCGGCGCTTATATGGAGATCTCCCGTGAGCTTTGCTTCTGGCAGGACACAAAATTGAACTGGCTCTCTTTCCACGTCGAGTATAACGGCGGTTTGAGCACTGCAGCCAGCTCATTCAACAACGCTTGGCTTACAGGTTTGACCTATAGCGGCCATTCAGCAGACTATTCGAAGACTTGGTCTTTGAGCGCTCTGTACAAGTACATCCCCGGTACCGTAAGCGCTGCCGGTAACAAGGAAGAGCACAATTTCCAGATCACCGGTGTATGGGGAATCAATTTCGCAAACGGCTGGTGTACATTCTCCGGATTCGTAGATTTCTGGAGAGAGAACCGTCCTTGGCAGGATACCAGATTCATCGCTCTCTCTGAGCCTCAGTTCTGGGTAAATCTTAATAAAATCAACGGTATGCGCGACGTTAACCTGAGCGTGGGCGGTGAGGTAGAGCTCTCTTACAACTTCGCAGGAAAGGGCTTCTACGCTATCCCTACACTCGCGGCTAAATGGTCTTTCTAATCTAATAAAGTAATTTAAAACATATTGAATCGTCTTTTCGAATCCAGCCTGCTAATTGGTGTGTGTGGGCTGGATAGGGGAAGGTTTTTTTATTTTTTTTTGTTTACAATGAGCAATTTCATACAAAAAGCTTTCGGCTTCGATCCGAAGGTCAACTCTGTCAAGACAGAGATTCTGGCGGGTATCACGACTTTCCTTACTATGTCGTATATCTTGGCCGTTAACCCAGGCATTTTCTCCGCACTCCCTGGTATGCCTACAGGCTCAGTGTTTACGGCTACGGCTCTCGCTGCCGTAATCGGTACTCTCGTTATGGCCATCTACGCGAAGAAGCCTTTCGCATTGGCTCCCGGTATGGGTCTCAACGCCTTCTTCGTATTCACCGTATGCTTGGGAATGGGATATAGCTGGCAGTTCGCACTTACTGCCGTGCTCCTCGAGGGTATCATTTTCATCATTCTTACGGTTACCAATGTCCGCAAACTCATAGTCGATTCCATCCCTGCTTCATTGAAGAAGGCCATCGGCTGCGGAATTGGCCTGTTCATCGCCTTCATTGGCCTTAAGAATGCCGGCGTCATCGTGTCGAACGATGCTACCACCGTGGCTCTGGGTGACATCACTGCCGGTCCGGCGCTGCTCGCCCTGATTGGCCTCGTGCTTACCGGCATTCTCGTGGTGAAGAAGGTTCCGGGCTCGCTCCTGATCGGCATGCTCGCTACTGCTGCCCTGGGTCTGGTAATCAAGGACCCTGCTACCGGCGAGCACATCACCAAATTCAACGGCGTGGCTTCTCTGCCTGATTCGGTTTCTCCTATTTTCTGCCAATTCGAGTGGAGCCATATCTTCTCATTGGATATGTTCGTGGTGGTGTTCACATTTATGTTCATCGATATGTTCGATACCATAGGAACAGTGGTGGGCGTGAGCACGAAGGCCAATATGATAGACGCACAGGGTAACATTCCGGGCATCAACAAGACTCTTATGGCTGACGCCGTGGCTACCGTAGCCGGCGCTTGCTTGGGTACTTCTACCACTACCACTTACGTGGAGAGTGCATCCGGTATCGCTCAGGGAGGTCGCACAGGTCTTACAGCCTTCTCGGCAGCCATCTGCTTCGTGATAGCTCTTTTCTTCTCTCCGATTTTCCTCGCCATCCCAAGCGCGGCTACTGCTCCGGTTCTCGTAATCGTGGGTGTGTTTATGATGTCACCTATAAAGGATATCGATTTCGAGAACTACTCAGAGGCTATTCCTGCTTTCATTACCTTGATTTCTATGCCGCTTTGCTACTCTATCTCAGATGGCATCATGCTCGGCATGATTTCTTATGTTTTGATTAACGTGCTTTGCCTCAACTTCAAGAAAATCTCACCTGCAGCCTATGTGCTCGCGTTGATTTTCGTGGCGAAGTATATATTGTTATAGATGTATAGGTTGTAAAGATTTGTGGTGGATTTTCTATCCATATCACTTTTCTTGATTACTAGGTGCCATTTGCGGCGCTTGCTATTAGTTATTTAGTGTTTTTTAGTTGTGTGAAGGGATGCCTGCCGAGATGGTAGGCATTCCTTTTTTTATATAGAATATTTTTATATATTTGCGTCCTAATTCGGAGATGATGGTCATCTCTAAAGAGTTGGATAGAAATAAAATATTGAAATAAGATGTTTTGGACACTTGAATTAGCTGGAAGCCTGGACGATGCTCCATGGCCAGCAACAAAAGATGAATTGATCGATTACGCAAACCGTACGGGCGCCCCTCAGGACGTGGTCGAGAATCTTCAGGAACTCGAAGATGACGGTGAAATATACGAAAGCATAGAGGATATTTGGCCGGATTATCCTACGAAGGAAGATTTTTTCTTTAACGAAGAGGAGTATTAGGGCCCTACCCTTAAGAGACTGAATGCCGCGGCACCTTGAGTCCGCAAAGCGAGTTAGGTTATATCGCACCTAACTCGCTTTTTTTGTTGTTTTCAGGTGATGCGCGGCGAGAGTGGTATTCGAAAGTGGCAACTTGTCCAGTGGATTGGCGTTTAACCGGACAAATGAGCCTTTATCAACGGAAGAAAGGTCGTGACCTATTCGATTTGCAGGTCGCCTTTGAAAGCAGAAAGATAGATGTGGACAAAGTGCTGGAGTGTTATCGCCGCTATATCGAGTTTGTTGTAGAAAAGCAACCTACGTATAAGCAGTTTGTGCAGAATATGGAACTGAAAATGCAGGATCCAGAATTTCTGGGCGATACGGATATCCTATTGCGCGAGGGTACGAATCCGTTCAAGCCGCAAGAGGCATACCAGCTTGTGAAAGAACAGTTTATTGATAAGATGCCCGGAAAAAGAGATTGAACGCTTGATGTGTCAAACAGAACACCTACGTAAGAGGCTTGGTAGATATTTAACGTCGTTCCTCTGACATACAGCTGGGGATTGGCGTTTTGAGTTTTTCATTATATACGAGAGCTAACCCGATGCAGCCGCGTCTGCGGAAAAATGACCTGAAATATGCAAATGTAAAATATGACTGAAACTTTTGGGGATGATATAACTGTCTTTATAGCATTTTGAGCTCGGCCAATTATCTATCTCGATATAATATAGCGCAACGCCTCCAATGGGTGATATAATATCATTCTCGGGCCGCTGAATCGCATTACTTCGCGTATCTTTTCTCGCATATCCGGACGGTAACAATGGACGGGGCATTTATGGCATTTGGTCTTCCTCTCTCCGAATTTGCACTTGTCGAGCCTCGCTGTTGCGTATGTCAGCAACTCCCGGCACTCTTCACAAAGTTCCTGTTTTTTGTGTTTTTTCATGCACCACAGTTCTATCATATGTCGGACTGTGGCTTTCTCCCATTCAATTCTTTTCATTATCTCAATGACGATGTTCACGGTCAGTATTAATTACCCGACAAAATAAAAATAAAACCTTAAAGTTCCAACTATATCTTTGTTTTAGGTAATAATCCGGCCACGATGCCCTTTTCGTCAAGGGCCAATTTGGTCTTGGATATTTTAGAAATTCATTGTGAATTTACAGTGGATTTCGAAAGTAGAATTGATTAGAGTCTGCAAATATAGATTTATTCGGAGTCGACGGAGAAACTTAAGCCGAAACTGACTTGTGGACAGTAGGCTGAACGAGTGTTCTTTCCCTGCCAAATGGCGGGCAAACGTCTTCTGTGGCACAAATGCGTGCATCAGCCCTGCTATGAAGAATCCCAGCAAGATGTATGGTGACATCTCGTTGAGCATGAACAATAATGAGTTTAACAATCCCATATTCGTTGGAATTGTTACAAGTTACAAAGATAATGCGTTTTACATTATTTCTTTAGAATGCACCGAAAGATGATGTCGGAAATGCGATGTTGCCCGAAACTGAGGTCGAGTTGATGAAAATTTCGCAACCCGAAAAACACCTTTGAACACTAGCTGCGTTCTACGGCGTTCTACTAAGGGTGTAACCTAAAGGTGTACGAAACTTCTGTACACCTTCAGCTACCGGACCATCTAGAAGCGTGTCTACGGCATCCTGACTCAAAAGGTGTTTTTCGACTTCGCAGCAGGTCGTGAAATAAGTGGGGGATACAGTGTCGAAAAATTACAGCCAGGCAGCGGGGAACTGTCTGGCTGTAAAATTATAGTAAGCGTTATGGATTACTCGGCGTCAATTTCTATTGCGCAAATGTAGCCTGCGTTTGCAGATGTGACATCGATGACGATAATCCCTGTATCTCCGCCTTCTACCGGGGTAAAGGTGACTTTTGTGGTCTTAGTCCAGTCATCTTTTGCTGTAGAATTTTTGACCACTTTTGTCCCATCCGAAGTCGCGGCCTTATTATTAATTGTCACTTTCGGAGTAACTGCAGAACCACCTGTATTTAGCCAAAGTCTTACTTCCTTAATCGTAGTGGCATTTTGATACGACCACGCATTGGAAGACGTAAGTGTGATTTTACCATTTTTTTTAGATGTCCCAAACTGAACCCCTGCGTAATTTTGTGAGTTATAGTTATTCAAATTAGTAGCCGAGATGCTCCAAGACATATTGGTTAATTTAATGTTACTACCAATAGTAGGTTTTGCATTAAAAATGTGCCTATATGTCTTGATTTCTTTAAAATCCTTAACGGTGAATTTCGAGACTTTGCCGGCTTTGAATGAAAGGTTCTTGTCTTTGAGGTCGATGTCTTTTTCGTAGACGCCCTTGTCGGTGGTGACCGTGACTACGAGGTTCTCGCCATTGAGATCTGCCGGAGCGCAGGCGAAGAAGATGCCTGTGGTCTTGTCCGTCAAAATGGTCAGCTCATCCTTCTTAACATCTTCCTTTAACCCCAAAGAACCGTATCCATAACTTCCCGTAAGCCCCGTGGCCGCTGTCAGAAGCTCTATCTGCTGCACTTTTCCGGCTCCTTCCGGAAGGACGACTGACATATTACCGTAAGCCGTGAGGTGCTTGAAAGTAAGGGAAATGTTACTGTTCAGCGCCTCTGCCGTGCAAGAAGCCGTAGCGTAGATAATCTGCGCAGCTTCGTCGCAAGTGCCTTCGCCCGGAGTCTGGACAGAAGGAATGGTGAAATAGATGTCACCGCCGCTATCGAGGCTAGTGATGGCGGCAGCCGGACTGGCCAGCATGAACTTGTGCTCTGCAGCATTCCCGTCCACGACTGTTTCGACACTAATGGACGCGCTCTTTTCGCTACCGGAAACTCTTGCCGTAGTCTTCGCGCCTCCGTTATACGACACTGCCACTTGCTCGTTACCTGTCCAGAGAGTAGGGTAGGCATTGCCTGCCTTCTCCCCGAAATGAGTTTTCGTGTCCGGAGTGAGGGCGGTGAAGGTGATGGTCTGCGTGCTTTCAGAAGGTCTTACATTCTCTTTATTACAAGAGAAGAGGCACATCGCAGCTACTGCGGTGAGACCTAAAAGAAAATGCTTTTTCATAAGGCTTCGTCTTTAGAATTCACCGAACTCTTCCTCATCGGAAGAATCAATAACGTTAGAAGTGTTGAGAAGAATGGAACTACTGCAAAGCAGGTCAATCTGCTCGCAAGAGGGTGCCTGATAGGCTTTTACCCCTCCACAGGATGTAATAATGGTTTTCATAAAAGAATGATTATGATTTGATTTGTGTATGTTTTACTTGTGTAAGCGCAAAAGTAATAAAAAAACAGGGCATACACAACTGTACGCCCCGTCATTTCTAAGAAACTCCTCACCTACTTACTTGATGATGCTAGGAATATATGGCATAGTGGCGAAGACTATCTCGCGGTTGCCACCCATAAAGCTGTCATACCACGACTTATAATAATTGGCCCAATTCCCGAATACCGAATAGTCGTTCACGGCTCCGGTAAAGGATTCGGTCAGCATCTCTATAAGAGTAAGCTCGCGCGGATATTCTACTATGTTCCAGTTGCTTAAGTCGGCATCGCCTCCGCTCACTGCAGCGTAAGCCATAGCCTCGTTCAATCCGCCGATCTCATCGACCAGACCTATCTTCACTGCATCGCTTCCGGTCCAAACGCGACCCTGAGCGATCTCATCTACCTGCTGCACAGTCATATCGCGACCCTCGGAAACCAGTCCCACGAAACGCGTGTAGATGCTCTCGATGCTCCTCTGCATATAGGCCAATTCGTCCTTCGTGAAAGCCCTTCCCATCGCGAACATATCGCCGTGCTTGTTCGAAGACACGCTCTGCACACCCACGTGGAGGGTCTCCTTATAGAGTTTCGACAAATCCGGAACCATACCGAACACACCGATGGAGCCCGTGAGAGTAGTGGCATCGGAGAAAATCCTGTCCGCGCCATTCGAAATCCAGTAGCCACCCGATGCAGCATAATCGCCGTACGAAGCTATCAGCGGCTTTTCTTCGGCCAATCTGTCCAGTTCGTGACGTATCTTCTCTGAAGCCACGACACTGCCGCCCGGAGAGTTCACACGCAGCACGACCGCCTTCACCATATCGTCCTTGCGCACATCCTCGATAATGGAAGCGAACCTGTCGCCATCGACATTCTGCACGTCATAACCATCGACGATGGAACCGTTGGCATAGATGACTGCGATGCGCTTGGCCGCACGGAAGTTGTTCTTAATGTGGGAGTCAGCGTAAGCGTCGAATGGGATGAACTGCACCTCGTCGTAATCTTCGACCTGGGCCATAACTGCCAATTTGGCCTCGAGCGCGTTCCTGTCCAGCAGCTCGTCCACCAGCCCGGCAGACACGAAATCGGCAGGCAGGCAGAGCTCCAAATTATCGATGGAGTCGTTAATGTCCTTAGGGGTGAGACCGCGGCTATCGGCCATCTCGTCCACGAACGAACTCCATAAAGAATTGACCATCACCTGATTCTGATATAGATTCTCTGCACTCGCACTCGACCTTATGTACATCTCGCCGGCAGACTTGTATTTGCCGTGACGAATAAGCTGCACGTTAATGCCCAGACGGCTGAGCGCGTCGCCTAAAAACATCATCTGCGAAGAGAGGCCAGTAAAGGTAGGAGTTCCACCCTGATATGCGCCCATATATACCTTATCAGCCACACTTGCAAGATAATATGAGCCTGTGGTAGGGTTCTCCATATATGCGATGACAGGCTTTCCGCTCTGACGGAAAACCGAGAGAGCCTTCCTGAACTCCTGGATAGCACCCGTACCTATGGCCAGACCGTCCGTCTTCAGATAAATGCATTTTACGCCCGGATCCTCGGCAGCGGCTGCTATGGCATTCATCGCCTTCAGCAGGCCAATCGTCACGCGATAATCCTTCTGCGAGAAATTGAAAGACTGCGTACTCTGCTCTGCTACAATTATTTTAGACATATCTACCCTAAGCACGCCCTGTGTCGGGATAGCCGGAGCCTTTCCTCCTATGGAGGCTACGCTTGCTATAATCCAGAACCCTATCAGGTTCACGATTAGAAGTCCGCAAATGACTGCGAGCAATGTTTTTAAAAAATTCTTCATCTTCGAATATGTTTATATACGACAAACTTACATAAAATCTTCCGATTTTACACCCGTTTAAATAAAAATCAAGACCACATCTTATCTTTGTGGCGAGC
>URCV01000018.1 GCA_900546445.1 uncultured Bacteroidales bacterium | reverse complement strand
CGGAAGATACTATGGTCTCGACCTCATCCATCAATTCATCCATGGACAAGTCTAACGACAAAGCTATGTCCTCAAAAGGCAGACGTCTGTCTATCTGGCTGATAATCTTCACTTTCTTATCGGACTTGCTCGCCGTCGTCTTAACCACGAAATCGTCCGGACGGATTATCTCGTTCTCCTCCACATATTTCGCGATAAGTTTTACGAATTCCTTTCCGAACTTCTTCGCCTTACCCTCGCCCACGCCTTGGCAATTTCTCAACTCGTCCAGCGTAATAGGGTAGATAATGGACATATCGTCAAGCGACGGGTCTCCGAAAATAATCCACGGCTGCAAGTTAAGCTTGTGAGCCATATCCTTACGAAGATCCTTGAGCAGCGCGAGCAACTGTGCATCGCCACCGCCCCCACGCATAGCGGCCAGATTGGCCCCTGTGGCCTCGTCATCGTCGTCATCGTCGCTACCGCCGGTGCTGGAGAAGTGCCTGTCCTCCACCAGATCCAGCTGCCACGGATTCTCGAGAAACTGCTTTCCCAAATCCGTCACATAGATGAGTCCGTAAGTTTCGATTTCCTTTTCCAACAGATGCGCCAACAGCCCCTGGTGCAGCACTGCCGTCCAGAACTTCTCGGTATGCTGCGAGCCGGCGCCGAAATACACGCTCTTATCGTGATTGTAGCTCTTCACCAGAGCAGTTTCGTTTCCGGCCAATATAGCCGCGAGGTGCTCTACCTTGAAATGCTCCTTCAGCGAGAGAATGAGCTTTATGGCCAATTTCATCTCGGCGCGACCGTCGAACACGGCGCGAGGATGCAGGCAGTTGTCGCACATTCCACAGTTATCCACTAAGAAATCCTCGCCGAAATAGCCCAGAAGCAGCTTGCGGCGGCATTGGCTTGACTCGGCATAAGAAGCCACCTCGTCCAGAAGCTGGCGTGAAATCTCCTGCTCCGCAAGAGGTTTTCCCTTCATGAACTTCTCGAACTTGAGTATGTCCTTATAGCTGTAGTAAGCTATGCACACGCCCTCCTTGCCGTCGCGACCGGCACGTCCTGTCTCCTGGTAATACCCTTCGACGCTCTTAGGAATGTCGTAGTGAATTACGAAACGGATGTCCGGCTTGTCTATACCCATACCGAAGGCGATGGTCGCCACTATGACATTCACGTCTTCCATAAGGAAGCGATCCTGATTTTCGGAACGGGTCTTCGCATCGAGTCCCGCGTGATAAGGAAGGGCCTTGATTCCGTTAATGTTAAGAAACTCGGCCATTTCCTCCACCTTCTTTCGGCTCAGGCAGTAAACTATGCCGGATTTTCCTGGGTTTTGTCTAATATAGCGGACGATGTCCTTATCGGCATCGACCTTATCCTTCACTTCGTAATAAAGATTAGTCCTATTAAAGGAAGACTTGAATACCCGAGCTTCCAAGATGCCGAGATTCTTCAGGATATCGCTCTGGACCTTAGGCGTGGCCGTAGCGGTAAGGGCTATTATAGGCGCACGACCTATCTCGTCCACAATCTCGCGGATGCGCCTGTACTCCGGGCGGAAATCGTGTCCCCACTCGGAGATACAATGCGCTTCGTCCACGGCGTAAAACGATATCTTGACTCCTTGAAGGAAGCTCACGTTTTCGGGCTTGACAAGCGACTCCGGCGCCACATACAGGATTTTAGTGCGTCCGGACAATATGTCGGAGTGCACCGCATCCACCTGGCTCTTGTTCAGGGACGAATTCAGGAAATGCGCTATACTGTCGCCTCCTTCCACGAAGCCACGGATGGCATCCACCTGATTTTTCATCAGTGCGATGAGCGGCGAAATGACTATCGCCACGCCATCCATCATAATGGCCGGAAGCTGGTAGCACAAAGACTTGCCTCCTCCAGTAGGCATTAGCACGAAACAATCATTTCCGTCGAGAAGATGCTGAATAATCTCCTCTTGATCTCCCTTAAAGGAGTCGAACCCGAAAAAGTTCTTTAAAGTATTCCTTATTTCCGAAGATGATGTCATTTTAAATCAAAAAGTATGAATAGCTAAACCGGACCTCAATTTAGGCTCGAACCAAGTCGTCTTAGGAGGCATAATGAAGTGATTGTCCGAGATATCCTCGATTTGCTCCATCGTGACAGGATAGAGTGCGAACGCGATTTTCATCTCGCCGCTGTCGACCCTGCGCTTCAATTCGCCCAGCCCCCTGATTCCTCCGACGAAATCGATGCGTGGGTCTCTTCTCAAATCCTTTATGCCCAATATCTCGTCCAAGACATACTTGGACAGTATGCTTACATCCAGGCTTTCCACCAAATCGGCCCCGTGATAGGTGTCCGGACGGGCTTTAAGCTCGTACCACTTCCCTTCGAGGTACATCGAGAAGGTATGAAGTTCGCTCGGAGCATAAACTGACTCGCCCTGGCACATAATGTCGAAGTGTTCTCCCAGCATACCTATTATCTGGCTTGGCACCAGACCATTAAGGTCTTTCACTACGCGATTGTAGTCCATAACTTTAAGCTGGTCGTCAGGAAAGCAGACCGCCATGAAGTAGTTATATTCCTCGTCTCCGCGATGGGAAGGATTGGCCGCAGCCCTTTCCTCGCCCACTCTCGCAGCCGCAGCACTCCTATGGTGTCCGTCAGCGATGTAGAAGGCATCTACCCTGTCGGAGAACAGTTCCGTAATTCTCTCTATCAGGGCATCGTCGGAAATAACCCAGAACTTGTGCCCGAATCCGTTTTCGTCCGTAAAGTCATACTCCGGCTCGGAAGAGGCCGTCTTATATAGGATATCCTCGAGTTCTCGCTGCGTTCTGAATGCGAAGAAAACCGGTTCGATATTGGCGCTCTGAATGTTCACGTGCACCATTCTGTCGTCTTCCTTATCCTTACGCGTGAGTTCGTGTTTCTTAATCAATCCCTTAGCATAGTCGTCGCAATGCGCGCACAACACAAAGCCATACTGGGTACGCTCGCCCATAGTCTGCGCATATACGTAATAGCAAGGCTTTGAATCCCTTACCAAATAGCCCTTTTTCTGCCACTCGGCGAAATTTTCTATGGCCTCCCGGTACACCTTAGGATCATTATCCGGAAGCATAGGAGAAAAATCTATCTCCGGCTTGGTAATGTGCAGAAGCGACTTGTCACCGGCTATAGCCAATGCCTCAGCGGAATCCAGCACGTCGTAAGGTGGAGAAGCTACCTGCTCCACTAGATTTTTAGGCGGTCGAAGCGCTGCAAAAGGCTTTACTCTCATTTGTTTACTTGGAATTTAACGTTACCTGTCTCGAAATAGTCCACTATCTGGCGGGCAGCTGCAAGTCCCGCGTTAAGATTGGCCTCGGCAGTCTGTGCGCCCATTTTCTTGGAATTGGCATATACCCTAAGGCCGAACTTCTCGCGAAGGGCCGCGTAATTGTCCGGTGCCACGTCCGAAGCGTATTTTATGTCGCTGCGTTCCTCGAGCGCGCGCTCAAGGCCGCTTTCGTCCACAATCTCCTTTCTGGCAGTGTTTATCAGCACTCCGCCCTTAGGCATAGCCGACAGCAAGTCGTAGCCCACCGAGCGCTCCGTCACCGTCACCAGCGGCAAGTTCAAGCTTATGTAATCGCAATCGGCATAGAGAGTTTTCACGCTCGAAGTCGGTTCCACCCCGCGCACGAGCATATCCTCATCGCTTTTCACCGGGTCGAACGCACGGACCTTCATTCCTAATGCCAATGCCTTCGCCGCTACCAGACTTCCCACGTTTCCGAAGCCCTGTATGCCCAAAGTCTTCCCTGCGATCTCGACGCCGGTGCTCGGATTGAACTGATTGCGAGCCATATAAATCATAAGTCCTATGGCCAATTCCGCCACTGCATTGGCATTCTGCCCAGGGGTGTTCATCACTACCACGCCGGCTTTCGTGGCCGCTTCGAGGTCGATGTTGTCGTAGCCAGCACCTGCGCGCACGATTATCTTCAAATCATCGGCCTGTGCAATGGTCTGCGCTCCGACCTTGTCGCTGCGGACTATCAGGGCCTGCACGCCTTTCAGGGCTTGGGCCAATTCAGCCTCGCTCTCGTATTTTTCGAGGACCTCGATGGTGTGTCCGGACTGCAAAACGATTTTCGAAATACCCTCTACTGCCTGTGGTGCAAAGGGTTTCTGTGTTGCAAGCAAAACTTTCATAGTGTTATCTTATTTATGTAATTGTTCAAATTCGCGCATACAGTCTACCAAAGCCTGAACGTCTTCCTGACTGCAAGCATTGTAAATGGAAGCTCGGAATCCGCCTACGCTTCTATGCCCCTTGATGCCCACCATTCCGTGAGATTTGGCAAATGTCAGAAATTCGTCCTGAAGATGCTCGTAAGAAGGTGCCATCACGAAGCACACGTTCATAATGGAGCGATCTTCCTTCTGAGCCGTACCGACGAATAGAGAATTCCTGTCAATTTCGTCGTAAAGGGTCTGCGCCTTTATCTGATTTATCTCATAGATGGCTTCCACACCGCCGATGGACTTGACCCACTTGAGGGTTTCGTTCATCACGAAGATGGAGAATACAGGAGGAGTGTTGTACATCGAACCCTTGTCTATGTGATTTCTAAGGTCAAGCATAGCCGGAAGGTATCTTGTAACCTTTCCCAGGGTGTCTTTCTTAATGATGGCGAAAGTACATCCGGCGGTGCCGACATTCTTCTGGGCGCCACCATATATCATAGCATATTTGCTCACGTCGATCGGACGGCTCATAATGTCGGAAGACATATCCGCGATAAGAGGAATCGGACAGTCTATGTCTTCGTGAATCTCCGTTCCGTAGATGGTGTTGTTAGTGGTTATGTGGAAATAGTCCGCGTCTTGCGGAATCTCGTAATTCTTAGGAACATAGGTGTAGTTCTTATCTTTCGAAGAAGCCACGACCACAGCCTCGCCCAGACCTTGCGCCTCCTTGATGGCCTTCGAAGCCCATACTCCGGTGTCCAGATAGGCTGCCTTTTTTTCGAGATAATTCATCGCCACATAGAGAAACTCCATAGAGGCACCGCTAGAAAGAAATACGACCTCATAACCTTCAGGTATATGTAGCAATTCCTTCCATAACGCCCTGGTTTCATCCATAACGGCCTCCCACTCCTTAGTTCTGTGAGATATGCAAAGAAGGGATACGCCGGTTCCGGCAAATTCTTTAATAGCATCATTGGCGCGGTCCAGAACCACCTGAGGCAACAGGCAAGGACCTGCATTAAAAACATGAACTTTAGCCATAAGTACAAAGGTTTAATTCAATTTGTACTTAAAGTTATAAATAATTTTGTTTATTTCAAAAAATAAACGGAGTCTTCAGGAAACTGAAAACTCCGTGTCGGCAGGTAGTCTCTACAGGAATCGAACCTGTATTTAAGGTTTAGGAAACCTTCGTTCTATCCGTTGAACTAAGAGACCATCAAGAAGCACTGACTACTCAGCGCTCTTTTCGATAATCTGACGTCCTCTGTAGTAACCGCATTCAGGACAAACGCGATGGTAGATTACAGTAGCGCCACAATTCGGACATGTAGCAAGAGTAGGTACAGGCGCGAAATCGTGCGTACGTCTCTTGGCTGTTCTCTGTTTAGAGAATTTGTGTTTTGGATTTGCCATTTTATATACTTTTTAAATTATTATTTACTTAAAAACTTTGTAGTCTCCTCATTACACTCGCCTTCTTCGTGAGCTCGCCTTAGCGGAAGCGATATGATTACGAAATCATAAACGTCCTGGCTCAAGTCAAGTTCCCCACCTTCCGGAGTGTAACTCTCTGAAAATCCAGTCTCGACACCTATCTCAAGAGGCTCCAAACACAAGTCGCAAGGTACTGTAACGCTACCGACCATCCGACAGGTAACATCCACGCTCACGCCTTTATTATGGACTGTATACTCCACATTGACATTAGCATCAAGTATTTCGGGATTACCGAAACTTTCAAAGAACTGTTTATCAGCGATGGCGCTGAAGGACTTAACTCCAGAGCCGATTTCGCATAAGTCTACTACAAAGGGTTGCAAAGTTAATAAATTTTTTTCTATTATCAATCTATGTTGTCGCTATTTCTCTTTCGAGCCAGCGGATCGAGCAAGACCTTACGGATTCTCATAAAGTGAGGGGTTACCTCCACCAATTCATCCTCCTGAATGTACTCCAGAGCCTCTTCGAGGGAGAATTTGATAGCCGGAGGCAAGATAATTTTCTCATCAGAACCGGCCGCACGCACGTTCGTAAGTTTTTTCGTCTTACAAATATTTATGTTCAAATCTCTTTCACGAGTATGCTCACCTACCACCTGACCGGCATAAATCTCCTCTCCCGGCTCCACGAAGAACCTACCTCTATCGAGCAGTTTGTTCATCGAATAAGCACTTGCAATTCCGGTCTCGAGAGAAACGAGAGAGCCATTACTACGGCGCTCGATATCTCCCTTATATGGCTGATAATCCTTAAATCTATGAGCGACGACAGCCTCTCCTTGCGATGCAGTGAGAAGATTGCTTCTCAATCCCATAAGTCCGCGAGTAGGAATTTCAAATTCAAGCAAGGTTCTATCCCCGCGAGGCTCCATATGCACGAGAGCTCCTTTACGACGGGTCGAAATCTCGATAGCCGCACCTACGAACTGCTCCGGCACCTCGATGGAAAGTTCCTCGATAGGTTCACACCTCTGGCCGCCGATAGTCTTGTCCAACACCTTAGGCTGGCCCACCTGAAGCTCGAATCCTTCACGACGCATAGTCTCGATGAGCACGGAAAGATGGAGTACGCCACGGCCATATACCACGAAAGAGTCTGCAGAGACGCCCGGTTTAACCCTAAGGGCCAAGTTTTTCTCCAACTCCTTCTCAAGTCTTTCCTTAATGTGACGGGATGTGACGAACTTACCGTCCTTTCCGAAGAAAGGTGAGTTGTTGATAGTGAACAGCATACTCATCGTAGGCTCATCCACCGCGATAGGAGGAAGTGCCTCCGGATTCTCGAAATCCGCTATGGTGTCGCCGATTTCGAATCCGTCGATTCCGACTACCGCACATATATCTCCGCAGTGAACTTCTTCTACAGTGGCCTTTCCAAGTCCCTCAAATACCATCAACTGCTTGATTTTCTGCTTTTGAATCACGTCGTATCTCTTACAGAGGCTGACCATTTGGCCTGCCTTCAAGCTACCGCGAGTAATCTTGCCGACTGCGATACGACCTACATAAGGGCTATACTCAAGAGATGAAATCAACATCTGAGGAGTCCCCTCCACTATCTGTGGAGCAGGAATCTCTTCGAGAATCACGTCGAGGAGCGTAGTAATGTCCGAAGTAGGCTTATTCGGGTCGAGAGACATCCATCCCTGCTTGGCCGAACCATAGACAGTCTTGAAGTCGAGCTGTTCTTCAGTAGCGTTCAGATTAAACATCAAGTCGAAAACCTCTTCCTGAACCTCGAATGGACGGCAGTTGGGCTTATCCACCTTGTTAATCACTACTATAGGTTTCTTTCCCAGCTGGAGGGCCTTCTGAAGTACGAAACGAGTCTGAGGCATACAGCCCTCGAAGGCATCTACGAGAAGAATGACGCCGTCAGCCATATTGAGAACTCTCTCCACCTCACCACCGAAGTCACTATGTCCCGGAGTGTCTATAATATTGATTTTAACACCCTTATAGATAACGGACACGTTTTTGGCCAAGATGGTGATACCCCTCTCCCTTTCCAAATCGTTATTATCCAAGATTAGTTGGCCAAGATTCTCCGGCTGACGAACCAAATTCGCTTGATAGATCATCCTATCCACAATAGTCGTCTTGCCGTGGTCAACGTGTGCGATTATCGCTATATTTCTGATATCTGTCATACACTACCCAAAAAGTAGGAAGTTATTAAACTGAATATAATAACTTCCACTTGTTAAAAATTGTGCGCGAGATGAGACTCGAACTCACATGTCGCAATTGACACTAGCTCCTGAAACTAGCGCGTCTACCATTTCGCCACCCGCGCAAAGGGTATGCAAAGATAGTAAAAATTTCAGAAAATGAAAGAGAAAGATAACATAATCTGGTCAGGACGTACAAAATAAGTTTCTCCGCGCGACCTGATCCGCGCGCAAGTCTGGCATCCGTACTCCTTATACAACTCATATCCTCCCCATAGTCCCCAGCCAAGCTCCACATTGAAATGTTTGTCTATCATCCATGCATATCCCATACTCAATGCCGCGCCTACCCTATCTCCCTCCACGAGATAGATGTCGCTCTCACTGAATTCCTGATAACGGGCGCTTCCCGAAAACCACCATCCCGAATACACATACCACGGCCAATAGCGCCCTCCCACGGAAAACGAGCGCTGCTTGGAATTAGCAGAATAGGGATTATACTTAACAGCCGCCCCGGCACTCCAATTCGAAGACACATTCACCGACGCATCTACATTCAACGTTCCGCCATCGACGTAATCGACAAAGTTTGTCGACAAAGACACTCTCGTCTGAGAAAAAGCTGGCGTGACACTCACGAGCGACGCCAGCAAAAACCTCAATAATCTTTGAAACTTAAACATAAAAACAATGAATGATTATAAATATCTATTAAACGCTTCATTTATGACACTCTTACACTCCGGATACAGTGCCAGCAGACGCGAGCGCAGAGTCTCCCTACTATGCACATCAGACGTAAGCGCGGCGAAAATCTTGAATCTGTTCAACCCTCTGTTATCCATATATATCAAGATCTCAGGATGGAACCAGTATCTGTCCCCGAACACCCTCGAGGCATCATCATAACGCTGCCTATAAAGAATATTCTCCACATAGTAGGCCCAGGTCTCTCCCACCTCGCAATAGCCCGCATCCTCCTCTGCGCCGGTTCCATAGGTCACACCTCCGGAAGATAGATAAGAAGAAAGAATCATCAACGAATATGCATCCCAATACTTATTTCCCACTTGCATATAATGGCTGGCGTGAGCCAATTCGTGCTGAACGAGATGGTATATGGACGAATACTTTTCGTGATTCTTCGTACCCAATATAATATCCGGCATAAAGAGCTTTACCACAGGAGTATATACCCCTATCAAATCCTTAAGCAAATCAATGTCCAAAATGGCACCTTGATGAAGCATCAACGACGCACTAGTCTCCATAAGAGAAAATGTCCAGATGGTAAGATTGGCCGGAGGAGTCTTTATCTTCACTCCGTTCGACGCACAGCTCTGATAATAGTCGTAAGCCGCATTATTTATCGCACAGCGCTTGAAAAGCTTTCCTTCGGAGGCTTCGGTCACGCAGATGCTGTATCCTTCCGGGTCGTGCCTTCCCAGCGTCGAGATCGAGCCCTTGACGAAGATGGCATTGATCCCCTGAGTGAATCCCTTACTGTTAGTGAACACCAGCCTATATCTCGGCTTCGACTTAAAACTCTTTCTCATAGTATAATAGCCCTCCTCGTCGGTGTAGCACCTATCGAACTTCACGAACACGTTACAAGACACCTGGACCCCGGACACGCCTATAGGTTTATCGCTGTAATCCTCATCTATTATGGTTATGCGACCCGAAGGCACCTTCGCCTCCTTTTTCTCCTTTCCCTTAGTCGTCACCTCGGCCAGCATATCCTCGTTACCGGTAAGTCTGAACGCTTCTTCCTCCACGGCATCCCAGTCTATCCACTCCAGACCTGCCTTCGTGGCAGTTTCCGATTCGGCCAAGTAGCACTTGTGCAACAATTCGCACTTGACGCCTTCCGGCGCTACGAAATCAGGCGGCACTACGGCATATTGCCAAGTAACATTTCCCTCGGCTATCTGCGGGTCGTGATAGTAATCGCCTTCTTCCACGATACGATAGTCCAGAGGATGGTCCATCATCTGCACGCCCATCTTCTCAAGCAGACGCAAATCGTCGCTGCTTCGAGGCAAAAGACGGACATAATAATCGGTAGCTTCCAATTCCACCACTCCGGCCTTTGTGGGATAGAGCGAAGCGATAGCCTTAGTAACGTTCGAAAGAGAATACGGGTCTTCGAGTTGTTCTCCCAGAACTATCATCTCGTGCGAGACTCCCCGTCCGTCATCATATCCCGATATTGACTGGTCCTTCTGCCAACCAATTCCGTTGCAAGACGTTACAACGGCTGAGATTCCTAAGATAAATGATTTAAAAGTCTTCATAGACAAGCTCCTTTTTTTACAAAAGTATACAAAAAAAGCCGTGTAAAAACGAATTTACACGGCTAAGTCGGAAAGAGGTGATTAGAAGAATTTTACCTCTGTATTCTCTATGGCTGAAACAAGTGAGTTGCCTAACCTGCTCACGCCGAATCTGAAGAGTTCCTTATTCATCCACTCGTCGCCCAGAATACTCTGTCCGATTTCGTAGTATTGCAGAGCCTCATCCGCATTGGAAACACCGCCGGCAGCCTTGAAGCCGACCTTTCTTCCGGTCTTTTCGTAATACTCCTTGATAGCCTTACACATTACCGTAGCAGCCTCAGGAGTAGCATTTACGCTGACCTTTCCGGTAGAAGTCTTGATAAAGTCGGCGCCTGCCTCCATAGCGAGCATGGATGCACGATGGATAAGTTCGTCCGTCTTAAGGATTCCTGTCTCCAGAATCACCTTAAGCACTACATTATGCTTTTCGCAGATCTTCTTTATTTCAGAAATCTCCTCACCTGCCGTCTTATCGTCGCCTGCCAGAAATGCATTGAGGGCCAAGACTATATCTACCTCATCAGCGCCATCGGCGATAGCCATCTCCACTTCAATCTTCTTAACTTCCAGGAAACTCTGTGAAGAAGGGAAACAACCGGCTACCGTAGTCACGTGGAGTTCAGGGCTTACTCTGTTCTCCTTTACCACGTGCGCAAAGTTAGGATACACGCAAATAGATGCAGGCAGAGGATATGAAGGGTACATCTTATGGAATTCCGTTACCTTATCTACCAAAGCCTTAACGCCATCTACAGTATCTTCAGGCCTCAAAGTGGTAAGGTCCATAAACCCGAAACACTTTTTTAATACTTCTGTCTTAGTCATAATTTTTTAGTTTTTAATGTATCTATCAATAATGTGTCTTGCTTCTCCTTTAGTTTTACGGTATCCGAAGGATGCCAATCCATCATCGTATCGCGAACCATTAGCGAATCGAACACGAACTCCTTCGGCACATAAGCCTCGAAAAGTTCTTTCTTATTATTATAGTAATCGTCGACCTTTCTAAGATATTTCGCCTTCTTGTCCAGTTTCTGCCCCGCTTCCTTCAAGATTTTAGCATAATCGTCAGGCTTAGTGACATAGTGCTTCACCGAAGCATCGTAATCTTCCAAGGTATAGCCGTATTTTTCGAAAATAGGCGCATAGAAAAGTGAAGTATCCGCAGTCTTACGCGAATTGTAATGAGAAGAAATCCACTGATCCGCCAGAAACATGTCGGCATAGATGTCAGCCATCTTCGAAGCAGGGATGACACGTCCCCCCTTCGAACAAGCGACAAGCATACACACGCTTAAGGCTATCAGAATACCTCTTTTCATATCTACCTGAGTTGAGCCCCGAAATTATTCCGGAATGTATTCAGAAGATTGTCCATCACCTTCTCCACATCCTGGTCAGTAAGAGTTTTCTCCGGATCCTGAAGGGTGAAGCTCAACGCATATTGCTTCTTACCTTCCGGAATCTTGTCTCCGCGATACACGTCAAACAAAGACACGTTCTTAAGGAGTTTCTTCGCTGACTTCAGCGCAGCCGTGCGCAACTCCGCATAGGTAACCTTCTCGTCGAGAAGAAGAGCCAAATCCCTTCTCACCTCAGGGAACTTAGGAAGCTCCTTGAACCCTACCTTATTACGTTTTACGAGTTCGAAAAGTACTGGCCAGCTAATCTCGGCCACGAACACGTTCTGCTTGATTCCAAACTTCTTAGCCAATGCAGGAAGTACCTGACCCATAGTCAAAAGCACCTTGCCGTTACCCGGAAGTTTCAAAGTCATACCCTCAGAGAAGACATCGCTCGGTGCCGGTTCTGACCACAACTGGTAGAAATCCGCGCCAAATCTTCTCAGCAAGAGCTCTACATAGCCCTTAAGCTGGAAATAATCAGCCTTCACGCCGCCACCTCTCCAGTTCTTCTCCGAAGTTCCGGTAATGGCCAAGCAAAAATTCTGATGCTCCTCATAGCCCTCCAAAGTCTCCCCGCTCTTTTCGGGAAGTCTCTGATATACAGAGCCATATTCAAATATCTTCATAAACGACATCTGGCGGTTCACATTATATGAAACCACCTCCAATGCATTCAGAATCAGAGTCTGCCTAAGCACGTTCAAGTCCTGACTAAGCGGATTGAGAATCTTCACGCAATGCTCTGCCGGGAAAGTCTTCAAAGTCGAATAATAGTCTCCCTTCGTAAGAGAGTTATTCATAGTCTCCACAAATCCATTGGCCGCCAAGAAGTTAGAAATAATGCTCCTTACAGCTTCCGGCTCCGGAGACGGAGTGGCATTCACGGACATACGCATCTGCGAAGGCAACTCGATGTTATCGTAACCATAAATTCGAAGGATCTCTTCGACCACATCGCACTCCCTGTACACATCCACCATATAGCTTGGGGCCAACACGACCGCCGTCCTGCCTTCCCTGCTCTCAAATTTGTAACCCAGTGCATTCAAGATACAATCTATCTTATCATCACCGATTTCCTTACCGATGAATGCGCAGATTCTGCCATAATCCAGTTCGATTCTCTTTCTCTCGATTCGAACCGGGTAACTTTCGAGTTCCGGGCCAATTACCTTGCCACCGGCGCACTCCACTACCAAGTCGGCAGCGCGCTGAAGAGCGTAGTCGCAGATTTCAGGGTCTGCCCCGCGCTCAAACCGGAAGGATGCGTCAGTAGAAAGCTGCTGCTTCTTGCTAGTCTTGCGGATGCTGCCCGGATCGAAATACGCACTCTCGATGAAGAGATTCGTCGTAGACTCGGTCACACCGCTATCCTCACCGCCGAACACACCGGCGATGCACATAGGGCCAGCCGAATTGGCAATTACCATATCACAAGCGCTCAGCGTGCGATCCTGCCCATCGAGCGTTCTAATCTTCTCACCCTCAACCGCTCTGCGGACGATTACCTTTCCACCGCTGATCTTATCGGCATCGAATGTATGAAGCGGCTGGCCAAGCTCGAAAAGCACGAAGTTCGAGATGTCCACCACGTTATTTATAGGGCGACTTCCGATAGCTGTCAGCCTTTCCTGCAGCCACTTAGGCGAAGGACCGACTTTTATGCCCTCGATGGTGAGGCCCATATAGCGAGGAGCGCCTTCTGCATCCTGGACGTCTATGCCAATCGGTGCCGGGGCATCTGTCTTTCCTGCCTTGAGCGCCTCGCCCACCTTCGGACGGGCCAATTCGCAAGGAATGCCGTGCAGTTTCATATAGGCGTAAATGTCGCGGGCCACGCCATAGTGCGAAGCTGCGTCTACACGATTGGCCGTAATCTCGTACTCTATGACGGCCTGGGTCTGGATATGAAGATAATCCTTAGCCGGCATACCCACGGGGGCGTCTTCCGGAAGGACCTTGATGCCTTCGTGGCTCTCGCCTATTCCCAACTCGTCCTCTGCGCAGATCATTCCTAGGCTCTCCACTCCGCGAATCTTCGATTTCTTAATCTTAAAGTCACCAGGGAGGACAGCGCCCACCTTAGCAAACAGAACCTTCTGTCCTGCAGCCACATTCGGCGCACCACACACTACCTGTAGAGGAGTTCCGCTGCCATCGTCCACCGTAGTGATGTGCAGATGGTCCGAATCCGGATGGATATCGCAAGTCAGAACCTTCGCCACGACCACGTTCTTAAGGCCTCCCTCTATCACTTCAGTTTCTTCCACTCCGTCCACTTCTATGCCGACAGATGTCATAATCTCGGCGATTTGGTTAACGGAAAGATCGCATTTAATGTAATCCTTAAGCCAATTATAATCAAGCTTCATATCTAATATACTTTATTTCAAATTATCTTCCTCGAAAAGAGACTTCACGAAAACATCCTTGTCGAAAGTCTCGATATCTTCAATTCCTTCTCCTACACCTACATACTTGATAGGAATATGGAACTGGTCCACGAGTCCCACGGCCACTCCGCCACGAGCGGTTCCATCCATCTTCGTAAGTGCGAGAGAGCTGATGGTCGTAGCGCGTGCAAACTCCTTAGCCTGCTGAAACGCATTCTGACCCGTACTGGCGTCGAGCACGAGCATCACCTCGGCAGGAGCGCCCGGAAGAGCCTTTCCTACGGAATTACGAATCTTAGTGAGCTCATTCATAAGATCTACACGGTTATGCAGACGCCCCGCGGTGTCGATCAAAACGACATCTGCGCCCTTCGCCATTCCGGACTTCACGGTATCGTAAGCCACGGCTGCAGGGTCGGAACCCATCTGCTGACGGACTATGTCCACACCGGCCCTTTCCGCCCATATAACCAATTGGTCCACAGCCGCTGCGCGGAAAGTATCCGCAGCACCCAGCACGACCTTCTTACCTTCTTTTCTGAATTTGTATGCCAACTTGCCTATGGTGGTAGTCTTACCCACGCCGTTAACTCCCACGACGAGAATCACATAGGGGCGAACCTGCGATGGCTCTGCCGATGGCACGTCCATAAGGGAGGCTATCTGCTCGCGAAGCATCCCGAACAACTCCTCCTTAGACATATATTTGTCGCGCGACACCCTCTCTTCCAGTTCATCTATAACCTTCAGAGTGGTATCCACACCCATATCGGATTCCACGAGAGCTTCTTCGATGGCGTCCAGAGTATTATCGTCCACTCTGGATTTGCCTACGACGGCTCTGCTTATGCGTTGAAAAAAACTTATAGCCATATCGCACAAATATAATGAAAATCCGCATTATAAGCACAAAAAAAGAGAGTGAAAATCACTCTCTTCTCTCACTATAGTACAAAGTTCAGAAATTACTTCTTGAACATCTCTTTAGCTTTTGCTTCCTCTACAAGCGTCTCGGTGAAAACATAAGCGCCTGTCTTAGGAGATCTTTCCATACGGATGCACTTGACCATGCTCTTAGCACCGGCCTTAGCTGCGAATGTTGCGACGGCTTTCTTTGCCATATTCTATATCCTCCTAAAATTATTTGATTTCACGATGTACAGTAACTCTTTTGAGGAAAGGGTTATATTTCCTTCTCTCAAGACGTTCTGTAGTATTCTTTTTGTTCTTAGTGGTCACATAACGAGAAATTCCCGGTACACCACTTGCCTTCTGTTCTGTGCACTCAAGGATGACCTGCACCCTGTTGCCTTTTGCTTTCTTTGCCATAATATCAAAAATTAAACAAGGTTAACGTATCCTTTTTTCTGAGCATCGCGAATTGTGGCCTCAAGACCGTTCTTCTCGATAATTCTCATACCCTTGCAAGATACTTTGAGGGTTATAAATCTCTGCTCCTCCTCGCTCCAAAAACGCTTGTTCTTGAGGTTAACGGAGAAGTCGCGCTTGGTACGCAATTTAGAATGGGCAACATTGTTACCTTTCATTCTTTTTCTACCGGTTATTTGACAAACCTTTGCCATAATTATTACTTTTTATTTTATTATTAATCTTTTACCAGCTTCAGGAATCTATTCCAGCGAATGTTCGCAGGGAATCTCCCGGAAGCATCTGTCGAGAGCCATACCAGCACCGGCCTGCCCACTATGTGGTCTTCCGGCACAAAACCCCAATACCTTGAATCCAAGGAATTGTGTCTGTTATCTCCCATCATAAAGTAGTAATCCTGTTTGAAGGTATACTCACCGTTCTTCAAAGCCTCTTCTACGGAAGAGTGTTCATAGACGCGGATGATTCTCTCATAGAGAGGAAGGTTTTTCGCATCCAAACGAACGGTAGCTCCCTTTTCAGGAATCCATAGTGGTCCGAACTCGTCTCTACTCCAAGTGTAGTTCCTATCGAAAGGAAATATCTCGCGGTAGTCTGACTGTGTCTCCTCCAGTCGGGAAGAAAGCTGAATTCCAGGATAAACCTCCTGTTTCTCGCCGTTCACCCACACAAGTCCCTTACGAACTTCTATGGTGTCTCCGGCTACAGCCACACATCTTTTCACATAGTGGTCTACCTTGTCGGCCGGTCTGCTGACCAACGGACCGTAAGTCTTGACTATGGCGTCAAAAGTCCTTTTGTCGCAGCTGCGCTTTACTTGGTAATAGTCCACTGAAGGGTCCTTTCTGAAGATGGTATCTCCATTAGGAAACCCGAATACCACGATATCACCTCTCTCGACACTCCTGATTCCCTTAAGCCTGCGGTATTTGTTCTGAATGAGAGTCGAATAGGACTCTTTCCCAAACATTACGTTATGCGTAAACGGAACCGTCAGCGGAGTCTGAGGCAACTTGGGACCGTATGTCAATTTGCTTACGAAGAGATGATCTCCAGTGTAGAGAGTCTTCTCCATCGAAGATGAAGGAATCTTGAAAGCCTGAAACCAGAAAGTATTGATGATGGTTACTACGATTACTGCGAAAACGATGGCATCGAGCCAATCATTCCACGCAGAGTGCTTTTCACCTTCCTTATATCTTTTCTTCCAGAAGTTCCAGTGAACCTTCTTCGTGATAAATATATCAAATATCACTCCGAGTCCCAGCAGGAACCAATAGTTCTCAAGCCAAATCACCCACAGGATGTAAAGCAAAGCCCAAAATCCGAACCTTGTCCACTTATTATGGATGAATTCCTTCAGAGTCACAGCAATAACTATTTAACTGACTTAACGATAGCTTCGAATGCCTGTGGATTGTTCATGGCGAGGTCTGCAAGCACTTTGCGGTTAAGACCGACATTGTTCTTTGCGAGAGCTCCCATAAACTGAGAGTAAGTCATACCGTACTGACGTACAGCTGCGTTAATTCTCTGAATCCAAAGTGCGCGGAAACTGCGCTTCTTGGCTCTACGATCACGGTAAGCATAGGTAAGTCCTTTCTCGTAGGTGTTCTTTGCTACCGTCCAAACATTTCTTCTTGCGAGGAAATTACCGCGGGTTCTCTTAAGAATCTTCTTGCGGCGAGCCCTTGAGGCTACTGAATTGACTGATCTAGGCATAATTCAATACTTTTTAAAGAACCAACATTTCTTTCACCCTCTTGATATCTGCAGATTCGATGATCGCAAAATGATCAAGATTTCTCTTTTGCTTTTTGGTCTTCTTTGTGAGGATGTGGCTGTGGAAAGCGTGCTTCCTCTTGATTTTTCCCGACCCGGTAAGCGTAAAGCGCTTTTTGGCACCGGGGTTCGTTTTAAGCTTTGCCATTGTGTAAAAATGTTTAATTAATAATTTATAAATAGTTCCGCAAACACTGCGGTTTACTTCTTTTTGATAGGGGCTATCATCATAGTCATGCGCTTACCTTCGAGTACAGGCATATTCTCTGCCCTTCCGTAGTTCTCCAATTCCACTGCGAAACGAAGAAGCTGCTTTTCTCCCTGGTCTGCGAACATAATCGAACGCCCTCTGAAAAATATAGTCGCCTTTACCTTTGAGCCCTCTTGCAAAAACTCCTGAGCGTGCTTGAGCTTGAACTGGAAATCGTGTTCGTCGGTATTAGGTCCGAATCTAATTTCCTTCACTACTATCTTAGCAGAATTCGACTTCATCTCCTTAGCCTTCTTCTTCTGCTGATAGATGTACTTTTCGTAATCCATTATCCTGCAAACAGGAGGATCTGCCTTAGCACTAATTTCAACAAGGTCTAATTCGAGGTCATCTGCAAGTCTTATCGCCTTTTGTAGAGGATAGACACCCTGTTCGGGGATATTATCTCCTACCAATCGTACCTGTGGGGCCGTGATAGCCTCATTAATACGAAGTTCGAACTCGTCTTTCTGCTGACGAGGATCCGGTTTACGTCCCATAGGTGGACGCGGTCCAGATGGTTTCGGTCTGTAAGGTCCTGGCATTAAGCTAATTCTTCAGCTACTGCTGATTTAATATATTCAACAAATTGTTCTGCACTCATAGAGCCCTGGTCGACACCCTCTCTCCTTACAGATATAGTGCCTTCCGAAGCCTCCTTCTCACCCACGATCGCAAGCACAGGAACTCTCAGCGCAGCTATATCCCTGATACGCTTTCCAAGAGTCTCGTTACGAGCGTCAATTGAAGCGCGAATTTCGGAATTTTTTAGCAAATTACAAACTTTTTCTGCATAATCTGCGTATTTTTCGCTGACTGGCAGGATTTTTACCTGGTCAGGAGCGAGCCAAATAGGCAAATGTCCGGCAGTATGTTCCAGAACTACGGCGGTAAAACGCTCGATAGATCCGAACGGAGCGCGGTGAATCATCACAGGACGCTGCTTCTGGCCTTCGGCGTCTACGAAGTCGAGGTCGAAACGCTCAGGAAGGTTATAGTCTACCTGAATGGTACCCAACTGCCATCTACGTCCGATGGCATCCTTAACCATAAAGTCGAGCTTAGGGCCATAGAACGCAGCCTCGCCATATTCGACGACTGTCTTCAGTCCCTTTTTCTTCGAAGCCTCTATGATGGCGCCTTCTGCCTTCTCCCAGTTTTCGTCGCTTCCTATATATTTAGTCTTGTTATTAGGGTCGCGAAGTGAAATCTGAGCCATATAATCCGTCATCTTCAATGTCTTGAATACATAGAGGATAAGGTCGATTACCTTTTCGAACTCCTCCTGAAGCTGGTCAGGACGGCAGAAAAGGTGGGCGTCATCCTGGGTAAAGCCACGCACACGCGTAAGTCCGTGGAGCTCACCGCTCTGCTCGTAACGATAGACTGTACCGAACTCTGCAAATCTCAAAGGGAGGTCCTTATAAGAACGCGGAGAGCTGCGGTAAATCTCACAGTGGTGAGGACAGTTCATCGGCTTGAGCATATATTCTTCACCTTCCTGAGGAGTGTGAATCGGCTGGAAGGAATCTTTTCCATATTTAGCATAGTGACCCGACGTTACATAAAGCTCCTTAGCTCCGATGTGCGGAGTAACTACCGGAAGATATCCGAGTTCCT
Organism: uncultured Bacteroidales bacterium; assembly: GCA_900546445.1. Taxonomy (GTDB): domain Bacteria; phylum Bacteroidota; class Bacteroidia; order Bacteroidales; family UBA932; genus Cryptobacteroides. Next base: position 10,498 of record URCV01000018.1, on the reverse strand, counting down.
GCTGTTTCTTACGAAGGAACTGCTCGAGGGTGTAGCGCATCTGCGCACCGCGAGGAAGCCACATAGGAAGTCCGAGACCTACGCGAGAAGAGAAGGTGAAAAGTTCCATCTCCTTACCCAATTTGCGGTGGTCACGTTTCTTAGCCTCCTCTACCATAAGGAGATACTCGTCTAGCAAGCTCTTCTTAGGGAAAGATATGCCGTAGATACGCGTAAGCTGCTCCCTACTCTGGTCACCCTTCCAGTAAGCACCGGCGATGGACGTCAAATGTATCGCCTTTATGTCGTCCACGTGCTTTACGTGAGGGCCGCGGCACAAGTCAGTGAAGTTACCGTTCTTGTAGAATGTGATGGTGCCGTCTTCCAACGCCTCTATGAGTTCACACTTGTAAGGGTCACCCTTCTTTTTAAAGTATTCAAGAGCCTCGGCCTTCGAAACATCCTGTTTTTCAAATGTTTCTTTAGTCTTAGCCAATTCCTGCATCTTACTTTCTATCGCCTTCAGGTCAGATTCGCTGATCTGCCTTCCGCCTAAGTCCACGTCGTAGTAAAATCCCTGTTCTACGGCAGGGCCTACGCCGAATTTAACACCCGGATACAAAGCCTCGAGGGCCTCTGCCATAAGGTGTGCTGAGGAATGCCAAAATATCTTTTTAGCCTCATCATCGTCCCACGGACGAATGCTTCCATCTGTAAATGCTATAGTTGTCGCCATATCTTATATTTATAAAGCCTACAAAGATAATCAAAATTTTTCTATCTTTGCACATGTTATGGAAACAATAAACAAAAAAATCATAAGCTCGGAAGCAGGAAGGGCCGCCCTTCTGTTCGGACTCATCTCCGGAGGCTTCATTTTAGTGAATTTCTTATTGGCCGACATTAAATTCGGCAATGTCATCAGCTCCGTACTGAACGTCGCTAAAATCGTAGGATGCATCCTACTGATGAAGTACTTTATGGTCAAGCTGAAAGGCTCCTACGAAGGCGTGGGCAGGAAGCAACTCGTAAGGTACGGCACTCTGATAGCGTTGTTCTCGGCCATCATCACTGCCATCGTAGCTTACTGTGCATACCAGTACATATTCCCTGAAACCGTGACCACTATGATGGACGAACTGTTCGAACAGATGGGCTCCATGCTCGATTCGAACAGTAGAAACGCGCTGCTCGCAGTCGAGGGAAATATGGCCAGCCTACAGATGGTGAGTATGCTCATCTACTGTTTCCTTTACGGATGGATTCTCAGCCTCATTCTGGCACCGAGAATTGCATGGGACAACACCCCGTTTGAAGATTAGTCGATATGGATATATCTGTAATTGTTCCCCTGCTAAACGAAAGGGAAAGTCTGAAGGAGCTCTGCGACAGGATCGACAGCTCGTTAAAAGAGGCACACCTTTCCTACGAAATCATTATGGTGGACGACGGCTCCACCGATGACTCGTGGGACGAAATCATCAAGCTTTCGAAGGCGAATGACGCGATTCACGGCATCCGATTCAGGCGCAATTACGGAAAATCCGCCGCTCTTTACTGTGGATTCAAAAAGGCCGCAGGCGATGTGGTAGTCACTATGGACGCCGACCTTCAGGACTTTCCGGAAGAGGTACCTGCGATGTATGAGATGATAGTAAGGGAAAAGTGGGACATCGTCTCAGGATGGAAGCAGCATCGCCAAGATAACGCCCTGACTAAGAACCTGCCTTCGAAACTCTATAACGCCACCGCGCGAAGAATCACAGGCATCAAGCTTCACGATATGAATTGTGGCCTGAAAGCCTACAAGAACGAAGTGATAAAGGACATAGAGGTCTATGGCGAGATGCATAGATACATCCCATACCTGGCGAAGAATGCCGGATATACGAGAATAACCGAAAAGCCTACCAAACACGCGAAACGCAAATTCGGCAAGAGCAAATTCGGAATGAATCGCTTCGTAAACGGATTTTTGGACTTGCTCAGTCTCTGGTTTCTTAGCACTTTCGGGAAAAAGCCCATGCACTTTTTCGGCTACAGCGGCATACTGACCTTCCTCATCGGTTTCATAATGACCATCTGGATAATTGTGGACAAGCTCGTGGCCCAGAGTCACCATCTGCCGTTCAGGCCGGTCACCGAGCAGCCGCTTTTCTTCTTGGCCCTATTGGCCATCGTGATAGGCGTGCTATTCTTCCTGGCTGGTTTCATCGGCGAGATGATCGCGAGAAGCTCATCCGACAGGAATCACTATAACATCAAATCCGAATTCTAGTATTCGCTTTTCAGCGGCTCCACGTGCAGATTTATGTAGGTAGAGTCTCCGAAGGCCGCCCGCAGTCGCTTCTCTATGGCGATGGATTTGTCGTGCACCTCCCTCAGGGTAAGGTAGCCATTCATACGCACGTGCAACTCTATGGATATCTGGCTACCTATCTTTCTGGTTCTCAGGTGATGAATGTCGCTCGTCCCCTCCTCTTCGTACACGATTTCGCAGATTCGCTGCTCCACGTCACGCGGCAGACTCTTCTCCATCAATTGGCCTATCGCATCCGAAAGAATCTTCGCGGCCTGCACCACGATGAACACGCTCACCACCAGCGCCGCAATCGGGTCCAGAACGGCCCATTTACTGCCAAGCAGGACGGCACCTCCGATTCCTATGGCCGTACCCACGGAAGAAAGCGCATCGCTGCGATGATGCCAAGCATTGGCCTCCACGGCCGGAGAATCCACCTCGCGCGCGACCTTCCTGGTAAGGTGGAACATCCACTCCTTCAGCACTATGCTGAGCACTGCGGCCGCCAGGGCGATAATCCCCGGGCTGGCCAATTCCGTCCCGTTCCTCACCACGTCCACTATCTTTACCGTAGCATTGTAGCCCATCATCACGCCCACGACTATCAGGGCCAATCCTATAATACAGCTCGCGAGGGTCTCGTATTTGCCGTGTCCATAGGCGTGGTCGGCGTCTTCCGGCTTCGACGAGATCTTCACGAAGACTATGACGATAAGGTCCGTGACGAAATCACTGAGCGAATGCACGGCATCCGCTATCATCGCGGCACTGTGCCCCAGCACGCCGGCGACGAACTTGAAAACCAGAAGCAATAGGTTCACCACGCTCCCCAGAAGGGTAACGCGGTATACTTTCTTATCTCTTTCCATTCTTGCGAACATAAATACGAGCCGCTATCTGCTTGTAGATAGGTATCATATTCTTTCGGCCGATGCTTATCTTAAGGACGTCCTGCGCTAATTCAGGATACATCTCGAGCAGCGGTAACTTGTAATAATAGGCGTTCCACGCAGCATAATAAAGGATTCTTCCATAGACATCCTGAATCGGGCTCGCGGTGAGGTTATCCTTAAAGTGCAAATACAAATCCATCAGGTTAATGGACGTGTCGAGGCGTTTTTTCGAGCGACGCTGTCTGGACAGAGACCCCGGATTGGTACGCCTGTAATGATAGAGGGCCTTGTCCAGCTTGCACATTGACTTCATATAGTAAATGAGCTGAGTCGCCATATAGGTATCTTCCTGCATGCCCTTAGGAGGGAAATACACCGGATTGTCAGTGTAGATGCTTCGCTTGAAGCATTTTATGACGAGATAGCCATAGGACTTTCCGTCGTAAAGGGACCTTATGAAGGCCATCTTGCCCCCGTTCTTAGTCCAATCCCTATCTCCCCTCACCACCGTCTTGTCCTTCTTTTCCTTAAAGAGATTATAAAAGACGAGATCCGCGTCGGTCTTCGCGGCACATTCGGCCAATTCTTGCGCGGCATCGAGTTCGAGCCAATCGTCCGAATCCACGAACAGCACATAATCGCCGGTAGCCGAGGCCAATCCCGTCTTTCGCGCTGCGGGAAGGCCCGAATTGGCCTGTTCCACGATCTTAATCTTCGGCTTCAGGTGCGGGTATTCCCCATCGATGAGGCTGCGCAATATGCTCATGGACGCATCCGGCGTGCCGTCATTTACGAAGATGAGCTCGATGTGGGGATAGGTCTGTTCGAAGAGCGAACGAGCGCACTGCTCGATGTACTGCTCCACCCCGTAAATCGGGACGATTATGGAGATGACCGGATTAGAGTTCATACTTCGACTTGTTCGGGAAACGGCTCTCAAAGGCATCGGTAATAGCCTTTCGCATAGACAAATAGTGCTTCTCTCCGAGATGCACGTCGTTTATGCACACCAGCTTGCGGGTCGGTTTCTTGATAAACTTGGACACTTGACCTGGGGTACTGAACGCTACCGAGATGTGCTTGTTAGATATCTTTTCATCTACGATAAGCCCCTTATAATAAAGGTAATCCAGATACATATACTGGTTATAGTCATCTGCCGTGCGGGTGATGGAGATGGATGCCTTTACCTTTTCCTCCACCTTCTGGAACAGTTCCTCGCAACGCGATTTCTGCATAGGCGAGCAGATGTGCTGCGGACGGATGAACTTCCCTCTTCTGGCCAATCCCAACACATCCCGTACCAGAGTATCGGAGTTCTTGCAAATCTGCTTGTACATATTCCCGCCGACGATTCTGTGGGAGGAGAAATGTATGACGGATTTGCCGTCTCGGAAAAAGTCGCTCTCGGTGCACGGAAGCATAGGGAACATATCGTCATTAAAATAGAGGAAATGCTCATCCAGACCCTCTATACGATGCAGATACATCTCCAGAGGATTACAGTTGAACGTAGGAAGATACTCTTTAGGAACGAAGTCTTCGTGATGCACTACCTTTACGTGGTCGCGATTAATCCATTCCGGGACCTGGGAATCGCCGGACACTACCAGATAAACGTTTCTAACGAAAGGCATATTCTGCTCGATACCCCTGAAAAGATATGGCAGGAAGCCCCAGTCCCTGAACCTTTTAGTCATTATGGGAACTTTCGTATGTTCTGCATAACTTTGGAGCCACACAGGGTCCAAACCATTAACGTATGTAATCACTATATCCATAATGGCGAAGTTACGAATTTTTTATTGTAATCCGAATACTATGACTTTGGCAAAGAATTCGCAGTACATAAAGTTTTCTAAAATCGTAATATGTCGACAATCATAACCTTAGTCTACATAGCATTAGTCATAGCTATATTTTACGTCGTCTTGAAAGAAAGACGCGACCCGGCGGAGACATTGGCCTGGATGCTGGTCATCCTGATGCTCCCGGCCGTAGGAATCATCGCATACATCCTCTTCGGCAGGAGCTGGCGCAAGAGCAAGACCTTCAGCTATAAGGACGATACCGTCTCGCGGAATATCAATGAAATCTGCGAAAAACAGCTCCACGAGATCTCGAAAGAGAATTACTCCGAACTTATGGTGAAGAACTTCGTCACCCTTATGCTGAACAACGGCAAATCCGCGCTCACCGTAGACAACAAGTTGAAGATATTGAATAATGGAGACGGTTGCTTCCCGATAATGCTAAAGGATTTGAAAGAAGCCCGTGATTTCATTCACATCGAAGTGTTCGGACTCGAAAGCGGCGACCTTTTCGAGATGATTTTCGCGATTCTGGAAGAAAGGGTCAAGGCAGGTGTGGAAGTGAGAGTCATCTACGATTGCGTGGGAAGTCGCGCCCTCAGAAAAAGGGATGTGAAGCGAATGGAAAAGGCCGGCATCAAGGCCTACTGCTATATGCCCGTATGGCTACCTCACTTCGCTAACAAGTCGAACTACCGAAACCACCGTAAAATCACCGTTATCGACGGTAAAATAGGCTACACCGGAGGAATGAACATCGCCGACAGATATCTCTACGGCACCAAGCGTGGAGTATGGCGCGACACCCAGATTAGAGTGGAAGGAAAGGCCGTCACCATGCTTAACGCAGTGTTCGTAAATGACTGGTCCTTCGTATCTAACGGAGAGCTTCTCTACGACATCAAATACTTCCAAGCACCTATCGTCGACAACATACTGCCTATGCAGATAGCGACATCGGGGCCGGACTCCCCTCACGCCAACATAATGCAGGCCTACTTCGCCGCCATCGGCAACGCTAAAAGATACATCTACATCTCCACTCCTTACCTCCTGCCTAACCAGGCCATTATGACTGCCCTCAAGGTCGCGGCTCTCAGCGGAGTAGACGTGAGAATCCTCATTCCGGTACGTGGAGACAACATAGTAGTCGCTTGGGCCGGTTACTCGAACATCGACACCCTGATGGATGCCGGAGTGAAAGTCTACCTCTATAAAAAGGGCTTCGTGCATTCGAAATTCTTCGCCATCGACGACGAAGTTTGCTCCATCGGCTCGGCCAATCTGGACTACCGCAGCTTCAACACCGACTTCGAGGTGCAGGCCATCATTTACGACGGCGGCGTGACCAAAGAGCTGCGCGACTACTTCCTCGACGATCTGGCAGACAGCGACCTGATAACCCAGGAAAGCTGGGAGCACCGTTCTCGCATCAGCAAGATAATGGAACCCGTCGCCCGCCTCTTCGGAACTTTGTTCTAACAGAAAGTATAAAATGAAAAAAAGTCGGCTAAATTTCTTTAGTCGACTTTTTCGTGGGAGCGGAGGGATTCGAACCCCCGACCCTCTGCTTGTAAGGCAGACGCTCTGAACCAACTGAGCTACGCTCCCTAATTGTGTTCCCGCGTTGTTTGGGATTACAAAGGTACTACTTTTTTTTGAATAACAAAATTTTTTAGATAAATTTTTAAAAAATTTTTAACTTTGCAGAACTACTAGGGGATGTTTTGGTTTTGACAGCATCGTAGACGGTAGTAAGCACGTCGAGAGTCGGAAGCCCTCTCGCAAATATCAGTTTCCAAACAATTAGTAGGCAACTACAATTATTCATACGCTTGCTAATCTCAGAGAGATTGAGCATTAATCAGAATCGCCTAGGCTGCGGTACTGACGTATATCCCGCTAAGATTTTCGCCGGTTCTTTTTAGCATACGGGGTATCATCCAAACCGGATGCGTGAGCGGACGCCTTTAAAACTCACTAAGACTTAAAGGCTAAGGTGAAGCTTCGCCCGTCTTCCGGCAGGGCTCGCCCGAAAACCAAAGGAAGAATAAACGTGTAGAAAGCTATTGGGTATAATGTTTGGACGAGGGTTCGAGTCCCTCCATCTCCACTACTTCATATTAGGAGTTTTACAAAAAGCGGCTTGCAGAATGCAAGCCGCTTTGTTGATATATTACTTTTGATAGACTCTAACCCAATCAATCTCGTAAGTAGCTTGGGTAAAGTTCGCATCCACTTCGCCTCCCCAGTCTCCTCCGATTGCAAGATTCAGCTTGAGATAAAATTTCTGGTTAAATGGCCAAGAAAATTGATACACCTCTGTCGGACGCGGATTTGGCGCATAAAAAAACTCCTTACCATCTATATAGCCTCGGATATACTCTGCCGTCCATTCCATTCCATAGCAATGCCAATCTCCAGGAGTCGAAATGCTGCCGAATTGGCAATATGAATACTTCTTCCCGGTCTTCGGATCCACATATCCGGTATTTTTTCCAGCTGCTCGGGTCGCGTCGTGGCAATGCGCAGAAAAATAGATTCTATTAGGATTGTCATTCGGGACATATTCCATAATATCTATCTCTCCGCCCCAACCACTCGCATCCATAACATTAAAAGGGCCATCCAACGGAAGCATCCAAAGAGCCGGCCAGCACCCTTTAATCTCAGGTAGTTTAGCTCTCATCTCGATATAGCCGTGTTCCCAACCCTCCTTAGTATTCATACGTGCTGAAATGTATTCGCGGTTGTCGGATTGGCCGGAAGACTTAACCTTGTATGCCGTAATTTTCAGTGTTCCATCGCTTACCGAAGCCGTTTGCTGTCCGGTAGGTCCATAAACACCATTTTCGCAATAGTATTGCAATTCGTTATTTCCCCATCCGGCTCCGCCTTTCTCAAAGTTCCACTTGGAATATAGATTGGCCTGAGAGTCAAATTCATCGCTCCATACCAAAGTATAACCGGTAGGTGTAAAGCCGTCGTCCTTAGGAGCATCTTGACCACCTGGCTTTTCCGGATAGTATGGAATGTCACTGCCCGCAGCCCCTTCCGAAGCTCCAGCATCATACCAATATACAGGATCCTCTCCGGAACAAGCAATTAAACAAAGCGTGGTCAAAGCCGTTATTAACATATTCTTCATCTTCATACAAATTTACATTTTATTCGACAGGGCTTAAGAATACGGTAAACCACTGTTTGTTAAAGTTCTGGTAGATTTCCAAACGAATCGTTCCATCTTCTTTTACGCCGGCAACCGTCCACTGGCCATCGAGTCCGAGGTTATATTCCGGACCCTCAATATTGCTACTTGCAAGCATTAGAGGGAAGCCTCCATTATCAAATTTAACGAACACTCCGGTAGGGTCTGACTTTACAGCCCAAGTTTCTCCTCCTGCAATAATCCATTTTTCATCCTCGAACCACCCATTCTCTATTGTGCGCCAGCCTTTATCGTGATAAATTGTCAAATTCTTTCCGAGATCGATTACCAGAGTACCGTCGGCATTGAACGTAATGCGGTCTTCTGCTGTCGTTTCAGGAACTGGGTCTTTAAAATATTCCCAAGCATTGTCACCATAGTCACACCACCCAAATGCAGATACCCTGAACGTCTTTCCGGAAAGAGTCTTCACTACCGATTCCTTCACATAATTCTCAGAAGCATATACAAAGCACAAAGATTGCCCCTGTGCTGCCTGATAATAGTGAAGCTCAAATCGATTGGCCGTCACATTGCGAATCTCATATTTGCCGTTGATTCCATCATTGTCTGCAAGCATTCCAGGGAAGCCTCCATTTGAAAATACTATAAATTCAGCTTCGCCCTCTTTTTCATAGGACCATTTTTCTTCACCGGTAGGAACTATCTTTTCATGGTGAATGCCGCCTTCACCCATATCATTGAAAATTTTAGTATTCGCTCCGAGATTCAGTTCGAATTTACCATCTTTATGAAAAGTCAGTCTATCGTCTGCAGCAGATGCCGGGATTTCAGTATTCCACTCCCAATAAGTCGCACCTTCGCCTCCATAATAGATCAAATCATAAGGTTTCCATGGTTGAGAGATTAAGATATTTTCGGTCTGGCTAAGCGTCGCAGGAGAATCCGCTTTCTTTACCCATTTAGGCTCATTAAGGACTGTTTTATATAACTTACCGGGAAGAAAAGACGTGTCAGAATTACGAGTAATATCGAGAGTATGCCCTTCCGTTTCTATATGAATGCTCATAAATGAACTTTCTACAGGAAGAATATTATACCATATGCAAAAGTCAGATGCCCTAGGAGCTGTCCCTTCTTTGAAAGTAATAGTGATTTCATCTTTGCACATCTCCATTCCGGCATTATCGCTTGCGATAGGTTTATCCATCTTAAGGGTAGCGGAAATTACCTCCTCATCAAGTTCGCTCTTAAGATGAAAATAGATAATGGCTGTCTGGCGATCCATTTTGAATACAATATCCTTACCATCTGACGTCTTTCCCGCCTTAGCATTTTCGGCACTCGCGCCACCTTTCATAAGGTCATACTTACTATTGTATGAATTCCCTTTCTGTATACGCGCAAAACCCCAGCCCAAATCATCGGACGTTCCAGACGCAGGATACACCGCATTATACTCCCAACATCCAACACATTCCGGCAAAGTAGCTTCAAAAGACTTTGAAGAGTCATTCCATTTTGCCAAAACCGTTCCGCTGCCCTTGTCATTTTTATAGTCCACTCTTAGAACATCTCCATTATCCCAAGCTGAAACAAATGTTTTATCATCCATAGGAGTAAGAGAAGCCTTTGTTCCATCATCCATAGACGACTCTGCGCTAAAACGGACCGTTACGAAAGAATTATTAACTTCCTCGTTACAAGCAGTTAATCCCATAGCAGCGATAGCTGATGCAGCAAATATTTTCAATTTGTTCATAATTGACATCTTTTAAAACCAACCATCTGAAATATCATTTACATCATCACTATCAAAATCCTTCAATCCTTGCGAATTGTAACTTCTACTTAGGCAAAGTACTCCTTCAATGCAAATAGAAAGCATTTCAATACTTGGCGCTTCGTAGTTTTTTACTTTGTTTTCCATCATTGTCCTACTTGTTTCTATTTTATTCAACAGGGCTTAAGAACACGGTAAACCACTGTTTGTTAAAGTTCTGGTAGATTTCCAAACGAATCGTTCCATCTTCTTTTATGCTGGCAACCGTCCACTGTCCATCGAGTCCGAGGTTATATTCCGGACCCTCAATATTGCTACTTGCAAGCATTAGAGGGAAGCCACCATTATCAAATTTAACGAACACTCCGGTAGGGTCTGACTTCACAGCCCAAGTTTCTCCTCCTGCAATAATCCATTTTTCATCCTCAAACCACCCCTTCTCTATTGTGCGCCAGCCATTATCGTGATAAATTGTCAAATCCTCTCCGAGATCGATTACCAGAGTACCGTCGGCATTGAACGTAATGCGGTCTTCTGCTGTCGTTTCAGGAACTGGGTCTT
>URCV01000017.1 GCA_900546445.1 uncultured Bacteroidales bacterium | reverse complement strand
CATCGACCGTCCTGTAAAGGAGCTCAAGGGATTCGAGAAGGTTTTCCTCAAGCCGGGCGAGACCCAAACCGTCAAGTTCACGCTCAAATCCGACGCTCTCAGTTTCTATAGCATAGAGAAGCACGGCTGGGTGGCTGAACCGGGAGAATTCGAAGTACTCATAGGTCCTTCATCACAGGACATCAGGAGCACGACGAAGTTCACTCTCAAATAAACACTATAAAGGCAGGGGTTTTCCCTGCCTTTTTCTAATACTCCTCTTCCTCGAAAAGGTCGTACTTATTTATCAGTGAGGCGATTTCGGGGTCGAGATTACCGCGGTGACGATAGGTGGGTTCCAGCTCGACCGCCCTACGCAGTTGCTCGACCGCCTGCTCCTCCATTCCCCTTCTCGAGTATGCCAATGCCTTCAGATAACAGACATTCGCCGCTTCGTAGCCACATCCTTCCAACACGCCGCAAGCCGTGGCATTGTACTCGAGCGACACATATGCCAATGCGCTATTATAATCCTCGTACGGAGCCAGCGCCTCCAGGGCTTCTTCCCAATTCCTGTCCCTGAGGGCCCGTACGCCCTTCGTATAAAGGGAATCACTTGCGTGATTCGAGGCCAATCCATTATCGACCAGCGAACTAAGCGAACTTACATAATAGGTGATCGGAAGCGATGCCGGGAAAGAGTAAATCACCCTTTTTCCATCGAAAATCTGCGTTCTGACCCTTAGGGTAAACTTATGGAGCGATCTTCGCGAAGGAATGCTCTGCCTATATAGATATATGAAACGCTCGTCGGAATGGGCCGCAGTGGTGTCGCGCCTCACTTCCGAGCCTGCCAATGGGGCTGTTATCAGTTTCTCTCGCACGGCGTCCTTTCGAGACGACTTATACGCATTATAGCGAATGAGAAGAGGTCTTTCGAAGTGTTTGTCCACATCGCTTTCGCTCATCGGACTCTGAGGAAAACGATCGTTAAAGGCGGTACGCTGCCTGCTATCTATAAAGTTAAGACTATCGCGCCTAATACCTTCGAGAAAGTCATTATATCTCGTATAGGCACGAAGCTGCGCCGCACGGAAATCGGCTCCGCTAAGGTAAACGGGAGCGAGATTAAGAGAATCGGTGTCATAGTAAACTGTAGGATAGAATCTTAACTGCCAAGAAGGGTCTTGAAGCGAATCTGAGGCCACTATCATGAAGTCGAAATTGACCATACCGCGGCGCTCGGCAGTGTTTCTGAATCGAGCCACGATTACGGCTGCTTCCAAGTCTTCACTTGCCATAGACTCCCCGGTTTCCTCGTCACGAGACACCTTCATAGCATATAGTCCGTCCGAATCTGCGCTTTGGCTTCGCGCCTCTCCTCCATAACGGCTCAATTCCTTCTCGCTCGGAAGCGTAAGAGTGGAATTCAGGCCTTCACTTTGAATCTGTGAAAGTTTGACGGATGTCGAGCAGGAAACTGCGCCCGACACGATGACACTCCCCATTAGGACTGTCATAAGAATGCTTGAAGATTTCATAGCTTTTTATCATTTTAAAATTAATCTGTTTTAAGTTTTAGATGTATATCCTCCCCGCAAGTCCATATCTGCACCACCTTTCCGCTGTCAAGCTCCACTTCCACCGGCTTACTTTCATCTTCGGAAGAGAAAGCTGCCGAGGCGGCCCTGTACCAATGCAAAATCTGGTGACTGTACCCCCTGAACTTCTCTCCGTTTTCGTTAAGGGTAACCTTTCCTCCGTTTCTATCGAAGAGACTGACTCCGAGGTCTCGTTCCAATTCGCTGATATTCTGACTGATGGCAGGCTGACTTACGCCTAACAGCTTCGCTGTCTGCGTAAAGGACAGGGTACTGCATAAAGTCTCGAAAACCCTCAGTCGAAAATCATCTAACATACAGGCAAATATAGAGAATTATTTTGTTAATTTTGCATATAAACGTTTAATTAAAATATGAAAAAGATTCTTCCATTAGCGCTTTCTCTTGCGTTCCTGTGTCAATTGGCCCACGCAGACGAAGGTATGTGGCTCGTAAAAGACCTGAAAGGCGATGCGCGTGACGCAATCGTCGCCATAGACTTCTTCGGGACGGGAAGCATCATCTCGGACCAAGGTCTTCTGATTACGAACCAGCACGTAGCCTATGCGGACATCGCTTCGCTAAGCACGAACGAACACAACTACCTACGAGACGGCTTCTGGGCCCATTCTCTCGAAGAGGAACTCCCCATCCCCGGAAGAAGAGTGTTCTTTCTGAAAGAAATGATAGACGTTACGGACGAAGCCAACGCACTCCGCGACAGTCTCACATCAGAATACGGAAAGGAAGTCACCTTCAGAAAGTTAGGACACATAATGGAAACCAGATACAAGTCCCGCTCGGGGCTTGAGGCTTCGTTCGACCCTATGTGGTGCGGGATGAAGTTCTACGTTTCCCTTTATGAAGCCTATTCCGACGTCAGGCTCGTAGCGGCTCCGCCCGAGAGCATATCCCAATTCGGAGGCGAAATAGATAATTGGCAATGGCCACAGCACAAATGCGACTTCACACTCTACCGCGTCTACACTGCGCCGGACGGCTCGCCGAGCGAGTACTCCCCTAATAATGTCCCGCTCAAGCCTGTCAAATACCTGAAAGTCTCGCGCAGAGGCTATAAAGAAGGCGACAAGACCACGGTCATAGGCTTTCCGGGACGCACGAACCGATATGCAAGCTCTATGGAGACCCGTTTCGAGCAGGAAGAACTTCTTCCTATAAACAACTCGCTTCGCGCTCGCCAGATGCAGATAATGAAAAGCTGGATGGAAAGAGACCCGGAGATAAAGCTCAAATACTCTAATGAGTTCTTCTCCTTGAGTAACGTAGCCGAGCTCGAACAGGGTAAGGAGCAGTGCGTAAGAAGGTTCGGCGTCATCGCTCAAAAGGAGGCTTCCGAAAAGGAATTCCAGGACTGGATCAATCGCGACGAAAATAGAAAAATGCTTTGGGGAAATCTACTTTCCGATATGCAGGGTTACTACGACTCAGTAAAGCAGATAGAAAAGACCAAGACCTACTTCAGGGAGACTATGTTCAGAGGCCCTATCATCTGGAGGACCGTAATGCGCTCGAATAACGCCCACGATTACAAAAAAATACGCAAAATCCTCGAAAAAGGATGGGCGGAGACTGACCCGAGAGTAGAAAAGGAACTCATAAGATTCTCAGTCGAAGAATTCTATAAGAATATTCCGCAAGAATACTGGGGCGACTTCCAGAAAAGCCTTAAAGAGCAGTTCGCAGACGACTACTCTGCCATTACAGATTACATCTGGGACGACTCCATCTTCGCCTCACCTGAAAATGCCGAAAGGCTGCATGGTAAGGAAGACATCCTAAGCGACAAGCTATTCCGCTTCCAGCAAGACCTGAAGGTAAGCACGCTTAACGAGGCCTGCCACAGCCTTCGCCGCAAGAACCAATTCTCAAAGATGAAGAGCGAATACACCAGAGCTTTCTACCAAATGCAAGAGGAAAAGGGTGTCAGACAGTATCCTAATGCCAATTCCACTATGCGTTACACTACCGGAAAGGTGTGCTCGATAGAGCCGCGAGACGGAGTGAGATATGATTGGCATAGCAATCCTGTAGGAATCTTCGAGAAGTACAATCCTTCTTCCAGCGAGTTCTGCCCGCCGGACGATTTTATGGAAATGCTTCGCAAGGGCGATTGGGCCCGCTGGGCATCCAAGTCCCGTCCTATGTACATCGACTTTATGACGGACAACGACATCACCGGAGGCAATTCCGGCAGTCCCGTACTCAATTCGAAGGACGAGGTGATAGGATTGGCATTCGACGGAAATGTCGAGTCCCTGGCGAGCGACGTGCACTACACCGAAGGATATAACAAATGTATCTGCGTGGATATAAGGTATGTAATGTGGGTTCTGGACGAATATGCCGGAATGCAGAACATAATCGATGAAATCGAAATAAGATAGCTTATTTTTTAAGATTTCTTATTACCTTTACGAGGATTATGAGTAAGAGAATATGGATAGGATTTGTAGTCTTGCTGAGCGCATTGTGCTTGGCCAAGGCTACGATTCCTTCGTCCATAGTCGAGAATGTGCAGCATCAGGAAGAAGTCGTGAGCATCGGTAACATCGAGGCGCTTTCCTGCGCCCTGGAATGCCGCGACGCCAGCACTTCGAACGCCATCAGCGTAACTTCCGCTATGGGCGCTCCCCTGCGCTACATACCTCGGCACGACACGCCTAATGCCATATCGGCCATCTGTCTAAGTGGATTGAGAAGATTTAGTCATTCCGAAAACTTGGATTCGAATTCGCGTGGCCAATTCTGCTCCGCGAACCTACCATACTCCATCTGTAATCTACTGATTTAGAATTATTCTGCTATACTGGCGTAACTTACGCCCCACCGGTAGCACACTAACAAGCGTGCTGCGTTTCATCAAGCTAATCTTAAAAATAAATCAGTATGACTTACAATTTCAAAAAGGTCCACACAGCTAAGGACCTCACCATATCCATCAGTTTAATCATCGTAGCCGTAGCGCTATTTTTCATTAATAAAGGATTGGCACTCTGTCTAACAGGCATGGGACTTTTCATCCTAATCATCTATAAATCGGGCTATAAGCTTGACGACGACCAGAACGTCTATGTAAAGAAGTCGGTCGATTTGAGTAGAGACGGAAAAGAGTCCTTCCTGAACTTCATAAATGGAAAGAGCGACTCAGTGTCCGTCAAGGAAGGTCACGATGGTGGAAGTTTCAGGGTAGATTTCTACTATAACAAACACAGCCGTCACTCCTACCTGCAGATGTACACTTTCAGTAACTACGAATATCAAAAAGAAGGAGAACTCATTACGCTCGACACCGACAAGGTAATGAAAATTCTCCACTGTCTTTAAAACTAAAAAAGAGTATCAGAAACCCATCTTCTGATACTCTTTTTCTTTACATATTGTCACTTATCGCTCCGCCTATTAGGGACATCATCTCCTCCTTAAGCATCTTGCCATCCATACAGATGAATGAACATTCATCGTCCTCGAGCGCGAGCATTACGAAAGAGGTCACGTAATCGCCTTCGCTTATGATATATATCTGCATCACCTCGTCTTCTTCCTTAGCTTCCATAAGCAATTCGAATTTCCCCGAAGCCACGAGTTTCTTGACGTCTTCCGAAAGTCTCGCATTCACTCGTACATTCTCGCTGTCGATGATATAGAGTCCCGACAAGCTCTTGATTACAGGAGACAGGTTCACGTCCTCCCCTTCTATATCCATATCCGGAACACGCCCCATCAGGTTGAACATAGCCGGCGAGATATACACCGTGCTTACTTCCCTCTCCTTAGAGTACTTCTTATAAATATCCTTACCACTCTGGGCGAAAGCCCCCACACAAGACAGCATCAAGACTGCCGCTAAAATAATCTTTTTCATTTTACTAATTATTAATATTTTTCAATACTTCATCCACCCGTTCGAGTTTCAGTTCCGCATCGCGCGCTACTTGCATTCCCTTATCGACCTTCGTGGAAATAAAACCAAATATTTTCTCTACCTGAGCATAGGCCAGCAGCGGGTCACTATACGTATCCTCCAGCGGTTGCGGCTTATGGAAAAGCACGCCGACTCCCACTGCCATCGCCACTGCCAGAACCGCAAATGTCCACGCGAGACGTTGCCTGAGCGTCTTTCGGGCCAAACTCATCTGAGTGCGAAGGTTCTGCTCGCTCAATCCGGTCTGTGCGCTAATCTGTTCGTAGCTCATATCCTCGACCACCCGCTTGGCCAGAACTGTCTGCTGCCCCTCGGGCAGTCTTTTTATCTGGGCCAATGCTGCCGCAAGCCTTTCCTTCGCCGCCATCTGCTCTTCGATGGAATGTTCGTCCTCGATTTCTGACGGCATCTGCGATTTTTGCCTATTCTCCTGGGATTCGAGAATGTCAAGACAACGATTTCTGATGATGGTCATACAGAAAGCGCGTGGTTTCTCAACCTCGGACAACTCGTCCTTTCTAGCCCAGAGCTTCACGTACAGGTCCTGTACGAGGTCCTGCGCATCGTCTCTGGACTTAAGCAGCGCTGCCGCATAATCCACCAATTCGTCTCTTAAAGAAAGAAACACATCGTATGTAGTCTTATTCTCGTTCATAATCCATCTCAGGCTCCATTTTTACGCCTTCATATATAAGACGGAGAACCACCGGAAATGTTAAGAAGTTTTTTCAAATATACGTAAATTTAGATATCTTAGCACAACAGTATTTGCGATAAAAAGGCATTTAACATTAGCTGCATTCCTGCTCTTAATCATACGCTCTGGACACTGCGAGGCAGATGCTTCTTAGCAGGGCTTCGGGAAGATGAATGCAAAGAATAACGAGACGGCACAGAGAGCTATGTTCGATATGGCGTTCTAGAGTCTATACCGAATGCCGAAAGAAATCACTCGTCCGAAGCCCCAATACCCTCGGAAGGATTCGAGATCGTGGGCCGCGCCGTCCTTTCCCCTTTCGATATAGGACACGTCCAAAAGATTATCTGCACGCAAGAATACGTTCATAGCGTGTCTGCCACTCATAGTCCACGAAAGGTCCGCTCCGAGGAGGTCGGTAATCCTTTCCCTTTCCCAAGTATGGTAGAGCTGCGCATTCACTCCGGCTCCTATCCTCCAGCCGTGTCCGAGAACGTACTCCAGACTACAGATGGCGCCGAACTGCGTATGCCCGGCCATATATTGGCTTAGGATATTACGAGCCGAGCCATCGGCGAGACGATTGGCCCGAATCACCGCATCCCAGTCGATGTGCCCGTCAGATGTTCTGAAGGTCGCGATGCCGCTGTCCTTCGTTTCGGACCACCTGCCTCCGCCGATCGGGATTCTCACCCTGCCCTGAAGTATTAAGTAATGTGGCGCAAAGATATAAAAAATCCTCGAAACCGCATCGATTTCGAGGATTTAAAGGTATGATAAAATGAATTAGTCGATCTTGTCGAATCCGGTGTATGGACGAAGTACCTCAGGAATGATGATGCCATCAGGCGTCTGATTGTCTTCCAGAAGGGCTGCCACTACACGTGGAAGTGCAAGTGAGCTACCGTTAAGGGTATGTGCGAGCTGAATCTTGCCCTCTTCGTCGCGATAGCGAAGGTGCAGACGGTTAGCCTGGTAGGTCTCGAAATTACTTACGGAAGATATCTCGAGCCATCTTCCCTGTGCTGCACTCCAGAGCTCGAAGTCGTAGGTGATGGCAGACGTGAATGACAGATCGCCACCGCAAAGACGCAGGATTCTATACTTGAGGCCAAGTTTGTTAACCAATGCCTCCACGTGAGCCACCATATCGTCGAGAGCCGCATAGCTATCCTCGGGTTTCTCCACACGTACGATTTCCACCTTGTCGAACTGGTGCAGACGGTTGAGTCCGCGAACGTCCTTTCCGTAAGAGCCTGCCTCACGACGGAAGCAAGGGGTGTATGCCGTCAACCTCTGAGGGATTTCATTCTGCTGGAGGATAACGTCTCTGAAGATATTAGTTACAGGAACCTCTGCGGTAGGCACCATATAGAAATCGTCCAGATTAGCGTGGTACATCTGCCCTTCCTTGTCAGGAAGCTGGCCGGTACCGAAACCTGACTCCTTGTTCACCATTACAGGAGGCTCGACCTCTTTATACCCGGCTGCAGTATTGAAATCGAGGAAGAAGTTAATGAGTGCACGCTGAAGCTTGGCTCCCTTTCCCTTATATACAGGGAAACCGGCACCTGTAATCTTAACTCCGAGATCGAAATCTATGATGTCGTATTTCTTAGCCAATTCCCAGTGAGGAAGAGCACCTTCCGGAAGCTTTACCTCCGGACCGCCCATCTTCACTACCAAGTTGTCGTCCGAATTCTTTCCTTCCGGAACGAGGTCGCAAGGCATATTAGGGAGAAGAACCATGTTGTCTTCGAGTTCCTTAGTGGCGAGATCCATTCTAGCGAGAAGGTCGTTAGACTTAGCCTTTATTCCGGCTACTTCCGCCTTCACTTCCTCGGCCTCATCCTTAAGGCCTTGTTTCATAAGCGAGCCTATCTCGGCTGCCTTTTGTTTCTGTACGGAAAGAAGAGCATCGCTCTCTGTCTGCAGGGCTCTGCGAAGCGCATCCAGCTCGAGGACTTTGTCCACGATAGGCTTTGCGTCGAAATTCTTAACTTTTAATTTGGCGATTACCCTTTCAGGGTCGTCGCGAAGTGTTTTAAGAGTTAACATATACTATAAAGCTTTATCTTCAAACAAAAAAGGACCTACACCCATCTCGAAGAGTGTAAGTCCTATTATTCAACTTCCTCCGAGATTAATTCTCAAAAGGAATAACCGACACGTATGATTTGTTCTCTCTCTTGCGAGTGAAAACTACTGTACCATCGATAAGAGCGTAGAGAGTGTGATCTTTACCCATTCCTACATTCTTGTCGGCATTGTGAACTGTACCTCTCTGGCGAACGATAATGTTACCAGCCTTTACAGCCTCACCACCAAATTTCTTGAGTCCAAGACGCTTGCTTTGTGACTCACGACCGTTCTTTGAACTTGATTGACCTTTCTTGTGTGCCATAATTCAATTCCCTTTTACGTTTTAATTAAGCGAGTACAATCTCAGCGATCTGAATCTTAGAGAGTTTCTGACGATGTCCGTTGCATTTGTCGAAGCCTTTGCGACGGATTTTCTTGAATACCAAAACTTTGTCAGCTCTGACATCATCTGCGAGAACAGTAGCCTTTACGACTGCGCCCTCTACATAAGGAGCACCTACCTTAACTGCACCCTCGTTATCTACGAGAAGTACCTTAGCAAACTCCACAGCTGCACCCTTTGCCTCCGGAAGACGGTTGCAAAAGATTTCATTGCCTGCCTCGACTTTGAATTGCTGGCCTGCAATATCAACAATAGCGTACATAAAATAAAACTTTGTTAAAGTTTCGACCGCAAGCGGACTTCTTCTGAAAGCCTCTTATAGAGCTCCACGGCCATCTAAATGGAGCGCAAAGATAGAAAGAATTTCGATAAATAACAATTTATTTTTCACAAACGGGCTTAAAATCGGCGGATTTTATGTAAGTTTGCATTTAAGGATTTTTAATGATGGAAACGACCTTTACCTACGATAGACAAGTTAGCGGAAAGACATTCGTCGGAAGGCTATCCGAACGAGAATGTTTGAAGAATTCTCTGCGAGCGGGAGAAAATGTCGCCCTATACGACATCCCGAAAACAGGAAAGGCTTCCCTTCTGCGCCAGTCTCTGCTGGAACTGTCCATCGAAGGGTTCAAATACACCACGGTCGAGATCTCCCTTTTATCCTTAAGAAGCACCGACGAATTCCTGAATAAGGTCTCCGAAGCTCTCATAAGCGCAGTCACACACACTCAAGAAGAAAAAGACAGGCTCAGAAGCGAGTTTCTGCACGAGCTCTCGCCCGAGGCAGTATTCGAGTTACCGGTCGAATTGGCCCGAATCACGGGAAGCCATATCATCGTGCTGCTGTTCGAATTCCAGAACCTGCTGAAAGTGAAGGACGGGGATATCTTCCTGAAGGCTTACGAGAAGCACGTCAGCGCCCCCCAATGCTCTTGGATCTGGGTGGGCAGCCAAGTGAACGGAATGAAACTCATCTTCGAGAAGCACAAGTTCTTCTATCGCGACGTCCGGATTATCAGGCTAAGCACCATCCCTTATAAGGAGGCCGAGAAATACATCCTGAAAGGGTTCCTGACTAACGGAAAAGTCATAGAAAATGAGCTTCTCGCCCACATTTACGACATCTTGAAGGGAAATATCTACTATCTTAACCACTTCGCGGCCATCTGCGACGCTCTTAGCCGAGGATTCATCACCGATGCCGTCGCCCAGGAGAGTTTGTTGTCGCTTTTGAGCATACACGAGCCTCGCTTTATGAGTATGCTCTACGACCTGACCGACTTTCAGATAGACCTTCTGCACGCCGTAATCGACGGGCACACGAAGTTCAGTGCGGCGGAAGTAATCCAGAGCTACCATCTTAACTCTTCGGCCAATGTCAAACGCCTAAAAGAAGCCCTGTGCAAGAAAGAGATTATCAGCTTCGACGATAACGATACGGCCTATATTCTGGATCCGCTGTTCGAGTATTGGCTGAGAAAGAATTATTTCCACGCGTAAATCTTGTTTTTTTATAAATTTTCCTTATATTTGCAGTCCAATTTTTCACCGGACCAAACATAGTCTGCTGAATATTAGAGAAAAAGGGGGTGATATAAGGAATGATTATCGTACAGGTTAAAGAAGGCGAAAACATCGAAAGAGCTCTTAAGAAATTCAAGAGAAAATTCGAGAAGACAGGCGCTATCCGCGAACTTCGCGCTCGTAAGAACTTCGAGAAGCCTTGCGTCAAAAGACGTATGGCTAAGATGAAGGCTATCTACGTACAGCACCTTCGCCTTGAAGAGGAGCAGTAATTATTTTTGCACCCTTTAAGATATAAAAAGCCGGCACTTTGACAGTGTCGGCTTTTTTCTTTTGTGAAGTTCGAAGTTCCGCAGCGGCAGCAGCTTGGGGTCAGGGGAAAGCCCTGTGTTGAACTCATAATTCTCCTTAGATTGTTTACTTTATGTCTGGTTTCTGGCGACTTTGCATCGGGATCAGTGACAGGAACGTCTTCCCATCCGGTGAAAGGGCGGTTTGGCCGGATGAAACTGCTAATCGCAAAAGTTCAAGCGCAAGCGAGCCGCCCCATCGAGCTAGGCGCAGCGCTTGATAGTAATGTGCACTCATTGTAATATGCAACATAGTAATTTTGTTTTCCCTAGCAGCAAGTCTCTTCGCTCGCAGCAATGACACCCCCTCGGACGAGCCCTTCTCACGAAACTGGTCCTTTTACTAAGCCGTGGATGGCATTGCCCTCAGGTGTATTGCTGGTTTGCAGAGGTTAGGCATCTTTATTTCGCAACCCGAAAAACACCTTTGAACACCAGCCGCATTCTACAGCGTTCTGGTAAGGGTGCGACCTAAAGGTGTACAAAAGTACAGTACACCTTCGGATACCACACCATCTAGAAGTGCCTCTACGGCATCCTAAATCAAAAGGTGTTTTTCGACTTCGTGGCAGGCTTTTGTCGCTCGCGGAGT
The DNA here is from genome assembly GCA_900546445.1 of uncultured Bacteroidales bacterium. Classification (GTDB taxonomy): domain Bacteria; phylum Bacteroidota; class Bacteroidia; order Bacteroidales; family UBA932; genus Cryptobacteroides. Next base: position 22,610 of record URCV01000017.1, on the reverse strand, counting down.
TCCGCCAATTCACTTTGGCAGGGAGGACGGCGTAGAGCGCACTCTGTTAAGGGTGGCTTGCCAAAGTGAGACTTTTTTAGCTCCACCTTGGCAGGGAAGTGTCGATATACGCGTTCTGTGGCACATTGGCTGCCAAAGTAAATTTGAGGAGCGTTTTCGCTGAACGACCAGAATCAGTTTCAGGATTTACAGAAACACAGGGTTTTCCCCCTGACTCCAAACTGCTGCCGCTACGGAACTTCGAACTTCACAAAAAAAAGAGGCCGAATGCCTCTTTTTTCGTTCTATATCGAGAGAACCGCCAGAATGTTTATGAGTTCGTGATCGATAGGCTTGTCCTTTTTAATGGCCCTGTCTATCGGCACATATACCACCTCGTCGTTATGTATTCCCACGAGGACGTTTCTCTGGCCCTCCTTAATCGCCTCTATGCTCGCGTAGCCCAGTCGGCTTGCCAAGATTCTGTCAAAGGCACTCGGAGTACCACCCCTCTGCAAGTGTCCGAGGATACTCACCCTCACGTCGTACTGAGGATACTCGTTCCTAACCCTATTGGCATAGTACATGGCACCTCCGTCCTTCGGACTCTCCGACACGATTACGATACTGCTATTCTTGCTCTTTCGGAAACCGCGGCTGATGAATTGTTCCAATTGGTCCACATCCGTCTGGTCCTCAGGGATGATGGCAGCTTCCGCGCCCGACGCGATGGCACTGTTCTGTGCGAGGAATCCCGCATCACGGCCCATCACCTCCACGAAGAAGATTCGGTCGTGGGAAGTAGCAGTGTCCCTGATCTTATCCACGCACTCGACGATGGTATTAAGCGCGGTGTCATACCCTATCGTAGAATCAGTTCCATAGAGATCGTTGTCGATGGTTCCGGGAAGTCCGATAATCGGAAAGTCGTACTCCTGGGCCAATATCTGAGCGCCGGTAAGCGAACCGTTTCCGCCTATTACGATAAGTGCGTCGATACCGTACTTCACCAAGTTGTCATAAGCAATCTTACGCCCCTCCGGAGTCTTGAAATCCTGACTACGAGCAGTCTTAAGGAAGGTTCCTCCTCGCTGGATGGTATTACTCACACTTTCGGTTGTCAGCTCGCTTATCTCACCGTGAATCAAACCTTCGAATCCACGGTAGATACCCATAACCTTAAGTCCATTGTAAATCGCGCTGCGAGTCACCGCGCGAATGCAAGCGTTCATTCCGGGAGCATCGCCACCCGATGTAAGCACACCTATAGTTTTAATTTCTTTTTTCATAAATATGTAATACACTAAGTCGTGAAATAATGTGCAAATATTACACCTTTTTTTCAAAATATCCATACTTATGTCAAAGAAAATCTACTTTTCGACTATATTCCCTCCACGTTCACGTATTTGAAGCGGCGAATCTTTCGGGTGGCAGTCTTCTCAAAAGGCTCCTGAAGCACCTGTACGGCACTTAGACGCGATGAACGGTTCACTTTACCGTTAACTATCGAGAGAATGTTCGACTTGCACAACTTCTCCAGAACGATAAAAAAGGCTTGCCGTCGCAAGCCTTTGGATATAATCAGAGAATATGTAATACTCAATGCCAAGAGCCTTCTTCTGACAGGCAGATATTCGGTAAAGGAAGTGTCCGAAAAGCTCGCCACTGGCAAATCCCCTCTTGAATTTCTAAAATCGGCTCAGAATCATTTAGCTGCCGATACGTATGTATTCGACATGACGATACCCTGAACGTTAGATCCTGCAGGAAGATATGCCTGTTCTCCCGGGATGAAGAATCCGAAGAAGGTGAACATTCCGCAGATAACGGCGAGTACAGTCTTGTCAGAGCCATAGGCAGAGACATTGGCACCGGCCACAGGAATATACGTTCCGTCAGTAGCGTAAATACCATTTACCGAAATGGAGAGATTTCCTCCGATACCCAGTATGGTAGCTTTTCTGGAATCCGAAACCCAGCCTTTGACGACAGTGCCCGAAGGTATCACTACGACGCCATCTGCTACCACGTCAGCCGTGGTCATAAGGTCTACAGAATTACCTATAGCCTCGATCCTGGAGGTGACAGTAGAAACAGTAACCATAGGAATAGGTGTTCCGGCCTTAAGCAGGAGCATCTCCTGTGCATTCGCTGCAGTGATTCCACACAGGAGAGCTACAGCACTAAAAATCAATTTTTTTAACATAATTGTTTTTTAATTAATATAAGGATTTAACTTTCTCAAATCATTTACCGCATTGCGGTTCATCGTCTCATTATACCTATTTGCGCTACTTCCCGCACCTACTATATTACCCACATAGAAGGACAAGTCTAGAAGTCCCACAATTATTCCCACGCCGGTATTTCCGCTACGGAAAGACGTGTATGTCGCATAGGAAAGCATAGCGCTTATCAGAAGAGCAGCCACGGCATTCGAAGGTGATTCCGTGTAAAAATATCCACATCCGGGAATTATGCTCAGGCCCCTCGCCACCCACGGATTCTTGCGTTTGGCATTTGCCGCGTCCTGGACCACTTGGATGCTGGAAATATAGAATTGGCTGGTCTTGTCCTCGGCATACTTCCTGTCAAGTGCATCGAGCGAAAGGTCGTAGCGGGATGTGCCCAGATAAAGGATGGCCAATTCCCCGTAGGGAGTCTTGGACGAGCCGAGAGGCATCAATTCGCAGGCCTGCAGATATTTAGCTATCGCCGCATCGGGATTGTTACTTTTATCGAGCAGATGTGCCGCCGTGTAGGTAATGTCGAAATCGGACTTCAACGCCGCAGGAAGGCTTTCGTAACATTCGAGGCCACTGCGATAGTCGCCCATCGCTTCGAAGCATTTCATCTTATTCACATACAATGACGCATCTAGCTTGTACTGAGCAGGATAATAGAACAGCAACCGCTCGATTTCGGTCAGTGCGCCGCTAAAATTACGGCTATTGATAAGGTGGTTAACGAACTGAAGCCGGAGCTGTACGGAGTCCTTCGGGACGATAGTGGGAGCCGAAACGTGGTTTCCCTTTCCTGCCAACACGCCCGCCGGCACTTCCACCCCTTTCGGGAAGTCTACCGCCGTGGCGAATTCGCTGATATTCGTTCTCGGATAGTACTGCAAATCGTGTCCGCATCGCGTAAGGCGGTCTGCAGTCAGTACCATGGCTTCCGGAAACGAATACAGGGAAAAGACCATCTTTCCATAAGCGGAGCAGGAAGGATACATCCTACAGTGCGTATGCTTGAGCGGGCTCATATACTTCTGATAGATATTAATATAGTCTATCGCAGCACCACCCTCTTGTCGCCCCGTGGCCACCCACGCCGACATCAAGAATACGACTATTGCTCCTATCACTCTACGCATAATCGCGTAAATATAAGAATAATTTTTATAAAAGCACCTTATCTACCATCTGCAAGAGCTCTTCTTCGCCGACGTAGGGGTGTATATGGAAGTATTTGTCCCCGGCGAGCATAGCGGAGAGTCTGGTGCGAGACTTGTCGTAGAAAATATGCACCGGAATATTATGGCTTTCAGCATAAGCCAATTCATATCCTACCCCTAAGGAAGGAGTGGTGCATTCGGCGATGACCAAGTCCGCCTCTCGTAGCCAAGCGGTATCTTGTTCGTAAATAGCGACATCGCTATCTCCTTCCAGCTTACTGAGTGACAAATCGCCAATGTGCTCCGTCAGCACAATATGTTCCTTTTGAATATGCCTGATAACGCGTCCATACAATTCAGCATCTGCCCTTCCACCCCTGATGGAACCCGCAAAATACACTTTCTTCATCACTTTCTCCTAATTATTAGTTTCCAGTACAAATTTAATCTTTTTCTGACTCAATAATACTATTCAAATCAACTATATCAGATACTTTCGCCCAATAATAATAGGCTTCCGGAAAGACCTTTCGAAGACGCTGAATTTTACCTGGAAGTCCTTTCATAGAAAAAGATGTAAGATCCATTTCCGGAGAATACTTTTCTACATTCTTTATTCCATATTCAAAACAAGTCGCCAAATATGCGACTTTAGCAGAGTCACAAATCGCATTTTCTATGTAATATGGTTTCTGATACATATATGACTCTATTCTACGTATCCCATTTTGAAGACTAACAAACGCCCCTGATGAAACACTTCCTCTTGAAGAAATACTCATAGAAGTTCTGCGAACATCATCATAATAACAATTTATTTTACCAATTAGATTACGGTAGCCTAATTCCATTTCAGATACTCTCAAAAAAGAATCATACGTGTTATCAAAATTATCTACAGCATCAAACAACCTACCGATGTCAAATAACTGCTTTATAATATCCAATGAACAATCTCGAGTACCCTTATAATATGGAATACCAATAGAATTTGGCCCAAATGCTGTCATTTTATCTCCTAATATTTCTTCTACTGTAGGCAAATTAACTTTCAAAGCCACTCCATCCTGATACAAGAAAGGAAGGTCTATAGGCATAGCAACTATATTTGTGTAAGGATTATCCTCATACAAAACGTCTAAACGAATATACGCATCGTTTACATTAGGGTTTTTAAAAGCCACTTCATAATAGACCTTCGAATGACTTGCCGGCAAATTCTTCCCAGATCGTTCTTTATTAACTATTGAAACACGTATAAACCCATATTTATCCAGATTTCGAAGATACTTAAGAATATCCGTTCCTGGGGGACATATAACATCGACATCGATACTTAGTCTATTAAGACCATCTTTCAACAACAAAAGAATGGCGCTACCGCCCTTAAATACTAACGGAACACCAGAATCAACTAAGGCTTCAAGCAGGGAGAAAGCACGTATAACCTTCTCTATTAAAGTCTTATCGCGATAGCCGTATTTTTGGGAAATAAACTCTATCCACTCCCTCGAAAAAGACTTACTCGAAATCATTAATACTCTCCTCCCATATTCGTTTAATCTCCTGTAATGCGTTCCTTCTGGAAGCATAGCGGAACATTTTCGATGTGTTTATAACATACTGATGAGCGTTATGCATAATACGCCAGTATTCTTCACCCTGAAGATAGTAAAAGTCTGAGTCACAATACATATCCACCAAAAGTTTTTCTAGTGTCGGAATATGTAAGCCCTTTTGTTCACACAAAGGAGATTCAGTCACTAAATTCTTTATAATTATGGGGCCCTTACTTAAATCCAAATACTTTTCAATCTCCTTTTTATCCGGACGATAAAAAACATTTCCCTCCAATTCCTTAATTTTATGAAAGGCATATTCTGAAGCATCTTTTTCAACTTCAAGATAAACTGCCTGATTATTAGCCAAGTGATGCATAAAAGGAGTTATCCACTGACCTTCGTACACGCACATATTCACCAGTGGAAACTCTTGTTTTAGAAATTCATATAACCTCTTAGATTTTTCCCCAATTTCAGGATTAAAACAATGATTACCATACCCTATAACATACGTTCCACGTCCTACTCTCTGCAACTTTCCCTCGTTTGTCAATTTGGATAAATATGAATTCATTACTGTCCGTTTCGTCAAATAAGGGAATCCGGAATCATTCAATAAATCTGAAGCACTGAAAGATTCATTTCGTGCCGCATAATTAGTAATGTATTTTATTATCTCCGACATAATCACATTATACTCTATGCAAATATACTATTTTTGGCAAAAATTCCAAAATTTGCCGAAAATAATAACCACTCTCCTATTGTGGATTAATTGCAAGCCACGGTACGATTGGGAAGACAACTTCCCTATTACAAATCGATAATCTTGTCGGCGAGGTCAGCCACGGCCACACGGTGAGTGATGCAAATGATGGTCTTGCTCTCGTAATACCTCTCGTGAAGACGATCCAGAACGGTCATTTCCGTGGCAGGGTCAAGCGCAGAAGTGGACTCATCCAGAATCAGGATTCCGCCCTCCCGCAGAAGCGCACGAGCGATGGCGATGCGTTGGCATTGGCCTTCACTAAGACCACGGCCCGACTCACTGCACTCAGTCTCCAGTCCCAGCGGCAAATCGAACACGAAGTCTGCGCCCGCGGTATACAGCACATCGGCCAGCTGTTCATCGGTCGCAGTCGGGCAGGCGATCAGCAAGTTATCGCGAATCGTACCGCTCAACAGCGAATTGCCCTGAGGCACGTACATAAAATTCTCGCGCGTCGACACCCCCACGGGGATGGAATTCTGCCCATTGGAGATGAGCACTTCGCCCGAAGACGGCTTCAGCACGCCCAGCAGGATTCCGGCCAACGTACTCTTCCCCTTTCCGGTCTCCCCACAGATGGCAGTCAGCTCACCCGCAGCGAAATCGCAAGAAAAATCCCGGAATACGGAGGTCCCGTCTTCGTATGAAAAATTGAGATTACGCACGGAAATCGACAATATTCCCGGAAGAACCTTCGACTCCGACGTATCCTCCCCTACCATCTCGTCGATATCCATCAGGCGCTCCTGCGAAGACAGGGCCCTGATAAACGCCGGCACATAGGATGCCAATGCCGCAACAGGACGCTGAACCTGGCCTACGAGCTGAAGGAATGCCACCATAAGTCCGTATGACACGGAGCCATCCTTCAACCCGTACACACCCCAAAGGAAGGCAGTGAGATAGCCCACAGAAAAGCCTGCCTGCATAAAGAAACGCGACACCGCCGAGTAGTTCAGACGGCTTCGGGTCTTTTTAATCTGTTCATCCTGAAGTCTTTCGAGCTTACTGTCTACCTGATGCTCCGCACCTAAAGTCTTAATCAGGATACGTCTCTGAAGGTGCTCTTGAATGTAGCCCTGAATACGTCCGTCGAGAGTTCTAATTTCGAGTGACAGCGAACGCAGTTTCTTAAAATAAAGCCGGGAGGCCACGATGGCCACAGGCATTATCCAGATAAGGATCATAGCCAAATCCGAAGAGAAACTGAAAAGAAGTACACAAGAAGCCACCAATTGGAATACGGTAACCACGGCCGAAGGAAGCGTAACGCACAGGAACTCGCTCACGACGCGAATATCCTCCTCCAGACGGTTCACCACGTCGGCGCTATGGAATTTGTCCTTTCCGTTCCACGCGCTTCGCATCGCCTTGTTGAAAGCATCTTTCTGAATGGAAAGCTTGGCCTTTACGCAGATGTCCCCTTCCATTCTCTTCGAAAGCACCCTGAAAATTATCTGGAAGAACATTATGCCCACCAGCACTACCACGCTGTCTGTAAGTCCCTCGTCAAGCGCACCCGTGGCTATGTCGACCACACGCTTGCTATACCACACGAAAAGCAGAGAGCAAACCGCCTCCATAAGGTATACCAGACTCACTCCGGACACTTTGAAAAGTACCGGTTTCAGTAGGGAGAAAAGCCCCTTGAAACAAGGACGAAAATCCTTCATTATCTAACTACGCCGATTTCCACCCACTTGTCGAGAATCTTTCCGGCATCGGAAAGTGCTAAGGCAGAATCGATTTCATATTCCTTCACGAGCAAATCCGCCAGAGTCTGAACGTCGAAATCCTTTCCCTCTACGGCCTTCCACAAAAAGGCAGCACTTCCGTTAAGAGAAAGCATCTTGTTAAAGTTCACTAATTTGGAGCCTTCGGGAACTACTACGAATTCCCCACAGACCTCTCTGAGCTTAAATCCGTCTACGATTTTCATATCTATTTCTTTTTTATTACTCTTCTTAAAATACCTAATATCACTCTTCGCACGATGTAAGGAGTAGCGTTCCAAATCCTGACACGCCTGCGGTACGACTTGGTATCCACGTCCACGCGTCGCGTACCCCTGCGAAGCACTGCCACGAGCTTTCCCTTCACGTCCGAAACGTGGCATAGTTCCACTCCCTTTAGGTTTCCGTCGCCCTTTAGCGTAACTACATCGCCGTCTATCTTATACACGCGATGAAGCACATAGGCTCCCGAAGGAAGCTTGGCCAATACCGCATCGCCCACACTCCACCAAGCCTGAGTCAATTGCACGCTATCCCTATCGCCCACGATGAAAGGCAGCATGCTGTAGCCCTTAGCCTCGAAAGTCACCGTCTTTCCCTGCGAGAGCAAATCGCAGATATGGAAAAACAGAATGTTATTTGGAACTACCAGACTCATTTCACTGCTTCATAACAAACCTTTGCCGCATCTGCGTCCGGAAGACACTGAAGCGTAAAGCACTTCACACCTGCGACTACCTTATTTATAGTGTCATGCAGCGCATCTCCCATCTGCGGGTCGAACTTGATTCCCGACGAAGAAGAATAAACCTGCGCATAGGAGTTTATCGCACCCAGTCTCGTCGCCTTGTTAAAAGGAGCCCGAACTATCTGAACCATAGCTCCCACCGGGTAATCCAGATTCTTATAGCAAGGCGTCTTTCCGCTCCACGGGGAGCCATAAACCCTCACGCTACCGTCTTCGAGCACTCGAACTATCGGATTATCATCGTTAAGCAAGTGTGAATCAGGAATATTCCTTAGCCACATCTTGCTATGCGTACTCTTTCCGGTGCCACTCTTGGCCAGGAAAAGGTAGCCTTTGCCTCCATTCTCTATGACGGATGCGTGCATCTCCAGCGTATTCATTCCTGCAGTGCGGAAGGCGTACTGAAGCATCAGCGCATTGTTTATCGCGAAAAGCGACTCGCTCGGACAAGCGATCAGGAGTTTCGAAAGGGTAAAGTCGGAATTGGCCCAAAGTTTCATCGAAACAGGCCTGCTCGATGTAGGAGACGATTCGAAGTACCAATCCTCTCCGCACCTGTAAATCACTATTTTAGTCTCTCCCGGCTCGGTAGGCTGGTCGAAATAAAGCGTCTTTTCCATCGTAGGGAGTTCATCCACGAGCTCTAGTTCGAAGATGGGAGCATCGCTCTCTACATAAAAAGGATCGTACTGCCCCATTTCAGCCCACAATGGACTGTCATCGGGAAGAACGACCCTAAAAATATGTCCTGCAACCGAAATCTCTTTTTTCATATCCTCCAAAGATACGAAGAAATTTCGTAATTATTTCACACGCATAGCCCTAAGGGAATTCAAAATGGCAATTACCGTGACACCCACGTCCGCGAAGACCGCCTCCCACATATTCGCCACGCCCAGCGCGCCTAAAAGCAGGAACAAAAGCTTGACACCTATCGCGAACACTATATTCTGCACCACGATGCGAAGCGTCTTCTTCGCAATTTTAATTCCCAACGCGATTTTCACCGGGTCATCGTCCATCAGTACCACATCGGCCGCCTCTATCGCAGCATCGCTTCCCACGCCGCCCATCGCGATTCCTATATCGGCCAATTTCAGCACCGGAGCGTCATTCACGCCATCACCTACGAATGCCAATACTGCCTGACCATCAGATTCTTTCAGCGCCTTCACCCGCTCGACCTTATCTGCAGGAAGAAGCCCTGCGTGATATTCGTCCAGGGCCAATTCGCCGGCAACTTCCTTAGCCACGTCGGCCCTGTCACCCGTCAGCATCACGGTCTTCTGCACCCCGGCCGCCTTAAGTAGGCCAATAGCCTCGGCAGCAGTAGGCTTCAAGGTGTCGGAAACCACGATATAACCCAGGAATTTCCCTTCGGTGGCGACATAAACCACTGTTCCTATCTTGCTTACAGGGACAGGCTCCACCCCGATTCTTCGCATCAGCTTCTCGTTTCCGGCATAAATGCCCTGACCATCGACGGTCGCACAAATACCCTCTCCGGAATAATCCTTCACGTCGGACACCCTACTCTCGTCCAGAGGCTTTCCATAAGCACTTCGAAGGGAAACAGCCACCGGATGTGAAGAAAAGCTCTCGGCAAGTGCGGCCTTTTCCAAAAGACCGGCCTCGTCCGAATCCACGGCAGAGATTTCACTGACGCTGAACCTGCCTTTAGTAAGGGTGCCGGTCTTGTCGAAGACCATGGTACGCACCTTCGAAAGCACTTCCATATAATTCGAGCCCTTTACCAGAATCCCCTTTCGGGATGCGCCACCGATACCGGCGAAGAAAGTGAGTGGAATGGAAATGACCAGTGCGCAAGGACAGGAGATAACCAGGAAAATCAGTGCACGGTGCAGCCAGACAGGCCAATCTCCTCCTGTAAAGAGCGGCGGCAAGACTGCCAAAAGCACGGCTCCGGCCACCACCGACGGCGTGTAAACCCGGGCAAATCTGGTAATGAACTTCTCGGTCTTGGCCTTTCCCGTCTGCGCATTCTCCACGAGGTCCAGAATCTTGGATACAGTGGATTCTCCGAACGAACTCGTGGTCTTGATGCGAAGAAGCCCTGTCATGTTCAGGCTTCCGCTAAGCACTTCCGCCCCTTCGGACACGTCACGAGGCATACTCTCGCCCGTTAGCGCTGCCGTATCGAGGGAAGACTCGCCACTTATTACCACTCCGTCTATAGGAATCTTTTCTCCTGGCTTTACCATAATTATGCTTCCCTGGGGAACGTCCGACGGAGACACCTTTCGCACTGTGCCTGCGGAGTCTTCCAGATTAGCATAATCGGGACGTATGTCCATAAGGGAAGAGATGGAAGCGCGACTTCTTTCCAAGGCGATATCCGAAAACAACTCTCCTATCTGATAGAAAAACATCACCGCCACTGCCTCGGGATACTCTCCTATGGCCAATGCACCCACGGTGGCTATTGCCATAAGGAAATGTTCGTCGAAAAGTTCCTTATGAAAAATACTTTCCACTGCTTCGTAAATCACGTCAGCACCTATTATGAGATATGCCGCCAGACAAAGACACATCCTCACCATCTCAGACAAAGGCAAGAACAGCACGAGGCCGAGCATCGCTCCGCTCGCCACGATTCGTGCCACCATAATTTTATGCTCCTTTTCCATAATCTTAATTTTAACTGGAGCAAAAATATAGCTTATCCGCTGCAACCGAGTTGCAATCTTTAGTGTGATTTACACTGCGGACAAAGTCCCTTAAGAAGATATTCCACTTCGTGAAGCTCGAAATCCTTAGGATAATTTACTATAGGTATATGAATGTCTTCCAGACAATAAGTCTTACGACATTTTTCGCAATAGAAATGGCAGTGCAACTCCTCCACGGCACAATCATGGTCGTTATGACAATAACAATATTTGGTCGAGCCACTTCCGTCTTTCATCACGTGAACCACGTGGTGTTCGGCGAAAAGAATCAATGCCCTGAATATGCTGGATTTGTCCACACTTTCCAAATCGGCTTCCAAATCGCTGAGCGAGAATGTGTCGTGATAGTTAGAGATAGCCTTTAAGACAAGTATTCGCACCGAAGTGGGGCGAATACCGTGTTTCGAGAGAATCTCAATGTATTTATCGTTAGTATTTGCCATATCAAGAGCAAATATAACAATTTTCCGTCATCCTATCGCATAGGTCTTCCCGGACCACCAGGGCCGCCGGGGCCGCCCATACCACCGGACCTGTTACCTCCGAAATTGCCGAAGCGATAGGTAAGCGACACGATGATGTATCGACCTAAGGTGTTGTTCACGGACTCGGTATGGTAATTGGCCGTATCGGTGACGGTCAAGTTCTTCGCTTGGCCGAGGATGTCATAACCCTTCAAGGCGAGAGTCATCTTCTTGTTAAGCAACTGCTTCTGTATCTCGAGATTAAGCACGTACTCGGAAGGCTGAGCGGTAGTGTAGCCGTTATACCAGTTATAGTTAAACTCACCCTTCGCACTAAGTCCGACAAGATCCCAGCTCCAAGTAGCGGTAGTGCGAATCTGATTGTTGAACGTGGTCGTGCGATCCTTCACCTCCTCGATGACATAGTGGCTTGAATTGATGCGAGTCCTTCCGGCCAGCTCCACCTCCAGTGCGTCGATTCTGTATTTTCCTGCCAATCTTTCCGTGAAAGTGAACGTATTCGTGCTATTGTTTACCAGTTTCGAGCGAATCAAATCGTAATCGCCGAAAAAGGCATCGTAATCCAACGAGCCGTCGCTCTTAAGATATGCAGAGGTATTTATGTCCTTTCCCACATAGTTCGAAGACTTGCTATATCCTACGCGAGCCATATTTACTATGGTAAAGCCGCTCTGCTTGACAGGGAGGTTAAGGTAAACGTTGAAATTGGCAGAGAAGCTGGCAGGTCCGTTCACAGGCATGGTGTAGGCGATACCATTATTATACCAAGTCGCATTTACCACGGGGTTATCGTTATACGACGCACTCCAGCGTGCATTTACCGATGTGTAAGTCTTTTTGTTGTTGTATCTTACGTCTCCTCGAATGTCGTGTCTGAAATATGGCGAGAGGTTCGGGTTACCGAAAGATACGGAAAGCGGATTAGAGTTGTCGGCTATAGTAATGAGCTGCGAGGTGCTTGGCTGAACGCTGCGACCATTATAGGAAGAACGCAAGCTGCCGTTCTCTCCCAATTCGAAATACACCATGGCATTAGGGGCCCAATTGACTCTATACATCGTCGTATCCACCTTATAGGAAGCGCCGGATGATGTATAGTTATGAGTCTTGGTAGGCATGGCCGCCATACCCACCTGCACGCGGAATTCGTCCCCCTGATACAGGGCATTCACTCCGATCTCCTGGTTGACATACTCATTTACGATGCTGTTCGAATAGTTGTCGGAGACCGCTCCGGTCTGCACGTCGGTAGTCAGCTTGTCCGACTCGGACTTGTTCCAACTGTAGGAATAATTGGCCTCGAGATAGAAGTTTCCACCTAGGGGCTGGGTGAAGGTAGCATTTCCCCAAAGGCTGTATGTGTTCTGGTCCTGGGTATAATGCTGATCCACGAGCGAAGTGGAAGCGGTTCCGTCGGCGCCGTAGATGGTGGTGTTCGATTTGTTGTAGCCTACGAGGTTGTTCGTGCTTACGCTATAATTTCCCATCACGGTCATAGTCTGGCCCGGCATCCAAAGTCTCTGTCGCAAAAGGGCAAATCCTCTGGCATTCAAGTTAGTATTGTCTCCGAAATTCGTCTTTTGGCTGGAGTTCGTCTTAGTAGTGCTCTCGTCCGAGAAAAGATAGGTACTGGTGGCATCCTCGCTATTCTCGGCAAATCCGCCCTTTCCGAAATCCACTTGCGGCTGAAAGATGATGGAAGTATTGTCCGAGAACTTGTGCTCCAGACGCATTCCGAGACGATGTCCTCCCGAATAGGTATTACTGCTACCCTTCGAGTCATAGAGCAGGTTCGAGTCGTCGAGATAAGTGGTCTTCGACGAATTCTCCTCCACATCCTTATTCGTGTAGTTATACAGGTAGTTGCCGCTCAAGTCCATCTTGTTGTCCAAGAGGGTGGCTGCACCATTAAGTCCGCTCATAAAAGAGGTGGTGATACCGTTACTGCGTCCCCAGCCTCCTTGGCCACGACCCATTCCGCCACCGCGAATTGCACCCATCATATTACCGGAGATGTCGCGAAAGCCGCGGTCGTTAGTGTTATTGGCATTCAAGATGAAGGCCAATTGGGTCTTGTCCGTGAACTTGCCCGCAAAGGCAGCCGTCTGGTATCGGTAATCGCCCTGTACCGAAGTGGTCGGCACGTCGTGTCCCGCTCCGGCAGATGCATTTCCGAAAACTCCCTTCATCATTCCCGGCATCACGGACAAGTCGATAATCGTCTCTTCTTCGCCGTCGTCAATGCCCGTAAACTGGGCCTGGTCGGATTTCTTCTCTATCACCTTCACCTTATCCACTATCTTAGCCGGCAAATTCTTAGATGCCAACTGAGGGTCGTCCAAAAAGAAAGTCTTCCCGTCTATGGTGATTTTCTCTATGCTTCGTCCATTATGGGTTATGCTACCGTCTTCCGAAATCTCTATGCCCGGAATCTTTTTCAAGAGGTCCTCGAGCATATCGTTCTCAGTGGTTTTCACCGACGAGGCTGTAAAGGAAATAGTGTCGGATTTCATCTGGATGGGGTTACCCACAGCCGAAACAGTGGCGGCAGAAAGCTGTTCTTCATTAGACTGGAGCTTCAACTCGCCCAAATCCACGTCCTTATCCTTAACCTCAAATTCGGTTTCAAACGTCTTGTAGCCGAGAAGTTCAGCCTTAAGGATGTACTTTCCCGGTCTTATCGCCTCTATGAGCAAAGAGCCATCTTCGCCGGAGAGCGCATAAGCCGTAGGCTTGTCGGCGCCCGGGCGGGCTATCACCACGGTTACGAATGAAAGGTTTTCGGAAGATGAGCCGTCCTTAACTACGGCTTTTACATTAAAGGAGCGAGACTGCGCAGATGCGCCGACGCTTAAAAGCAAACCCACCACAAGGGTTGCAAAATAATAACGGAGTTTTAGTTTCATACACTAGTTCTTGACTCTATCGGGATGCGATGCTATGAACTTTTCCCACGAATTTCCCTCTTTAGCTGCAGAAAGAGGACTCTCCATCTGATAATAGTGACAAAGCGCTATAGCGAGTGCATCAGTCGAATCCAGCGGATAGTTATCAATTTTAATGCCAAGCGTTTTCTGGACCATCAAACTAACTTGTTCCTTAGAAGCGGCGCCATTACCGCAAATGGCGATCTTAGCCTTTCGCGGGGCATATTCCGTTATCTCAAGTCCCTTTTCCACAGCCACTTCCAGAGCCACACCCTGCGCCCGGGCCAATTTGAAAATGACCTGAGCATTTTTTCCCATAAAAGGAGACTCTATGGCCAGATGTTCCGGTTTGTAATTATCGCACGCTTCCGAGACATAACGTCTTATCATCATGAGCTTTTGATATGCATTCTTTTCCTTACGCAAATCCAAAACTCCGGCGTCTACGAACTCCGGCTTCCCCTTCTCATTTACACGAATTACCCCGAAACCAAGTAGATTGGTTCCAGGGTCTATTCCAAGTATGATTTTTCCCTTATTCACTGTGCGATTACTTAACGGGGATGCTATGGCCCGGTTTTCCGAAACTCATTTTCGCATCGACCTCGCGTATGTCGTCTTTCGAGAACTGGATGGTCCATTTCGGCATCGTCATAAGTTCGAAAAGCTTGTCTTCTGTCATAGGGGCCGTATAACGGATGCGAATGCAAGGCTGCAAATCATCGTTCAGCATAAGGTAGGTTCCCAGAATTCCTTCGTGTGAAGAAAGATGGTTGCTAAGGAATGGCATTCCTCTCCTCACGATAGGTTTCTCGTAATTATGGTCGACGATTTCGTACCACCACTGAGGTGTGTCGGGACTAGTTTTACGACCATACACGGCGCTAAACTGGTCGAACATCATCCTAAGATAGTCAGGAGTGGAGATCATGGTACTTCCCTTCTCCATACGGATGAACTTGAATCCAAGTTCAGTCGTCTTGACACCGCCGCCGTGAACAGGCATATCAAGAGTCTTCTTCTCGACGACATGCTTAAACCATGCCTCATCCAAATCCTCGTCAGGTGCCATATAGACTTTGACTACAAGAGGGCAATCGTAGAGGGACTCCAGACCGTAAATTTTCTTTTCGGTGAGCCTCATCTGCAGTCCCAGATAGTTAAGGTCGAGTTTGTCGAACATCTTTTCCGTCCTGATGGTCACGCACTTGAGCGAATCGTACTGTCCAGGCTCCAGGCTATTTACCCTAAACTTGGAAGGAACGAAAATCAAAGACTCTACCTTCTCTGCGTCGATGACGTTAGCGTCGTAGGTAACTACGACCGTATGGCTTCCCACGAAAGTCTTGACTCCGTGAACTCCCGGCACCTTCTCCATCTTGGCCTTGAATGTCATCGAACTGCCGAAACACTTAACCGACTTGAGGCCCTCCACCTTAACCGTCTCCAGCTTCATTCCGGGTTCTATTCCCCACTTCTCGTCGATCGTAGGGACCTCGAACTTACCTCCGATGACAATCGCTATGGCCAAAGCCACTATAGTAAGTACTGCCGGCAAATACTTGGCAAACTTACAATGCTTTCCATCAGAGTTTTTCCTTACGCCTACACTGAGGGCGCCATGAGGGCAGGAAGCGATGCACTCGCCGCAGAGAGTACAGTCTACGGAATAAACCTTACCATCAAATGATGGAACATCTATATTATAAGGACAATTCTTCTGGCAGAGGCGGCAGTTTCCATTACATTTGCCTTTGTCGATAACTACTCCGAGAAGCTGTGGCTTAGGCCTACCGCAAAGAATCTCCAGAAGATAGCCGAGCAAGCTCATGCCGCCGATCAGCCATACCCAACTCAAGTGCAGTCCGAGAAGGCCCAAAATCCACCATACGCCTACCAGCACGACCATCCACACCCAGAACTTGAGAGAGTTGCAGATAGCCCCGAGCGGACAGATATACTTGCACCAGAACCTATCCACGATTAGGCCAAGCAAAAGTACAAGCACCAGCGAGGTTATGGACATCCAAAGCGTAATCTCTCCCTTGAACCCGGTAGCCGCAGCGTAGTACGGGTCGAAATTCTTACAGAAAAGCTCGCTTGCGGTCATCGTCATATAGAAGACAATGAACAAAAGCGCATACTTCACGATTCTCAGCACCTTGTCGACGATACTGTGCTCGTTTATGTTGATGGCCTTGAAGCCGATAGCCTGTCTTAGTTTCTTAAGGAGATCCTCCACCGAGCCTATAGGGCAGAGATAACCACAGAACAATTTGCCGAAAAGCACGACTACCGCCGCGAGGGCCACACCCATAGCGATCTGCATGCTTGTCATGGAGCAAGGCAGCGAGCCATTAGCCCAGTAGGTTCCCAGAGCCTCCAAGCCACCGAACGGACAGTATTTCTCCGGATCCGTAGCTTTTATATCCGTGAACACAAGCGAAGCAAGTCCGCTCAAAAAGAAAATCAGCAGTGCCAACACGCCCCACTGGAGAACGTATTTCGGCCAATTCGACTTAAAGGTAGATTTCTTGGACATATCTGAATGTTTTTCGGATTCTGCGAATATACGATTAAAATCCCTGAAAATGCACTTTTCCGAAGCGAATTTACACAAATTTTCCGGTTACGCTTTCCTTTGACGCGCGGATTTGTTCCGGAGTTCCCATCGCGACTATACGTCCGCCTTCGGAGCCGCCTCCCGGACCCATATCGATGACGTAGTCGGCATTACGAATTACATCCAAATCGTGCTCGATTACGATGACTGTAGCTCCGTGGTCGATAAGACTTTGAAAGACATTAAGAAGCGTCATCACATCCGACGGATGAAGACCTATGGTAGGCTCGTCGAACACGAATACCGAGTCGCTCTGTCCCCTACCCATTTCGCTGGCCAATTTAAGCCTCTGGGCCTCGCCACCCGACAAGCTCGGGGTCTCCTCTCCTAATGTCAGATATCCCAGGCCGAGGTCACGAAGGACTCTAAGTCTTTGGCTGATAAGCCGCAAATCCGCGCACGCATCCAGTGCGGAATTGATGTCCATATCCATAAGTTCCGGAAGCGAGTGGAATTCTCCGGCAGCATTCTCCCTCCTTATGCTTCCTGCAACCTTCGAATACCTCGACCCTCGACAATCGGGACACGGTATGTCCACGTCCGGAAGGAACTGCACGTCAAGGCTTATCACGCCAGTACCATCGCAGGTAGAACATCTCAATTTGCCCGTGTTATAGGAAAAGTCCCCATCCTTATAGCCGTGCTTCTTAGCATCGGGCGTCTTGGCAAAGACTTTTCTGAGTTCGTCGTGGACGTTAGCATAGGTGGCGACGGTAGAGCGGACGTTAATGCCTATCGGAGAAGCGTCTATGAGTTTCACTTGGCGTATTCCCTCGGCCTCGATCGACTTTACGTGCGAGGGCAGCTCGCGACCCGAAATCCTCGCCTGAAGGGCCGGGATGAGGCTTTCCAGTACCATCGTAGTCTTACCCGACCCGGAAACTCCGGTAACCACGGTAAGACGTCCCTTAGGAATCTCTACATTGAGCGGTCTTACCGTGTGGATGGCATCCGTAGTCATCGAAATCCTTCCCTCGCCGAACATATCTTCGAGATTGGCCTGCTTCCTAATCATAACCGAAGCCTCGCCTGAAAGGAACGGGCCGATGCGAGAGGTCGAATTGGCCTCTATGTCGCTGATCGTACCCTGCGCCATTACTGCACCGCCGTTCGAACCGGCACCGGGCCCCATCTCGATCATCCAGTCGGACTTGGCCAGAATCTGGGTATCGTGGTCGACCAGCACCACCGAATTTCCGTCAGCGATCAGGTCGTCCATCACGCCGCAGAGGCCGATGATGTTCGAAGGATGCAGGCCAATCGAAGGTTCGTCCAGCACATAAAGTACACCCGTAGTGCGGTTTCTCACTGCTCGGGCAAATTGCATTCGCTGTCGCTCGCCGGTCGATAGGGTCGCCGCGGAACGGTCCAGGGACAGATAGCCTATCCCCAAGTCCATCAAGCGCTTGGCCGTGTCCAAGAATGCCTCGCAGATGCTTTTGGCCATAGGCCGCATCTCCTCCGGAAGCGAAGCCGGCACGCCCTTGACCCATTCCACCATTTCGGTCAGGGTCATAGTGCAGGCCTGGGCGAGGGATATTCCCCGGAGCCTCGGAGCCCTGGCTGCGTCGGAAAGCCTGGTGCCGGCACAATCCGGGCACACGTCGAATTTCAGGAACTTTTCCACTCTCTTCATCCCCTTCTCGTCCTTGACCTTTGCCAATGCATTCTCGACAGTGTAAGTGGCATTATAGAAAGTGAAGTCCAATTCGGCGGCATCGTTAGAGTTCTTCGCCTTATATAGAATGTGCTTTTTCTCGGCCGGTCCGTGAAGGACGATGTCTTTTTCCTTATCCGTCAAGTCCTTATAAGGCACGTCGGTACGCACGCCCATAGCCCTGCAGACATCTTTCATAAGCGACCACATCAGGGTGTTCCAAGGAGCAACCGCCCCTTCGTCTATAGTGAGGTTCTCGTCCGGTATGAGCGTCGATTCGTCGACTGTACGAATGGTTCCAGTGCCATCGCAAGTCCTGCACGCACCCTGGCTATTGAATGCCAAGTCTTCCGCTCCCGGAGGATAGAAATGCTCGCCGCACACGGGACAGACCAAATCCTTCCCTGCGGCGACACGTAACGATGGCTCCACATAATGTCCGTTAGGGCATCGGTGACTGGCCAATCGGGAAAACATAAGTCTAAGGCTGTTAAGCAGTTCCGTTCCGGTACCGAAAGTGCTGCGTATACCGGGAACACCAGGCCTCTGATGCAGGGCGAGAGCCGCAGGAACATAAAGGACTTCGTCCACGTCCGCTCTGACCGCTTGCGTCATCCTTCTTCTGGTATAGGTCGAAAGCGACTCAAGATAACGCCTTGAGCCTTCGGAATATAGCACCCCGAGCGCCAGCGAGGACTTTCCCGACCCCGACACTCCGGCTATGCCCACAATCTTCCCCAGCGGAATGTCCACATCCACATTCTTAAGGTTATGCACCCTCGCTCCTCGCACCAAAATCTTATCCGGACTAGTTTTACTCATTGCTTCTATTTTTTCGCTCTCAAAAATAGCAAAAAAACAGGGCATTTGGGAAAAAAGTTTTTCTGACCCATTTTCTGGCCAATATTCTCGAATCAGCACTTCCAAATACATCAGCCCCGCTGCGTATAAAATTCCGCAACTTTTCGCAAATATTGCGTAAACTTTCAGGCAATTTTCTTATATTTGTGCAGAATAAATACCGCAATATTATTATGCAGACACTCTACGAACAATTCCATCAACTTCTGGAACTGACTCCTATGAACTTTTTCCGGGAGCAGCACGAGACCATTAACTGGGATGTCCGCATCTTGGGTATCTTAGGCCAGAAAGGTGTCGGTAAATCCACTCTCATCCTACAACACATAAAGAGAACCGGGAACAAGAATGAGTCCCTTTACGTGATTGCAGATGATATATACTTCAGCGCACACACTCTTCTTGATACTGCCAAGAGCTTCTTCGCCCGTGGCGGGAAATATCTGTATATAGACGAAATTCATAAATATCCGGGCTGGAGCCAGGAGGTCAAGAACATCTACGATAGCCTTCCGCTGCTCCATGTCGTATATTCCGGCAGTTCAATATTGGATCTTAAAGAAGGGGGCGCCGACCTTAGTCGCCGCGTCATCGAGTACCATCTTCCTGTCTGGTCGTTCCGCGAATACTTGAACTTGCGCAATGGCTGGTCATTAAAACCTGCCAGTTTGGAAGATGTACTGCAAGGAAAAATTGATTTTCCGTACGGAGCTGAACGACCGTTGAAATACTTCGAAGAATATATGAAAAAGGGCTGCTATCCTTTTTTTCAAGAACCGGAATTCGAAACTCGTATGCGGCAAGTCATTAACACTACCGTTGAGGTCGACATTCCCAAATACGCCAGGATGACCATCGCCGCCACGCAGAAGCTCAAGAAATTCATGTACTACATTTCCAGGAGCGTCCCTGTCAAGATTAATTTCTCGGATATGGCAAGAGACCTGGAATTAAATCGCGACGAACTTCCCAAATATTTGGAATATCTGGAAAAAGCCGAACTTGTTTCCGTCCTGCGCATGAAAGCGAACGGGGACGCAATTCTCCGCAAAATGGACAAGCTTTATCTCCAGAATTCCAATATGTCCTATGTCCTTTCGGGCGAAAACCCGGACACGGGGAATGCCAGAGAAACTATCTTTTATTGCTGGACCAAGCAGAAGTACGATACGGTAGAATCTCCTGTTTCAGATTTTGAGATTGACGGAAAGACTTTCGAAGTGGGCGGGCGCAACAAAGGAAAGAAACAAATATCCAATTTAAAAGACGCATATGTGGTCAAGGATACAATAGAATATGTCTTTGACAATCAAGTACCACTATGGATGTTCGGATTCTTGTATTGACAAAGTCCCGATTTTACCCGTGGAGCGTTCCCATCCGGCCAAACCCGCCTTTCACCGGATGGGAAGTCATTCAGAGCCATTTCGTCCGGCCAAACAGGCTTTTCACCGGACAAAACCCTTTTTGAGTCAACCTTTTTCAGGTTAATGTAGGTTCAATACCTATTCTTATGAAAAAGCGGGCCGTTGCAATGATCGCATCCATCGACGTTGAAATAATCCAAATAATGATCAGACTGGAGGAGATGAAAAAAGAAATCTTGGCGCTACCTGTCCATCCCTGGAGCTTATCGGATAACCAGAATCCCAGTTTTCCACTCATTGAAAGCGGCACGGCTCCTGTAATAATCTCAGCAAAATGCAGCCAAAGAGACACAATGAAAACGCCGGTGACTGAGACAATAGTCATCCGGAGAATAGACCAACGTGACTTTTTTACTAGAATCCTGACCAATAATACAAGCGGAATGATGAGCAGGATAAGTCCTGCCCATCCAAACCATTGGGAGAAGAGTGTATTTGTCATATAATCTTAATGCCGTACTTTGCGCAAAGGTAACCACCTTCACTGCCAAAGTTCGGCAACTGTCACTCTATCACTTCAAACATACCACTCTTGCTCTTATCCGGAGGAATTACAAATACATTGTGGTTCGCAGCATCCTGAATATAATAATCAAGTTCCTCAAGCTGGCCAAGATGTTGGTTCAAAAACGCAAGGTAAAACTCCTTGGGATAATGTGCCTTCAACCAGGCCATCTGGTAGCTGATCCATGTATAGCACACTGCGTGGGACTTATTGAAGGTATACTGACTGTCCATCATATCCCATACCTCTTGCAGGGCACTGCAATTATATCCCTTCTTTGCTCCTCCATCAATGAACTCATCGTGGAGCGTTTCCAAAATCATGATATTTCTCTTTCCAAAAGCCTTTCTGAGTTTGTCAGCTTTCTCAGGTGTGAACCCAGCCAGTTTTTCAGCGAGCCGCATTGTCTGCTCCTGATAGACGATAATACCATAGGTCTCGCCAAGTATTTCCTCCATCCGGGGAATCGGATACGTAATCGCTTCTTCACCCTTCTTTCTTGCGACGAAACTAGGAATTAGGTCCATCGCTCCCGGCCGATAGAGAGCCTCCATTGCAACCAAATCGCTGAAGGATGAAGGCCGAAGCTTTCGAAGCCACTCTTGCATCCCTTCTGATTCGAACTGGAAAACACCCGTAGTATCACCTTCGGAGTAGATGGCCATCGTAAGTTCATCGTCCAGAGCTAGTCCTTCCGGCTCAACATGTATTCCTTCATGCGCTTCTATGGCTGTATATGCATCCCTTATTTCCCGAAGCACCATGAGTGATAAGATATTTAATCGCAATACGCCCAAGTCTGTGGTCCATCGGCCGTCGTACATAGAATTCAGAGTATGTTCACCATTCCACGAGCCCTCCTGAATCTGGACCGGGACAATCTCTCCCATAGATGAAGGGGCTATCATCCACCCGCAGGCATGGATAGACTCACCTTCAATGACATCACTCAGCTTGCTGGCGATATCATAGGCCTGCCTGAATTCAGGAGAGGCGTTGTAATACATTTCTCTAATTTCCGGGACCTCGCGAAGATTCCAGTATAAGGAGCCCCAATAACCGGATAGTTTTAAATTGAGTCGCTCGATTAAAGAATGGGGGATTCCCAGAGCTTTTGCAGTCTTTGACCACGCACCACGGGGGCCATACCTCCCGAAGGTGACAATCCCGGAGATAGAATTCTGTCCATATCTCTCCTTCAAGTACTCTTGGATCTTTTCCTGTGCCTCCTGTTCCAAGTCAAGGTC
>URCV01000016.1 GCA_900546445.1 uncultured Bacteroidales bacterium | reverse complement strand
CGCTTTAGCACATTCCTCCTTAGTAAGAAGGGTTTCGTACATCTTCTCTCCGTGACGAATGCCGATTACCTTTATGTTTTCTTTCTTTCCACCGAATAGCTCACATACAGCCTCGGCTTGAGTACCTATCGTACAAGCAGGAGCCTTTTGAACGAGAATGTCTCCGTTCTGTCCGTGTTCGAAAGCAAAGAGCACAAGGTCAACAGCTTCCTCAAGTGACATGATAAAGCGTGTCATCTTAGGCTCGGTCAATGTGATAGGGTTGCCATTGCGAATCTGATCAATCCACAAAGGTATTACAGAACCACGCGAGCACATCACATTACCATAGCGAGTGCAGCATATCTTCGTATTTCTAGAATTACGACTCTTAGCTACGGCTACCTTTTCTTCTATGGCCTTAGTGATTCCCATAGCGTTTATAGGGTATGCCGCCTTATCTGTTGAAAGACATATTACACACTCCACATTGTTTTCAATAGCGGCAGTGAGTACGTTATCCGTACCTATGACATTTGTCTTAACGGCTTCCATCGGGAAGAACTCACAACTTGGAACCTGCTTCAAGGCAGCGGCGTGGAAAATATAATCCACACCAGGCATCGCACTACGGCAGCTTTCAAGGCTTCTGACATCGCCTATGTAAAATTTGATTTTAGAAGCGAATTCAGGATACTTAGCCTGATACTCGTGACGCATATCGTCTTGTTTTTTCTCATCACGGCTAAAAATTCGAATTTCCTTAATGTCCGTAGATAAAAAGCGGTTAAGTACCGCATTGCCGAAGCTACCCGTACCACCGGTAATCATCAGTGTCTTTCCTGCGAAAATGCTCATATCAATTATTTAATTAATTTAATCTCTTCTAAAAATATCTCTCGTATACACTTTATCCTGCACGTCGTTAAGGCACTCGTCGTAGCGGTTCGCTATGATGGCATGGCTTGCGGATTTGAATTCGGCGAGGTCGTTCACTACCCTGCTTCCGAAGAAGGTCGTGCCGTTTTCGAGGGTCGGCTCGTAGATGATGACCTCGGCTCCCTTGGCCTTTATGCGCTTCATGATGCCCTGGATGGCGCTCTGGCGGAAATTGTCTGAATTTGATTTCATCGTGAGACGGTATACTCCGATGACACAATTATGCTCTTTGCTTGCATCCCACTGACCATTCTCCGAATAATATCCCGCCTTGCGAAGCACTGCATCTGCTATGTAATCCTTTCGAGTACGGTTACTCTCGACTATGGCCTCTATTAGGTTCTCGGGGACGTCGGCATAATTGGCCAGAAGCTGCTTCGTGTCTTTCGGCAGGCAGTAGCCGCCATATCCGAAGGATGGGTTGTTATAGTGCGTACCGATTCGCGGGTCGAGTCCCACGCCGTCGATAATCGCTTTCGTGTCAAGCCCTTTCATCTCGGCGTAGGTGTCGAGCTCGTTAAAGTAGCTGACGCGCAGCGCGAGGTAGGTGTTCGCAAATAGCTTTACGGCTTCAGCTTCCTTAAGGCCCATAAATAGGGTCGGAATGTCCTGCTTTACTGCGCCTTCCTGAAGAAGTCGCGCGAACGTATGAGCTTCTTCTTCCAAGTGGTTTCCCGCTATAGCTCTAATAGCCGAATTCTCCTCATTAGCGTTTTCTATCATCTTAGGATAGCCCACGATTATTCTGGAAGGATATAGGTTATCATAGAGAGCCTTGCTTTCGCGAAGGAATTCCGGGGAGAAAAGCAGACGAAGTTTGCGAGTGGCATCCCATCCTCTTTCACGGAACACTTGTGCGTACTTCGTGTAGAGATGACGAGTGTATCCTACCGGAATCGTGCTTTTGATTACCATTACGGCATCGGGGTTCACCTCGAGAACTAAATCAATCACTTCTTCTACGTGCGATGTGTCGAAATAGTTCTTTACCGGGTCATAGTTAGTCGGAGCTGCGATTACTACGAAGTCGGCATCTTTATAAGCGGCAGCGCCATCGAGAGTGGCCGTTAGGTTTAACTCCTTCTCGGCGAAGTATTTCTCGATGTATTCATCCTGTATCGGGCTAATGCGCTTATTTATCTTCTCAACTTTCTCCGGGATAACATCCACCGCGGTAACTTTGTGATGCTGTGACAGCAAAGTAGCGATACTAAGGCCTACATAGCCCGTACCCGCCACCGCGATCTTAATGTCTTCAAATTCTCGCATAATTGTTTGAGTTAATTGGGTATAACTATTGTTTATATTTATTATTTCAAACCCTCTTCATCAAATGCACAACCACTTCCAAACTGGTAGCACATCTATGGTGTGTCCGTCCAATTCGATTCTATTTTGCTGATCTCGAGTAACTATCATAGCGGAATAATCTGGATTCTTTTTTAGAAAACTATCCAAAGCTCCGACTTCTCTTTCGTAAGTATTTGAATCCGTCAATGAATACGACACTTGGATGGCAAGTTTTTCAGAAGGAATACAAAAATCTATTTCAACATTCTTATTATAATAGTATAAAAGTGTCTCCTCCTGTGTATTTCTATACCTTCGATTTAACTCTATAGCTACTATGTTCTCCAGCAATTTTGTCTGCCCGTTTAACAAGAACAAATTCAGCAATCCATTGTCTGACATATACCTTTTCTGAATTGTTGTTTGTTCCGTAATAGGAGATGCAAGGTTAGGTATAGAAAAAAACAAATATGCTTCCTCCATATAGCCAAGATAATCCTTTAGAACACCTAAACTTATCTTATCTCCACTTGAACAGACTATGTGATGTAACCTACTTATCGAAGAAGGCTGCATTACACTATCTGCCAACTTCCTTACCAAAAGACGAAACACACGCGGATTCCGAATTCCATTCCTTTCCACTATGTCTCCCACAAGTATTTTCTGATAAAGTGAATTCAGATATTCTCGCTTATCGGATAATGGGAAAGACTCTGCTATACCACCATTATAAAAATATTCATCAAAACTATTTGCCACTGTAGCGCAGACGGTGGAATCGTATAACCAATTGTTTCCTAATTCGATACCTTTATACCGATTGTATTCCTTAAAAGAAAACGGTGAAATCTCTTTCGGAATAAATCGTCCTCCTAAAGAAGAGGCTATCTCCCTACTCAACATCTTGGCATTACTGCCGGTTATCATGACTCGGTATTTGGAGTCTGCAAGCCTTCTTGCAAATTTCTCCCAATCAGACACAATCTGTATCTCATCCAGATAAATCAAAGGTGTTCTCTGCGGATACAACTCATAATATGCATCCAATATCTCGCCTAATTCCGATGCGTTTTCAAAAGAAAGTCGTTCATCCTCGAAATTGATATATAAAATATCTTCCTTGGACTTCTCTCCACTATTTATATGCTTCTGTATATCGTAATATAACAGATACGACTTCCCAGCTCTTCTTAACCCAACAAGAACATAATTGGCACTCGAGTCAAAATCAAAGTTCCTTTTTATAACAGAATACTTCGTGACGGTATTCTGCTTTTCAGTAATTATAGTCTTAATAATCTGCTTATCCATAATAGCTCTAAAGTTTACTTAACAAATATACAAAATTATTTCAAACTATACTTTGCAATTTTATCTTAAAACATCAAACTATACTTAGATCCTCACCTTCCTAATTCCAGCAGGTACTTGCCGTATTCGTTATGGGCCATGGGCTCGGCGAGGCGGCGAAGCTGCGCGGCGTCGATCCAACCCTTCGTAAAGGCGATTTCCTCGAGGCACGCCACCTTCAGCGCTTGCCTTTTCTCTATGGTCTCTATATAGTTGGATGCCTGCGAAAGCGACTCGAAAGTCCCGGTATCCAGCCAGGCGAATCCCCTCTCGAGCTTCTGCACCTCCAGAAGGCCTTCGCTCAGATAATGCTGATTTACAGAGGTTATCTCGTACTCTCCGCGAGAGGATTTCTTAATTCCTGCGGCCACGTCCACCACGCTGTTCGGGTAGAAATAAAGCCCCACCACCGCGTAATGACTCTTCGGCTCCTTCGGTTTCTCCTCTATGCTCAGGCACCTGCCATTCTCGTCGAACTCCGCCACTCCATAGCGCCCCGGGTCACTTACCCAGTATCCGAATATCGTAGCCCTTCCGCCATCGGCCTCGCGTGCGGCACGCGAGAGCTTCTCCTCGAACCCTGCGCCGTGAAAGATATTGTCTCCCAACACTAAAGCCACACTGTCCTCGCCGATAAAATCTCTTCCTATCGTGAACGCCTGGGCTAATCCCTCCGGCCTACTCTGCTCCGCGTACTCGAATCTCACTCCCAGCTCACTTCCGTCGCCCAGCAGTCTCTCGAAACCCGGCAGATCCTGCGGAGTGCTGATAATCAGAATGTCCCGTATTCCTGAGTTCATAAGAACGCTTATCGGGTAATACACCATCGGCTTGTCGTAAATGGGCATCAGCTGCTTGCTAATCCCCTTAGTGATAGGATATAACCTACTACCTGACCCACCTGCGAGAACTATCCCTTTCATCTGCCTAAGTACATTCTATCGTAATACTTCACATATTCGCCGCTCGTCACCCCTTCGAGCCAATCGCCATTCTCCAGATACCACCTCACAGTCTTTTCCAGACCCTCTTCCAGTCCGGTTTCCGGCTGCCAACCCAGTTCGCGACGTATCTTGCTGCTATCTATAGCATATCTTTTATCATGTCCTTTCCTGTCGGCCACAAACCTTATCAACGCCTCATCCTCCCCTTCCGCGCGGCCCAGGAGCCTGTCAGTCACCGCTATCAGTTTTCGGACCAACTCTATATTGCTCAGCTCGTTGCCCCCGCCTATGCAATACGTCTGCCCGTTCACTCCCCTGTGGAATACGGCATCTATCGCACTCGCGTGGTCCTCGACATAAAGCCAATCGCGCACATTGTCGCCCGTGCCATAGACGGGGATGTCCCTGCGGTGCTTGATATTGTTAACTACCAGCGGGATAAGCTTTTCCGGGAACTGATTAGGCCCGAAGTTATTCGAGCAGTTGCTAATCACCACCGGCATCCCATAAGTATCGGCAAATGCCCTCACGAAGTGGTCTGCACTTGCCTTAGAAGCGCTGTACGGACTGTGCGGCGCGTACTTCATCTCTTCATTAAACTTCTGCTCCTCACCGAGTTCCAGCGCTCCGAACACCTCATCGGTGGAGATATGGTAGAATCTCTTGCCTTCGAACCCCTCTTCCCTTTCCTGCCAAACCTTCCGCGCAGCCTGCAGCATCGAGAGCGTGCCCAGCACGTTAGTCCTCGCAAATGAAAGCGGATCTTCTATCGACCTATCTACGTGACTTTCAGCGGCCAAGTGGATTATTCCGTCCACCTTTTCCTCGCGCATCAGTCGCGCCACGCCTTCCGTGTCGCAAATATCCATCTTCGCGAAGCGATAATTGGCCCGAGAGGAGATGTCGGAGAGGTTAGATAGGTTCCCGGCGTAGGTCAGGCAGTCGAGGCAGATGATGCGGTAGGACGGGTAGCGCTCCACGAGCCTTCTTACCACGTGGCTTCCTATGAAGCCCGCGCCTCCTGTCACTATTATGCTTCTGCCTTTCACGATGTTACGAATTTTCACCAAGCACTTCGATGGTCTTTCCGTCGCCGTCGAACGCTATGGCTATTACGTTGCCTGCGTTTACCACTATGGTCTTTTTCTTTTTCAGTGTCATAAAGATGCCTTCTATAGAGGTGCCGTCCGTAAGTGTGACCTTAACTCTCTGTCCTACACGAAGTTTAAGAAGCGCAGGGTCGACGTATTCCTTTTCTAGGATACTGGACGAGGACACCTTTATGAATTCAGCCATCTGCGCATCGGGAATGACGATCCGCTCGTTTTTCCCCTCGCAGGGCATAGTCTTGAACTGAAGTCGTGGCTGAACTGTCTTTACGTTATTAATGGTCTGAGAATCAGAGTGGACAAAAATCAGGTTACATACTGCAGGGACCTTTTCCTTAACCTTACGTCCGCGCCTTAGGCGCACAACTTCGGTCATAGGTACATAGCATTCAATGCCGCGAGAATCCAAATAGTCCTTAACCTTTAGTTCGCTGCGATAAATCGCACTCATCGCGTACCAACGTACAGTTTTATCCTTATCCACTAATTATCAACTACTTTATTCGCGCCTTCATCTCTGCCGTTTTCTCGCTCTTCTCGACCAGAAGGCAAATCCTTAGCTCCTCAAACTGTCACTAAATGTCTAATAATTAGTCACTTAGTTAAATTTAAGCGAAGCTCGTCCGTTTTTCTCCGAACACAACCTCACAAAGGTAGTCATTTTTTTTAACAATCCCTAACTTTCATTATCTTTGCGCGTTAGAAGTTTTAAAGATTATGGCGGATAGCAATTTCATAGACTACGTAAAGATATTTTGTCATTCAGGCCACGGCGGAGCGGGCTCGATGCACCTATACAGAGCCAAATACGTTCCTAAGGGCGGCCCGGACGGGGGCGACGGAGGACGAGGCGGGAGCATTATCCTGAAGGCCGACCCTCAATACTGGACCCTCATTCACCTCAAATTCCGCAGGCACATCATAGCGGAAGACGGCGAGGGCGGCAGCGGAGCGCTTTGTCACGGAAAAAACGGTGCGGACATCACCATCCCCGTTCCTGTGGGTACCGTAGTGAAAGATGCAGAAACCGGCGAAGTGCTTTTCGAATTGGTCGAGCCGGGCGAAGAGCGAGTTCTATGTCCGGGCGGTCGCGGCGGACTTGGCAATAACAATTTCAAGACCTCGACCCTGCAGACTCCGCGTTTCGCACAGCCGGGCGAGGACGGTGTCGAAGGATGGTACGTTCTGGAGCTCAAACTGCTTGCAGACGTGGGACTTGTGGGCTTCCCTAATGCGGGCAAGTCTACCCTTCTCTCTTCCATCACTGCTGCCAAGCCTAAAATCGCTTCCTACGCATTCACCACGCTCGAGCCTAACTTGGGCATAGTCAAATACTACGACGACCAGTCATTCGTAATGGCCGACATCCCGGGAATCATCGAGGGTGCGCACGAGGGCAGGGGCATAGGCACGCGATTCCTCAGGCACATCGAGCGTAACTCCGTGCTTCTCTTTATGATATCTGCCGAAGAGGACGACATACAGAAGTGCTACGACACCCTTCTCGGGGAATTGAGGATGTATAATCCGGAACTTCTCGACAAGAAAAGAGTGCTGGCCATTACCAAATGCGACCTTATAGATAAGGACTTGGAAGAGGAGATGCTTCCTAGTCTCCCTAAGGATTTGCCTCACGTATTCATCTCATCAGTATCCCAGGAAGGCCTTAAGGAATTGAAGGACATGCTCTGGGAGGCCCTAAAGGATTAACGAAAATGGAAACGATATTAAGACAACTGGAAACCGTCGATCAGAACATCACCCTATGGATTAACTCCCTTCACAGCACCATCTCGGACCAGATATGGATTTGGTTCAGCGACAGATGGTTGTGGACGCCTCTTTACCTTTTGGTAATATGTCTGCTGATTCGCAAATTAGGCTGGAAACTGGGACTTATAAGTGTGATTACCATAGTGCTTTGCATACTCTGCATAGACCAGGTATGTAATGTGGTAAAGGACGCCGTCGACAGACTTCGCCCGTGCAATAACCCACTTATAGTGAAGCGAGGGCTGCATATGCTTGCAGGAGCCAGTGCCAGACACCCTTATGGATTCTTCTCCGCACACGCGGCTAATGCCATAGGATTCGCCTGCGCCGCTTCCATAATTCTGAAGAGCAGGACCTGGAAGATAGTTCTACCTATCTGGGCCATACTGGTGGGAGTCAGCAGAGTATTCGTGGGAAAGCACTTCCTGGGAGACGTGCTCGTGGGCTTTATGGTAGGAGCATTCTTCGGAATCCTCTTCGCAAGACTCTTCCTCTGGTTATTTTACACCCGTGCTGCCAAATCCGCCGGCGCCTCTGGCAGAGTCTGACAGCGACTCCACCTCTTCCCATTCGATGACTTCGTGGCGGGCCAATACCAGCTGCGCTATGCGCTCGCCGCTTTCTATCGTAAACGGCTCGTTCGACAGATTCACCAGAATCACCTTCAACTCGCCGCGATAATCCGCATCTATCGTACCGGGGCTGTTAAGCACCGTGATGCCGTGCTTGGCCGCAAGACCACTTCTCGGACGCACCTGCACCTCGCACCCCACCGGGATTTCCATATACAGGCCTGTGGGCACTGCGACCCTTTCCAGCGGGCCAATCGTAATCGGGCTTTCGATCTGAGCTCGAACATCCATACCTGCTGCGGCTAATGTAGAATACTGTGGAAGCGCATTGGCACTTCTATTTATCACTTTCACTACCATAGAATTAGATTATTTCGGCGCCTTCTTGTAGAGGATGGCGGCAATTATCGCGAATATCACGTTCGGGAGCCAGAGGGCTATGGTCGCTGACATGGTGCCTGCGTAAACGAACATCTGGCTGAAGCGCATGAATAGAATGTATGTGAAGGCCAATCCTATGCCCAGTCCGAGGTTCCAGCCTATGCCTCCCCTCTTCTTTCGCGACGACAGGGCCACGCCCATTATCGTCAGGATGAATGCCGAGAAAGGAAGCGCATAGCGGTTATTCTTCTCGATTTCGGCGTACATCACATTGGAATCGCCTCGCATCTTCTGCGTCTCTATGAGTGCATTCAAGTTCTTTATGGAAAGAGTCTGAACCGTCTTTTCGTTAAAATAGAAGTCGGAAAGCTTGAGCGCGATTACCGTGTCGAGCCTTTCACCGCATTGTACCCTGTCTTCGAGTCCGTCGGCGTAGTCGCGAAGCACGTAGCGGCGCAGTCTCCAGCCGTCCATGGTGCTGTCCCACTGCGCAGATTCTGCAGAGAGCTTGCTTACCAGCCTATTGTCTTCTATGTTTTCGAGAGTGAACTTATAGGCTGTCTTGTTCCACTGGCTGAAGGACTCCACGTATACGAACTCTCCCGGAGCTATCTGGTAATGGATATTTCTAGTCTTCGCAGCGCTTCTCTTCTTCACGTAAGTCTGTTCGAATTCGAGTCTCGTGGCATTCGATTTAGGTATCACATAAAGGTTTAGCATAAGCGAGAGTCCGGTAATGATAGCCGCCGCTGCCATATAAGGCATAAGCATACGCCTGTAGCTCACACCACTGGAAAGGATGGCTATGATTTCGGAATTGGCCGCCTGGCGCGAGGTGTAGAATACTACCGTGATAAATACGAACAGCGGACTGAACATATTTATGAAATAAGGTATGAAGTTCAGGTAATAGTCTACTATAATGGCCTTTAGCGGAGCCTCGTTCTTCACGAAATCGTCTATCTTCTCGGAAATATCGAAGATGATTACGATACCGATGATGAGGATAAGAGCGATGAAAAAGGTGAGAATGAAGCTCTTGAATATGTACCAGTCCAGTTTCTTTACTCGTAACTCTTTCATAATCTGGAGGTAATGCGAGGAATCACAGAGTCTTTCCATTCGAGGAAATCACCTGCCTGAATATGTGCGCGGGCCTGACGGACCACGTCCAGATAGAATGCCAAGTTATGCTCGCTGGCTATCATTCCGGCGAAGATCTCCCCTGCTATGAAAAGGTGCCTTAGATAGGCCTTCGTGTAGGTATGGTCCACAAATGAGGTTCCGCACGCATCGAGAGGCGAAAAGTCGCTCTCCCACTTCGCGTTTCTCATATTCATTATGCCATTCCAAGTAAACAACATACCGTTACGTCCGTTTCGGGTAGGCATCACGCAGTCGAACATATCCACTCCGCGAGCTATGCCTTCCAGAAGGTTAGCCGGTGTACCTACACCCATCAGATAGCGGGCCTTTTCCTGAGGAATTATCGGGTTAAGCAGTTCCAGCATCTCGTACATCTTCTCGGTCGGTTCACCCACGGCCAATCCGCCTATCGCGATACCGGCATCGGCGAACTCGAGTGCGTGCTCGGCTGCCTCCGTTCTAAGGTCCGGATAGACACAGCCCTGGATTATGGGGAAGAATGTCTGCGAATAGCCGTAGAGAGGCTCCGTCTCGTGGAAGTGCTTCGAATACCGCTCGAGCCAATTCTTAGTGAGATTCAAGGAATTACGCGCATATTCGTGAGTCGCGTCGCCCGGACAGCACTCATCGAGTGCCATCATAATGTCCGCGCCTATAATGCGCTGTGTCTCCACGTTGTTTTCAGGAGTAAACTCGTGGCGGGAGCCGTCTATGTGGGAGCGAAAAGTACATCCCCTTTCGGTAAGCTTTCTTATGGAAGTGAGGGAAAAGACCTGAAATCCACCGCTGTCGGTGAGAATCGGCCTGTCCCAGCTTTCGAACTTATGCAGTCCACCCGCCGCCTTCAGAATGTCCAATCCCGGACGCAGATACAGGTGATAGGTATTTCCTAATATAATCTCGGCCTTTATGTCGTCCTTCAGGTCGTGGTGATATACGCCCTTTACCGACCCTACGGTGCCTACAGGCATAAAAATAGGAGTATGAATCTCACCGTGGTCGGTGGTAATCACTCCCGTTCTGGCGCCACTTGCCTTATCTTTACACTCTATCTGAAATTTCATATCCCAAATATAGCAATAATCCGACAATTTCTTGTATTTTTGCACTACTTGAATAATCAATAATACGAACTATAATGCAAAACAATTCATCCATCAGTCTTAGACTGATTATTCTAAACTTCCTCGAATTCGCAGTTTGGGGCGCTTACCTAACTTCACTTGGACGCTATTTGGGCGAAATCAATATGGGTCCGCAGATCAAATGGTTCTTCGCAATGCAGGGCATCGTGTCCATATTCATGCCTGCATTGATGGGCATATTGGCCGACCGCAAGATCCAGGCGCAGAAGGTTCTTTCGATGTGCCACGGATTGGCCGGAATCTCCATGATAGGAGCAGGCATCTACTGTATGAACGCAGGTACGGCCATCGAATTCGCACCGCTCTTCCTGCTCTACAGCATCAGCGTGGCTTTCTTTATGCCTACCATCGCACTCGTGAACTCAGTCGCATATAACGCACTCGAGAAAGCCGGAAAGGACCCAGTTAAGGACTTCCCTCCTATCCGCGTGTTCGGAACCGTGGGATTCATCGTAAGCATGCTTGCGACTAACTTCGTACAGATAGGCGGAGTGGCTATGCAGGATTCATATACTCAGCTCTT
Source organism: uncultured Bacteroidales bacterium (assembly GCA_900546445.1). Classification (GTDB taxonomy): domain Bacteria; phylum Bacteroidota; class Bacteroidia; order Bacteroidales; family UBA932; genus Cryptobacteroides. Next base: position 22,950 of record URCV01000016.1, on the reverse strand, counting down.
CTCGTCAGGTATTCTCAGCATCATTATGTGCGGCTATGCCCTCACCATGCCTGAATGCCCTACTAAGAAGGGTAGTAATGCGAGCCTGGCAGACAGCCTGGGGCTTAAGGCATTTACCCTGTTTAAGGACAGGCAGTTCGCCGTATTCTTCATCTTCTCCATGCTTCTCGGAGCATCGCTTCAGATTACCAACGGCTATGCTAACACCTTCCTCGGCTCGTTCGGCGAGAACCCTGAATACGCTAACACATTCGCAGTAAAGAACTCTAACGCGCTCATCTCCATCTCTCAGATTTCCGAGACGCTCTGCATCCTTCTCATTCCTTTCTTCATGAAGAAGTTCGGCATTAAGAAAGTGATGCTCATCGCGATGTTCGCTTGGGTGTTCCGCTTCGGATTCTTCGGACTTGGAACTCCGGACATGCCTGGAGTAATCCTCTTCATCCTCAGCTGCGTAGTGTATGGTGTGGCATTCGACTTCTTCAACATCTCGGGGTCACTCTACGTTAACGAGAACGCTCCTAAGGACATTCGCTCATCGGCTCAGGGTCTGTTTATGCTTATGACTAACGGACTTGGCGCTACAATAGGAACTCTCGCTGCAGGCGCAGTCATTAACAAATGCGTCTTCGAGGCTGCTCAGCCGTCGTGGAGCAAGGCTTGGTACATCTTCGCAGGCTACGCTCTGGTAGTAGGCGTACTGTTCTGCATTTGTTTCAAGGACCCTAAGAAAGCAAACAGCTAATATTTGCTTACACTTCCATATGCGGCTTCGATAAGGTAATTGTCGAGGCCGCAATTCGTTTCCACCGGGGCGAAATTGGCCAGATCGCACTGCCTCACGAAATGATAGTAGCCCTTGCGCCCGTCGCTGTAGGCCTTCATCTCCGGTGCCGGATAATCTTGAAAACCGCTTCGCGTGCAGAAATGCTCGTTCCCACTACCGAAAAACCACATGAACTCGAAATCGAACATCGCCTTATACGGGGCCAATTCCTTCATAGCGTCCTGCACAATAGGCCTCGGTGTAAAGTCGGCATTGCTCTCGTACCACTGATTCTCATTTGCCTTCGAAGGCACCTTGATGCTATAGACATCCGACTTATAATGAGACCTTACCTGTAGGAAATCCGGAATGTTGTCGTTCCACTGAGAGGCCAGCGCCTTCGTAGAGTACTCACAGAAAGGCACATAGGAGATTCCTATCTTAAAAGGCGTGGACGGATAGACGAAGTCGAACTGACACCCTATGCTTACGAAAAGCACCAGGTCGAGCCGGTAATAGCCAGTAAAGGTCGCGCCTGTATGCGGATTCTTCACTGTCCCCTTTAGGACCATGGAGCCGCACGAAGGGAACACGTCGGAGCTCATCTTCTTAAAGAACATCTCGTTCTCCTTAATGGAAAGGGCCTGACTGTAGATATCGTTCGAACCTGCGGAAAAGGCGGCAGAAAGCGAGCCGTCGGACATAGTGTGCCTAACCTCCCAATTCACCAGATACCTCGCAGGAGAATCGTACTTTCCGCCCTCCGTAAAATCGAGAGGCACGCTATCCTTTCTTAAGGTAGAAGGAGCCACCTGATAGTTATGGATTTCGCCCAGATTCCTCTGCGACGGGAAAGCCTTTACGCAATGCACCCGTGCCGTCTTCTTAAGATGGCATCCGTTCAGTGCGAAAGTGCACTCGTAGTCGGTGTCCGGCAGAGCCTTGAGCCCGAAAGCCGTATTTTCATAGAGCATATCCGTGTCGTCGAAGTATTCGTACCTGGCGTCCGGCGAGTTATAAGGAGGCATGAACACCGCCTTATCAGAAGGAGCAGTAGTAGTGAACATCGGCACCCCATAGACTTCGTCGAAAGTCTTATAGTAGTTACTCGGCTTTTCGTCAAGTCCCTTATAAAGAAGTACTTCCTGAGGCATTTTGAAACGGCTCATAGGCACGACGCTTCCGTCCTCGTAAAGAAGGCCGGCCGTGTAATGCGAGTCGTAATACTTGCCGTTTTCCAGGACATTATGACATCCCGCTTCCGATACGAACCCGTCGTTAAGCCGGAGCTCAGGATAATAGGCACTCCCCAGACTGAAGGACTTGCTGCTCTTAAAGCTGCGAATGCTTATCGTGGCCGTTCCGGACACCTTAGAGCGATAGATGTGGAGAGTTCGCGAAGAAGGGAAACAGTAAAGGCGATCTCCCGACTGCGGATCCTCGTATTCGCAAGGCTCAGTGATGCTTCCGTCGTCTATGTTCCAGACAGGACCGGACGTAGAGATAATCACGGGATGCTCGACCTTATCGAAAGTTATGTATCCATACTCCCCTATGCACTGCGGCATTCTGGCTTCATAGGCAGTGAACGGCTGCGGCCTATAGCGAAGGCTGACGCGGGCCGATGCATTATGGGCGCCATCCCAGGAAGACAGGGCCAGATTTCCCTCGCGGTACTCGTCTCCATCGTAAAGGCCTCTCACATAGACCTTTCCCTGAGACACCTTACACTCCATATCACGGCCTTCCATCTGCGCTTTGAATGTCATATTCGAAGGATACACCTCGACCGGCACCTCCGTCCATCCATCTTCTTGATAGATATAGTTATTATAGCTCTTGAAGCGCAATGTGCGCCTATCGTCCATATTGTCCAAACTCGACTTCCACGTGTACTTCAAGGTACCGCTGTCGGACAAGTATAGCTCTATTCTTACATTAGTGTTTCTGACCACATTGAAATCGGCGACATTGTCGCCTCCCAGGTAGAATCGTAGGTTAAGGTCCGCCTCCGCCCCTCCTGTAGTCCAGTTTCCGGCCAATTCCAAATAGCTGCACAGATGCGCTTTCTCAGGTATGGAAGAGGGCTCCTTCTTCCACGGGTCGACGTTTCCTTCGAGCAGAAGGCCTTGGCAGTTTTCAAGCACGTAGAAGTCGACGCATTCCCCACGGTTCAGGGCTGCGATGTCCGTTTCGCTCGCACTGTCCCCGTCGACTACGGAATGGGCAGCGCTTCCATAAGCAAATGGGTACACGCAGGAAGCCTCCTGCAAGATCCTCGCGGACCTCGCTTCGAATCGGCATTCCTCGAGCAAATCCTTAAGACTTACCGTATATTTCGACACGAGTCTGGTCAGAGAAAAAGTGTAAGTCATAGTCGCAGTGCCTCCCACCCGGATTTTCCTGCCTTCGCTTAGGCACATGGGAAGGGCTCCCTCTCTTTTATAGACGAAGTCGCACTTCATACTGTCCATTTCGGATTCCTTATAGGTGGGAGCGACCTTGCCGGAATTGGCCAGAAGGTAGATGGTATATTCCCGTTTTCCGTCCAGAAGAAGCTTTACGCTTTCGCCCTGCGAGTAGCCGTCGAAATAGAGCACTCCCCCGCAATAGGCATAGACGTTAAGGTCGACGATCTTATTCTCATCGACATCGAGCGAACTTTTGGAAGACATACCCTCAGCCCTTATTATCACTTCGACCTTTCGGGCATCGATCTCTTCCTTCATACAAGATGATATGAGGACGGCCGCTGCTGCCAATACCCAAATGAAGCGTTTCATAATTCTATCTTATCCCAGTTTTGAATTTCAAAAACGAATTTGTTGTCCATATATTCGATATTCACATAGACATCGTCGAGCGAAGGCTTGTTCCAGTCCACGCCGCTTTCCATCAGCCTTTTACCAAGGTCGTAGGTGTAAACCGGAGACAGTCCGCTACTTTCGACCACCATCTCCAGCATCAGGGAATCGTCTATCTGGCGCGGGACGTCGAAGACGAAATGCTGACTTTTACTGTGAATGTCGATTACAGGTGATTGTTCCACACAAAACAGGCCCGGAAGCGGGGTGAGGTCATTCATATCGATACCCATCACGTCGCCTCTTATCCTCACCCTGCAATCCAGGCCCACCACCATGACATTTATTCTACAATACTGTTTTTCCAGTTTAACCTTAAGTTCAGTTACATCTGATTCACATATGATTTCCCGATTCACGGCGTAAAGTTGCGGCATCTGTTCTCCCATATCGATGATTCCATCCCACGACATAGGAGATCCACTGGAAAACATCACATTAAAAACCTCATACTTAGGCAATTCGAAGGCCGCAACTCCCACGCCTTCTCTCTTTGAGATACGCATCAAGTGTTCATAGTCGTCCCCGATCACATTGGCATACATTATATCTTCGTCTCCCCCATAAACACTCATATATAGAAGACCGGGACATTCGCTTCGATCTGTCTTTACGCTGCATCCGAGCGTGGCAGTCAATCCGACCAATGCCGCCATTATGTAACACTTGACACGCATCTTTAACTATAAATTATATTATCTGTTCTACGATAGGCACTGTAATCCAGTCGTTTACGCTGACGCTGAAAGTAATGGCGTCGCTGGTGACAGGGGCATCCGGAGTATCGGCACCTGGCCTTTTCACTAATATGTTCGCTATCTCGTAAGACTTGTTGCTCTCAAGCGCCGGAAGCTCTATTGGATAATAGAATGTCTTGTCGCCCAACTGCGCTTCCACTACCAATTTAGTCTTCTGAGCCACCTTATTAGGCATAGAATAAAAATAATGAGCTGTAGAATAAGCGCCTTTGTCTGCGATTTCCGCATTGGGCTTGTCGGAAAGAAGCGCCGGACAGTCATCCTTCTTATTAGAGGTGTTGTACCATTTGCTAGGAGCTGCAGCTCCGGAGATGCTTCCGTTTCCGGCCACATCGCTTAGATAGATGCCCTTTACGACAAACTTAAGCGCACCCAGCGATGCCGACTCGAATTCGCGAGAGATTTTGTTGACCACGACTCTGGCTACCATCCTGTTAACCGCGATGTTCACGGTTTCCTCTCCCGGAAGAGTGGCATTCGCGACGCCTATCATCACCAGAGAAGAGGCGGTATTGGCCGAAAGGTCCACCAGATAGGCCTCCAATGCCGATTTGCTCGAAATCGAAGACAAATCGGGAGCATTCACCACGGCGTAGACGCGTCTTTCGCCGGCCGTACAGGTGAGGGACACAGACGATGTGGTAGCCTTCTGATATGCGTCCAAGAAATCGCCCCTGAACACGAAGACTTGCAGAGTCTTGATAAGTTTTTCATTAGCAGTAATGGTTTCCTTACTTCCCGTCGTCTTCACCGAGATCTCACTGCTGGCATTCACCACCAGGGAGCAAAGCTCTCCTTCGGGATATTCGACTTCGGAAATCGTCTTGTTACAAGACACTAGTGACACGATGCCCAGAAGGGCACAAATAAATGTTTTTGTTTTCATAGCTATAAATTAAATACTACATTTCATAAGCGAGAGGTTCCTGTGACTCCACGAAAACCACACGATTTGCGACCACTTCCACCACCTGTTTTTCCACATCTTCTGAGTTCAAGTACTTTTGGTTGCGGATGCGACCGCTGACATAGAGTTTGGAACCCTTTTCTATCTGGCTTAGGTCAGGCATATTGTCGTTTTCCCAAGCCACCACCTGATGCCAGGTCGTCTCTATGACCGCCGTACCGTTCTTGTCCTTATACGCGCGAGATGTGGCTAAGGTAAAGCGATACACTCTATTGTCCGACACAGTCTGGACTTTTACATTTCCTACGACGCCTCGTAGTTCGACTCGATTCAAATTTTCCATTTTTCGAAGTTTACTAAGTTTGTTATTAATTTTCGCGGAAGTCTCGCTGCGCGCCACAAAACTTCCGATGGCAAAGTTCCAAGACTTTTTCCGGAAAACACAATCTCCGGGACGAAAAACTGAAAATTGATACGTTTCTTAAAGGTCGCATCCGTTTCTTTATGTCCGCTTGCTGTTTCTTTCACGACAAAAGAAAAACTTTAAATAAAGAAACCGTAGAAAAAAGTACCGAGTGACCAAATACGGCCTATATTGCGAAAAAGCACTAAAATGGACTATTTCATCAAACCACAGACGGATTGCTACTGTCTTAACTGCAATTCCCCCATCTACGGGCGTAGCGACAAGAAGTATTGCTGTAACGAATGCAAGACCTCTTATAATAACTCCATAAGGGCCATGCGCCTGAAAATGCGTAAGAACACCATACGCACCATAGAGCAGAACTATAACATCTTGAAAAAGCTTCTGGACAGCAAAATAAATAGCGCCCAACTCAAAGAGCTGGACGCCTTAGGATTCAATCCCGAATACTGCACCTTTACCGCAGGAACCGCAAATCAGCGGCTATATCACTGCTATGACATAAGATATCAAATTTCGAAGGCACGCGTATTCAATATAGAATATATCTCCGCCTGACTATTTCTTGTGAACAGGAGCTGCCACTACCTTTTCAGGAACCGGAGTAGTCACGAAATTAGTCAATTGCTTGTCGTAGTCTTCCGATGTAATCATATGGCAAGAACCGTTTATCTGTGCTCCCATCTCCACCTGAAGCTTGTTTACGTTAATGTTTCCTTCGATAACTGCATTAGTCTTAATGGTGAGGAGTTCCTTCACGAAGATGTCGCCCTTCATGGTGCCGAGGAAATCTACATTCGTACAAGCGAGGCCGCCCTCGATGACAGCTTGAGGACCTACCACGATCTTACCCTTCGAGTAGATCTTGCCGCTTACCTTACCGTCTACTCTGATATCATTGTCAGATGAAATCTCACCCTTGATGATGGTGCGTGCTGAAATACGACTGATATCGTTAACACTTACCTCAGGCTCTACAGCCTTCTTAACTTTTGAAAGATCCATATTCATAATATATCGTTTTAAATATTATACCAATCCTTTTCCGTGGCAATTCTTGTATTTAAGGCCGCTTCCGCACGGACACGGGTCGTTTCGGCCTATCTTCTTGTCTGCTATCACCGGAGCCTTGACCTTCTGCTCTCCGTTAGTCACCAAGTCGTTACGATGAGCCTGGAGGCGAGACTGCGCAGGCGATGCCTGAACCGGTCTGCTCGGCTGATTCTCCTTAATAGGGATAAACGACCTGAGAAGGAATGAAAGCACGTCCTGGTTAAGCGATTCGAGCATCTGTGCGAATAGGTTATAGCTCTCGAGCTTGTACACGACCTTAGGGTCCTTCTGCTCGTGAACTGCGTTCTGAACGCTCTGCTTAAGGTCGTCCATCTCACGAAGGTGTTCCTTCCAGTGCTCGTCTATCTGATAGAGGATAATGTTCTTGCTCAGGGTCTTAGCCACTTCGCGACCTTCCGACTTATAGGCCTTCTCCAGGTCTACCGAAAGGGTAATCACCTTTCTTCCGTCCGAAATCGGAATGGCTATGTTCTTATACATATTACCCTGTTTCTCATATACTTGCTTGATGATAGGGCTCAATTTCTCTACCAGCGCCTGCATTCTTCTCTGATAGCACTCCTGCATATGGTGACACAAGGCTGACACTATGTCGTCCTTCTTCGCCTTGTTGTAGAACGCCTCGTCGAATCCCGGATCTATCGAGAAACGAGCCATAAGAATCTCGCTGAAGTCCTCGTAAGACATTCCGCTCGACGAATCCACGAGAAGCGAAGCCGAGTCTATCATCATGTTCTGAAGGTCGATTTCTATCTTGTCACCGTTAATCGCATTACGACGTCTTGCATACACAGCCTCACGCTGATAGTTCATCACGTCGTCGTACTCTATCAAGTTCTTACGAATGCCGAAGTTGTTCTCCTCTACCTTTTTCTGTGCGGTCTCGATAGCCTTCGAAAGCACCTTGCCCTCGAGAGCCTCGTTCTCCTGCATACCCATCCTGTCGACCACGGCAGCGATCTTCTCCGCACCGAAGATACGCATCAGCTTATCCTCAAGCGAGATATAGAAGATGGAAGAACCCGGGTCTCCCTGACGTCCTGCACGACCGCGAAGCTGCCTGTCCACACGACGCGAATCGTGTCTCTCGGTACCTATGATGGCCAATCCGCCCGCGGCCTTCACCTCGTCGGAAAGCTTGATATCCGTACCACGACCCGCCATATTCGTGGCGATGGTCACAGTGGAGCGCATACCTGCCTGTGCCACGATCTCGGCCTCACGCGCATGCTCCTTAGCATTCAATACGTTATGCTTGATGCCGCGCATCTTGAGCATACGGCTCAGGAGCTCGGAAGTCTCCACGTCGGTCGTACCCACGAGCACCGGTCTGCCGGCCTTCGAGAGCTCGTCGATCTTGTCGATCACTGCGGCATACTTGGCCTTCTTAGTCTTGTAGACTACGTCAGGAAGGTCTTCGCGAAGGACCGGACGATTAGTCGGGATGACCATCACGTCGAGCTTGTATATGCTCCAGAACTCACCCGCCTCGGTCTCGGCAGTACCGGTCATGCCGGCCAGCTTGTGATACATACGGAAGTAGTTCTGAAGGGTAATGGTGGCGAAGGTCTGGGTAGCTGCCTCGACCTTCACGTTTTCCTTAGCTTCCACAGCCTGGTGAAGTCCGTCGCTCCAGCGTCTGCCTTCCATAATACGGCCGGTACTCTCGTCGACGATCTTCACTTTCTTAGCACCGTTAGCCTCCGTCATAACGACATAGTCCACGTCCTTCTCGAACATGGCGTATGCCTTCAGGAGCTGGTTCACGGTGTGCACGCGCTCGCTCTTAAGGGAGAAGTCCTCCATAAGGGCGTCTTTCTTAGCCTGTTTTTCCGCAGGGGAAAGGTCCGAATGCTCTATCTCGGCAGTCTTACTTCCCACGTCCGGAAGGACGAAGAAATCTTCGTTACCCACGCTCTGCGCGAGGAGTTCCTGACCTTTGTCAGTAAGGTTTATGGAGTGCTGTATCTCACTGATTACGAAGTAAAGAGGGTCTGTGATGACAGGCATCTCTTTCTCGTTATCCTGGATATAGTAGTTCTCCGTCTTCTGCATCACCACCTTCACGCCCGGCTCACTCAGATATTTGATGAGCGGCTGATACTTAGGAAGTCCCTTGTATGCGCGATAAAGCAGCTTTCCACCCTCAGCCTCGTCTCCCTCAGCCATCTTCTTCTTAGCCTCGTTCAAGGTCTGGTTCACCAGGGCTCTCTGCGCCTGGTAGAGTTTCTCCACGAAAGGACGGAACTCCATATACTGCTCGTCGTCTTGGGCGCGAGCCACCGGACCGGATATGATAAGAGGCGTACGCGCGTCGTCGATGAGCACGGAGTCCACCTCGTCGACTATGGCATAGTGATGCTTTCTCTGCACGAGGTCTGCCTCGCTGGTCGCCATATTGTCACGCAGGTAGTCGAAACCGAATTCGTTATTAGTACCGAAGGTAATGTCGCAGTCATAAGCCTTCTTTCTCTCTTTAGAGTTAGGCTGGTGCTTGTCGATACAGTCCACGCTAAGTCCGTGGAACATATAGATAGGGCCCATCCACTCGGAGTCACGCTTCGACAGATAGTCGTTCACAGTGACCATATGGACGCCCTTTCCGGCCAATGCGTTCAAGAACACCGGCAGCGTCGCTACCAAGGTCTTACCCTCACCGGTAGCCATCTCCGCGATCTTACCCTGATGCAGGGCTATACCTCCGACGATCTGCACGTCGTAGTGGACCATAGACCATTTCACGTCGTTACCGCCTGCCATCCAATGGTTTTGATAGATAGCCTTGTCGCCTTCGATATGAACGAAGTCCTTATCCAGACTCAGCTCACGGTCGAAATCGTTAGCCGTAACGGTAATGGTCTCATTTTCAGTAAATCGGCGTGCGGTGCTCTTCACGATGGCGAAAGCCTCCGGCAGAATCTCGTCCAATGCCTTCTCGATGGCATCGTCCTCATCCTTAACCAGTTTGTCGCTTTCCTCGGCCAATTTGACCTTCTCCGAAATCGGCAAGTCCTCGTCGAGCTTGGCCTTGATCTCGGCTATGCGGTTCTCGAAAGGAGCCTCCACATCTATCATATGCTGCCTCAAGCGGGCAGAATGAGCACGCAATTCGTCGTCTGAAAGTTTATCGATAGTTTCATAAGAGGCCAACACCTTATCCAATATAGGTTTGACCGCCTTATAATCTCGCTCGGCCTTCGAGCCGAAAACAGATTTTATAAGATTTGCTAAAGCCATACTTTTTCTAATGTATTAAAATCTTTCAAATATAATCATAATTGGGAACTTCACCAAAAAACAATAACTTTGTACCCTATGCAAATGGTAAACCACAAAAGGATCGCGAAGAACACGCTGCTTCTCTATCTGCGAATGGCCCTGATAATGCTCATCGGGCTAGTAGCATCGCGCGTAGTGCTAAGCAGCTTGGGTGCAGTGGATTTCGGTCTATATAACGTCATAGGCGGCATAGTGGTCGCGCTCTCGTTTATGAGCGGTGCCATGAACGCCTCCTGTAACCGCTACTACTCGATGGCCCTCGGAAAGGAGGACCAGCTCCTGCTTCACGAGGTTTTCAAGGCCAATCTTCTCATCTACGCCATCTTCTGCCTCGCCGTCCTAGTAATCTGCGAGACACTTGGCCTGTGGCTTTTGAATGCGAAGCTCGTGATTCCCGTCGAGCGTATGGGCGCCGCCCGCTGGGTCTACCAATTCAGCATCGTCACCTTCGTCTCCGGCCTGCTGGCCATCCCCTACAAATCGGCCATAACCGCTCGCGAGAAGATGAAAGTCTACGCCTACGCCTCCATAATAGAGGCTTCGCTCAAGCTCCTCATAGTCTTCTTCCTGGATAAGGCTTCCGTCGACAAGCTCGTCTTCTACGCCTTCCTGATTATGCTGGTATCGCTCTGCACCAATCTCTTCTATGTGCTTTACTGCAAGCGCTTCTACAGCGAATGCCACTTCGACTCCCGTCCGAAAAAGGCTCTCTGTAAGGAGATTATAGAATTCAACGGCTGGGGGCTCATAGGCTCGTTCGCATCGGTCCTCCGAAACCAGGGAGTGAACATACTGCTTAATATGTTCTACGGTCCGGTGGTCAATGCCGCGAGGGGCGTGGCGAACCAAGTCTACATCAATGTATACCAGTTCGTCCAGAACTACGCATTGGCATTCAACCCTCAGATAGTCAAGTCCTATTCGGCAGGCCAGAAGAAAGACTGCAACGAGCTCATATTCAAGTGCTCCACCCTTTCTTACCTGCTTCTTTTCGCCATTTCCGCCCCGCTCATCTCGGAGATGTCCTTAGTGATGAATCTCTGGCTCGTGGAAGTGCCCGAGCATAGCATCGCCTTCGCCCGAATCATGCTTTTGACGGCTCTCGTGGATTCGCTCTATCTTCCTCTCTATTACGGCATTCAGGCCACAGGTAAGGTCAAGTGGCTTAACGTTCTCGTGGGAGGCTGCCAGATAGCGGTGGTAGTAGCGGCTTACATCCTTCTTAAAATCAAGAGCGTAAGTCCGGAGATGGTCTTTTACCTCATTCTCGGAGCGGCGCTTCTTTCCCAGATAATCCGCGTGGCATTGTCGCGCAAGTACCTGGACATTGGCATCCTATCCTATCTTAAAAAGGTCATTGTGCCGCTCGTGGCTCTTACCATAGTCACCTCCGCGGCTCTATATGCCATAAAAGCACTGATGCCTTCGAGCATCGTGAGACTTGCAATTAGCGTCCTAATCAGCGTGATTTGTGTGCTAATTTGCCTATATTTGATAAAAATTAAAGAGAAAAAAGATGAGCGCGCTTAGGGAACATCAGCTACGGCTTCTGGATCTTCTCGTGGAGTTCGACTCCGTCTGTACCCGACTTGGCATCACTTGGTGGATAGATTCGGGCACACTCTTGGGGGCCGTGCGGCACGGGGGCTTCATCCCGTGGGACGACGACCTGGACGTGTGCGTATTGGCCAGTGACTACAGGAAAATCCGAAGAGCTTTCTCGGCCCATCTCAGCTCTCCTTTCGCCTTCGATTGCAGCAAGCGCGGCCAGACCCGACTCTCCCCTCGTTTCGTGGATACGGGCCAATCCGTCCTGCGCCACGACCCGCTCACCGGGGCTCCCCGCGAGGAAAAGCTCTGGATAGACACTTTCGTGCTTCGACCGGGCAGTCTGCGCCTGAAGAAGGCCATCGACCCGCTGTACGGCAGGTGCGTTCGAAGGATAAACGGCAGCATCCGGGACGGGGCACTGAAGAGAATTGCGGCTTATATGCTGTTTCCCGTGATGTGGGTGGCGAAGGAATTGGCCATTATTATAGGTAAGCTATTCTACAGGAAGAATCTGCTGCACGACTTCGGCGTGCCGTTCTACAGCGTGCGAAGGGTCGAGGACATCTTCCCGCTAGGCACTATCTCGTTTGAAGGCAAGCAATTCCCGGCTCCGGCCGACCCGGACAGCTATCTAAGGCGCATTTACGGCGATTACACTAAGGAGCCCGAGGACAAATCGGCGCACGAAATCATATTCTAGACTATGGCGAAGTTTTTCAAATATCTGCTTTGTTATCTCGTCTATCCTTTTTCGTTTCTGATTCCTAGGAAGAAAGGTAGGCTCGCCTTCGGCTGTCCGCGTAACCGCTTCGACGGAAATCCCAAATACCTGTTCATAGAATATGCGCGAAGGGGGCTTGACGTGTGCTGGATAAGCGCTGACAGAAAGACAGTTGAGCAGATTCGCAAGGTGGGACTTCCGGCAGAGCACCTGCTTAGTGCGAAGGGCATTTGTCGCGCGCTTACCTCGAAGTGGTGGCTCGTGGGGGCTTATTCTTCGGATATTCTTTTCTGCCTTAGCGGAGGGGCTAAGATTTTCAATCTCTGGCACGGAGTGGGGCTGAAATACTGCGAATTCAACATTACCAGCGGGCCTCTCGCGGACAGATATTACAAAAAGACGCTTAAGGAGAGATTTTACCATCCGGAGGTGTTCAGAAGGCCGGACTTGATGCTCACCGCATCGCCTTTCCAGACTGCCATGTTCAGTCCTGCATTTAGAATCCCTAAGTCGCGCTGCATAGAGCAGGCCTATCCGCGTAATCTCATTCTCACCGCTAGCGAAAGCGAAAGGTCTTCGTTCATAGACACTTACGAGCCTTCTTCCATTAAGGAACTCATCCATTCGCTCGAGGAGTTCGAGCACGTCTACGTGTATATGCCTACATGGAGAGACAGCGGTGCGTCAGCTATGGGAGCCATAGACACGGTGCGTCTTAACGCAGTGCTTTCGGCTAAAAACGAGGCGCTTGTGGTAAAGGATCACTTTAATAACAAAGACACGGGAGCCTATCGCGACGGAAACGTGTTCTATCTGCATCCGAGCGCGGACATCTATCCTGTCCTTCCATACACGGACACTCTTATAACAGACTATTCTTCCGTACTTTACGACTACATTCTAATGGACGGAAAATCTTCCGTCCTCTATCTTTTCGACTACTCCGCCTATGAAAGCGAAAGGGACTTTTTCTATCCTTTCGACGAGAATGTAATAGGCCAGAAGGCCTATACGATGGAGCAGTTGCTCTCGATAATCGAAAGCGGAGTGAAACCGCTCGACGAAACCCTTCGCAAACACCTCATCAGCAAATTCTGGGGCGACGACCCTACACATTATGATTTCGATAATTATCTGCACATATAATCGCGAGGCCTATATAGGAAAGGTTCTGGAAGCGCTCTCGAGGGAAAGCTACACCGATTTCGAGACCATAGTCGTGGATAATAACTCTACCGACTCCACGCCTCTGGTCATCAAGGACTTTCAGAGCTCGCACCCCGAGTTTCCGCTGCGCATCCTTAGTGAGAGAAAGCAGGGGCTTTCGTGGGCAAGGAACTGCGGAATTAGAGCGGCGAAGGGCGATTTGCTCGTCTTTCTGGACGACGACGCCATCCCCGAAGAAGGGTACGTGGAAAGATTGGCCGAGAATATGAAGGCTCATCCGCAGGCAGGGGCGTTCGGGGGCAGAATAATCCCGACCTTCGAAAGCGGCGAGGCGCCTAAATGGCTGTGCAAATGGTCGTTGGGCTGGGTGTCCGGACTGGACATGGGGCAGCGAGTGTGCTATTTCGAGGGCAGGAAATTCCCTATCGGGGCCAATATGGGCTTCCGTCGCAGCGTGCTTGATGCAGTGGGTGAATTCAACCCCGAGCTTGGCCGAAACGGCGGAAACCTGATGGGTGGCGAAGAGAAAGACCTGTTCAACAGGGTGAAGGCCGCCGGATACGGCATAGTTTACCTTCCGGACGTGTGCGTGAGGCATATGATTCCGCAGAGCAGGACTACCGTCGATTATGTCAGGAAGTTCGCGGACGGAGTGGGCAAAAGTGAAAGGGTCAGGTGTAAAAACGAAGGCAGCTACCCTAAAAGACTGCTTTCGGAGGCAGTCAAATGGATAGCTACCATAGTTCTATTCTTTTATTATATTCTGACTATGCGCCCCAGTCCCGCAGCCACTTTGGTCCTTTTCCGAGCTCACGTAACACGCTCGCTACTATCAGGGAAATAATCAGAGTGTACATAATGTAGCGGAAAAGCGCATTGACTTTAAAGCCTTTATAGATACTGTCGGGGCGGAACTCGAACATTATCTCGTGCTCGCCGGCAGGGACATTAAGTGCGCGCAGCACGTAATTTACCCTGAAATGCTCCACCGGAGCGCCGTCTATGTAGGCTTTCCATCCATAAGGATAGTAAATGTCCGAGAATACCGCTGTCTTTTCGCCTTCGCAGCTCGAGTTGTAAACCAGACGATCCGGAGCATAGGAGAGAAGGGCTATCTCGCCGCTGAAAGTGTTAGGTTCCAGCACCATAGAGGAGAATTTCCTGTCGGTGACGGCCTGTTTCGAGAAGTCCATCGCATTGAGCGCGTCGCTTTCCTCGCGCGGGGTGTCCACGCATCTCACTTCGTCTACGAACCAAGCATTTCCCATAGCGTCCGGATTTACCATCACCTCCGGGCTTCCGTTATCCTCTTCTACTATGAAATACTTGGCATTAAGCATATTGGCCACATTCATATTTCCCTTCGTGAGGTGCGCGTCGATGATGTCCTGATAGCGGCGCAGCTTGGCAGCGTGATAGCCTCCTATGGAATTCAGGTAATACGAAGTGCGGCTCTCGTTGAAGGTGTTGGTAGTCAAGTTCATAACCCTGTAATAGGATTTGTCCTGAAGAATCTGCTTCTCGTAAGGCTGCATGGCGAAATAGGCATCGTTATCTTTCTGGCTCACCCAGTTGTCTGCGCCGAAATAGCGCTTGTCCACAGGCCACATATCGGCCAAGACCAGCACACCCAGCACCCCTATGAATGCCGGAAGACGCATCTTCCCTAGAGAATACACGTATAGTACGCCTGCCGACAGTGCGATGAATACGAACGAACGAAAGGCATCGGTCCTTAGCATGGAAGCCCTCTGGTCGTGAAGTGCCTGGATAAACCAAGCAGGCATACCGGCTAACATTCGAGCGTCGTTAGACGAGGTAAAGTCGAAAAGTACCGAGCCGAATAGAGCGAAAACAAGACAAAGTCCTCCGGTCACCCCGGCGCTTATGCCTATGTAACGTTTCAGAGCCGTCTTTTCTATGTTTCCCTTAATGATTTCGTTTAGTGCGAGGAAGCCGAGAAGAGGCATGGCTATCTGGGCCACCACGAGTATGGAGGATACTGTTCTGAACTTGTTATAGAATGGGAAATAGTTGAAGAACAGCTCCGTAAGTCCCATAAAATTATGTCCCCAGCTGAGCAGGACGGAGAATACGGTCGAGGCCAGAAGCGCCCATTTGTACGGGCCTTTCACGACCATACATCCCAGCAGGAAGAGGAAGCACACTATGGCGCCCACATAGACGGGGCCTGCCGTAAACGGCTGTTCGCCCCAATACGTCGGGCACCCTTCGGCAAATCCCCGAGCAGTCAAGCGTGGATAGCCTTGGCTTATGATTTCATCGTATATAACCGAGTTTTCGCCCACGTTCGTGGTGCTGGCGCCTCCCTTGAAGTTAGGAATCATCAGGGTCATAGTCTCGCCCACACCGTAGCTCCAAGCCGTAGCGTAGTCTATGTCAAGTCCCTTCTGCCTTTCTCCGCCGGCCTGCAGTTCGGAATGTCCCCCGCGGATGGTCTCCTTAAGGTATTCGGAATTCGCCTTCAGGGTGCTGTAGCCGGTTCCTACTCCCACGCCCACTGCTCCGACGAACACCGCCAGCGCTATGGCCAATTCCTTGAGTTTCTTCTCCTTAATGTGAATGTATATCTCCGCGACTCCGAAAAGTGCCATCATCATAAGAAGATAATAGGACATCTGAGGGTGCTTCATCATTCCTATGGAGCTATAGAGCATTACCAAGGCTGCGCCCAGCGCGTATTTTCTTCGGAATATCAGGAAAAATCCTCCTATCACGGGAGCCATCATCCCTAATGTCAATGCCTTTCCCTCGTGTCCTGCAGGAATTATAAGGAAAAAGTACGAGGACATGGACACGGCGATGGAGCCCACTATGCTAAGCCATTTGTTCACTCCGAAACTCCTTAGCATTATGAAAAAGCCTATAAAATAGCCGAGGAGAAGCCCGAAGATGGAGTCGAAAAAGAGAGTGGCGAGCTTTCTGAAGAACTGATCCACATACCAGATGACAGCCGTAACCGGATTACCCGGATTCTTTACCGTAATCTGATACGAAGGCATACCGGAAAACATCGAATTGGTCCAATTGGCCGGCACATCCGCAGTCTCGTTATACTCCTTCAAGGTGTGCGCCATACCCTTCCACTGCATCGTGTCACTCTGGCTCAGGACCTTCCCCTGAAAGGCCGGCGCGCAATACACCAGCGTTATAAGCACAAACACCAGTGCAGCAATCACATAAGCTCCATACTTGCTCAAAAACTTCTTCATCGTCTTCTTTTATTCTTTCTTTTTTTATATCTTTGCGTTCTCTCTGCGGGATTAGCACATCGGTAGTGCATCAGCTTCCCAAGCTGAGGAGGGGGGTTCGACTCCCCTATCCCGCTCTCAAATTACCCGCAGTAAAATAGTGACTATCATTATGATGCAGCAGAATCCGCTCAAAAGGTTCCGCGCACATAGCCAGCGTCCCATAAACCAGTCTATCTTCGCACTGCGATATTTATCCCAATTCGGCATCGGACCCAGCCAGAAAGGCGGCCTCTCGATTTCCATCATCGCACCCTTACTGTACTGCACCAGAGAACGGAAAAGCCAAATCCCCCTCGGAAGCACCAGCAGCGTACACAGATACCACGCAGACAAATCGCCCAGACACACTCCGAGCACTATCATCACGAAAGGCAGGAAGTTTATAATGGCGCTCGCCGTCAGATTACCCTTCGTGCTGCCGATCAGCCTCGCAAGAGTCATCTTGTTGCTCTGCGCATCGCCTGCCATCTCCACGAAACTGTGCGTAAACAGGATATTCATCACCAAAAGCCCCACCGGCACGCTCGTAAGTACCACTTCCGGACTCATCTGCGCGCACGAAGCATAGTAAACGCCCATCATCAACAGCGGCCCGAAGATAATGCCTATCACAGGTTCGCCAAGTCCCCTATAGGCCAATTTGAACGGAGGTGCCGAGTAGAATACACCCAGGAAAGCACAGCAAGCCACTATCGCCCCTATCCACCACAATCCATCAGGCGCGAAAACCGGAGTTCCCCACCTGTCGAGCAGAATGACGCCACCGCAGCACATTGCTGCTATAATGAAGGACGCGATAGCCACGGCAGTGCTTTTCAGCGTCTGCGAACCATCCGTAAGATAGGGGTATTTGACCAGCATCGCGCGAAAGCCCTGCCGAGTGACCTTATCCCTATCTCCAAGCATATCTACCTTATAATCAAAGTAATCGTCTGTAAGATTCATCGCCAAGTGAGCGCAGGCCACCCCTACCACGGCCAGAACCGCATCCCACCAGTGGAATCCTTTCTTTCCGATGGCCAATACCACCGCAAGCACGGAAGGCATCACGCTTTGGACAAGCGAGACGCTACGTGCATTATCAAACCATTTTTTCAAACTCATATCTTAGTAGGCCGGTCACGATAGACCAGCCTACTAAGATAATGACTTTTTCTGAATTAAGTAGTTTTTCAAGGATTACTAAAAAGAATATTCGCTTATGGACTGGATGCCCGGTATTCCGTAATAGCTTTCCACGATATCGCCCTTAAGGTAGACCTTTCTACCGAGAAGCCCTGGATTCTCCACCAGATTCAAGGCATCGCGTATGCGTCCGGAGTTCAATTGGACGGAAAGGCACGCCTCCTTGTCCCGACAAGAGCTCTTGGAAGCCAGCACCAAATTCGTCTTCGACGAAAACGGAATGTCGAAACTGCATTTCGAAGATGAAAGGTCTCCTCCCACGATAAAGCCACAAACCCACACGTCGGTAGCGCCTATCATATCCTTCGCTTGACTGATATTAAGCGCGTTATCCTTCTCATCACCATTATTTGAGCCTCCTCCGGACACGCCCCCTCCTGCGTCGATGACGATTCTGTCATCGCGCCATACTCGGGCGGTGTCGAGCTGGATATGTATCCCGGAAGTAACGGAAGGTGCGGACGTGCCCGAAATTTCCAGCTTGATGGTGAGAATCTCCTTCGCTTCCACCTTATATGTGGCCAATGTCCTTTCCTTACCGGAATCGCTTAAGACCAGCGAAATGTTTCCCGGTCGAAAGTAAGCTATCCGCTTTTCGGAATAGGCATACATCAGCTTTCCTTCGGAAGATTTCAGGAAAAGCACTCCGTTAGGGAAATCCGTTAGGAATTGCGGATCGATTTTCAAACGAATTCCACAGTTCATCTGTTCACAGTCCAGAAGCACTCGACATTCCTTTCCGGCAGTTACCACTGCGGTTTTCGTGTCACCGAACTGCGGCGAAGAGTAGAGAGGGGCGTAGAACTCGCAAGACTTGGCCGAGATGGTGTAGGTCCCGGGCGAGGTGATGATTTTAGTAGGTGCCGCCCCGAACGAACCGTAGTACAACGATGCTCCGCCGGAGCCCACTACGGAGAGGATGAAATCGTTAGTGTCGAGCTGCACTTCCACCTGGCTTTCGGCATAAGTGGACGCCCTCCGTTCCTCTTCAGGGAGCAGACTCACAAGTGGGACTTTAGGAAGCACGGCATTCTGATGGAAGTTAATCAATAGTTCACCGTCAGGTCCCGTAGGATTCAAAACTGCGTCACATCCTGTCACGCAAAGAAGCATAACCGCTTCAGAGAAGCCCAGAAAGGCTTTTTTCAACTGAATACACATAGTAATAAAGTTTAAGTGTCACCGCAACATTACGGCTTAGTACAATTATATGAAATTTTTTCGGATTTTTTTATGGATTTATGATTTTTAAGAAAAAATAGTTATATTTGCATTGAAGTTTTTCATAGTTTAAGTTTAGGTTAAGTAGCGGGGAGCTCGCAGTGATGCAAGCTCTCCGTGAATTTTAAGGACTTGCCCCCTTAGTTTAATGGATAAAATTCAGGATTCCGGTTCCTGTGATAGGCGTTCGATTCGCCTAGGGGGTACACTAAAACAATGCAGATATGGGATTAAAAGACATTTTGTTCGCTCATAAGCCTAAGAAAAAGACGGTATACATCGACATCCCGGAAGAAAGTTTTATTCTTCTCGATACCACGAAATCCGAAGGCACAAAATCTCTTATGTTAATTAACGACTCGTTAAGGCATCATAAAGACGACACCGCATTAAAGCGAGTATTCGCCTACTTTTGTTCTGTCACATTTTATTACAACGATATCGACGAGACACTTTGGCCGTCTGATGACGAGTTCTCCATTATGCAAGAATTCACGGAGTCTTTCGACAAAGCACTTAAGGTTGATGCTGGGCATCCTAATGCTCTGTTTGTCGCAAGGGTTACGCAAAAAGGAACCTGCAATGTGATATGGATGCTCCACGACGCTCAAACTGCCATTGATTTCTTAGATGGTGTCATCTCAGAAGGCAAACAAATACGAGAATTCGAATACAGCATCGACGTGGACACGGAATGGAGCAATATTGAATGGTTCCTGCAAGACTTCCCGTCCGGCGAAAAGCTTTAGTTTTATTTGTTGATTCGTAGGCTTCCTCCAATTCACTTTGGCAGGGAGGACGGCGTAGAGCGCACTCTGCTAAGGGTGGCTTGCCAAAGTGAGACTTTTTTTGCTTCACTTTGGCAGGGAGGTATCAGTATACGCTTTCTGTGGCACATTGGCTGCCAAAGCGAATTTGACGAAGACAATTTCATCCGGCGAAAAGCGGGTTTGGCCGGACGGGAAGCAATCTCAACGACGTTTCATCCGGTGAAAAGCCATTTTGGCCGGATGAAACTGCTAATCGCAAAAGTTCAAGCGCAAGTGAGCCGCCCCATCGAGCTCAGCGCAGCGCTTGAACTTTAGAGACCGAAAACTGCCTCTTCGCAACCCGAAAAACACCTTTGAACGCCAGAGGCACTCTACAGCGTTCTACTAAGGGTGTAACCTGAAGGTGTACGAAACTTCTGTACACCTTTAGCTACCGGACCATCTAGAAGCGTCTCTACGGCATCCTGACTCCAAAGGTGTTTTTCGAGTTCGCCCCTGACCCAGGACTTCCCACGATTGAAAAAACAAGAGGTCCTAATCTAGGACCTCTCCGTTCGAATCGTAAAATTCATATTGCAAGACAGTAAAGTCGGTCACTTCCTCCGGCTTTATCTTACACTTGTACTTCTTTTTCCATTTAGAAAGATAGGAACTCCCCCACGTTCCGCGCGTCAGATACGCACCCAGGATAGGGCTTAGCTTCAGCGTGAACTCCCGACATCCCTTCTCAGAGACATAATACGAGAGTTTTCTTTCTATCTGTTCATCTATTACCACAGAGGAAGCTATCTTTCCCGTGCCGTGGCACAAAGGACATTGCTCCAGTGTGTTGATCTCTGTAACAGGACGAATCCTCTGTCTGGTTATCTGCATCAACCCGAATTTGGTCAACGGCAAGACATTATGCTTCGCTCTGTCCGATGCCATGAGTTCCATCATATACTTATGCAGCTCGTTTCGATGCTCCTGTGAGTCCATGTCGATGAAATCGACTATGACGATACCTCCCATATCTCGGAGGCGTAGCTGCCGGGCTATTTCCTCGGCCGCTATCTTATTCACATCGAAAACGTTCTGTTCGTAATCGGTAGTCTTCGCACGGGTACCGCTATTGACGTCTATGACGTTCATCGCCTCCGTGGTCTCTATGACCAGGTACGCACCCTGCCTCATAGGAACTACCTTTCCGAATGAACTCTTAATCTGGCGAGTAACTTCGAAATGATCGAAAATAGGCTCCTTCCCCTCATAGAGCTTCACTATCTTTTCCTGCTCCGGAGAAATGAGGGAAATATACTTCCTAGTGTCTTCGAAAGTCTTCTCGTCGTCTACATATACATTAGTAAACGTGTCGTTGAGAAGGTCCCGAAGCATAGTAGTGGTCTTGGAATATTCGGTAAACAGTAGCTCGATTCCCTTCGAACGGGCAATTTGCTTCCACGATTCCTCCCACTTTTCTATCAAAGACTTGGCCTCAGCTACCAGAACAGCTGCATTCTTTCCCTCGGACGCGGTACGAATTATGGCACCATAATTACGAGGCAAAATGTTTCTGACCAAAGTTTCAAGCCTTTTTCTCTCTTCTTTCGAAGAAATTTTAGAAGAAACGCTCACTTTCTGCGCGAAAGGGAGCAGTACAATGTTACGTCCTGCTAATGAAATCTCAGCCGTCAAGCGTGACCCTTTGGTAGAAATCGGTTCTTTGACGATTTGGCATATAATCATCTGACCTACTTGCAATTCCTTCTCGATGTGGCCTTCCTTTTCGAGAGCCGGGCCAATCGGGATGGACGAATAAAGGGCTTTCAAGTCCGTGTTCGGGTTACTCTTCTTCACGAAAGTGTCGAACGCGTGGAAATACAAGCCCAAATCCAGATAATGGATAAATGCCTCCTTCGAATCTCCGATATCTACAAAAGCAGCATTCAGTGCAGGCATAACCTTCTTCACTCTTCCTAAGAAGACATCCCCCACCGAATAGCTGTGTCCCTGACTTGACTCCTTGCTAAACTCGATAAGCCTATGGTTTTCCATAAGGGCGAGCTTAACTTCAGTAGGTCCTACGGACACCACTAAATCTTTTTCCTGCTTTTCAATTTCTGTAGACATAAACAAAACAAAAAGGCCCGTCGGACTACCGAGGACCTCTATGCGACTTACTTTTTCTTGTGTCTGTTTTTGCGCAAACGTTTTTTACGTTTGTGAGTGGCCATCTTATGGCGCTTATGCTTCTTTCCGTTTGGCATAATATAAAAATGTTTAAAAATTATTTACCCTGAACAAGTTTCTCAAATTCGTCGCAAGGTTTGAAAGCAGGGATATCGTGAGCCGGAACGATTACAGTAGTCTTAGCTGTAATGTTACGAGCTGCTTTCTGTGCACGGTGCTTGATAATAAAGCTACCGAATCCACGAAGATACACCGGATCCTTCTTAGCGAGGGAATCCTTAACTGTGTCCATAAATGCCTCCACCACTGCGAGGGTAGTCGCTTTCTCAATGCCAGTAGACTTTGAGATGCTGTTTACAATTTCTGCTTTAGTCATAAGTTTGTTTAATTTTTTAATTACGCAAAAATAACACTTTTTTATTTATTTCAAAACATTTGACTCACAAATAAATGAATTTGGGAGCATTTCCGTGAGCATTTTCGAGCCGCCTTCGCAATCTTCTTATGTATAATTCTGCGCGAAAGGCTGAACAATACTGAGTCAGTGCACGGGGGAAAAACCTGTGTGTCTGTAAATCATGAAACTAATTCTGGTCATTCTGCGAAAACACTCTTCAAATTCACTTTGGCAGCCAATGTTCCACAGAATGCGTATACTGGCATCTCCCTGCCAAGGTGGAGCTAAAAAAATCTCACTTTGGCAAGCAGTCCTTCACCGAGTGCGCTCTACGCCATTCGACCTGCCAAAGTGAATTGGCGGAACTCCGCGAGCGACAAAAGCCTGCCACGAAGTCGAAAAACACCTTTTGATTTAGG
>URCV01000015.1 GCA_900546445.1 uncultured Bacteroidales bacterium | reverse complement strand
ATTCCCATTCAAGGCTAAGAAGATAGAGCTGAAAATCGAGTCTAATAAGAAGAAGGATGCGAAGTTCTGGATAGTGGCTGCCACATTCATCGTTACCATCGCTTTGTGGCTTATCCCTGAGAAGATTACGAACATTAACTCTTACGAGGTGGCTTTGATTCCGTTCGCGGTCTTCGTGGCTACGGGCGTGTTCGAGAAAAAGGATTTCGAAGAGATTAACTGGGATGTGCTCTGGATGGTTGCGGGCGGTCTGGCTCTGGGTACGGCGCTGATGAAGACAGGATTGGCATCGACACTGGTAAATGCCATTCCATTCGGTATTATGCCGGCGCTTGCAGTGCTCGTCGTTTCCGGAATCGTGGGCTATGTCATCTCAAACTTCCTGTCCCACACATCGGCAGCGAACCTGCTTCTCCCTATCCTTACGGCGATCGCAGTGGGCGCAATGGGAACTCCTATGGGAGACCAGCTCGAGTTGCTGGGTGGCGTACAGGCCCTGCTCATAGGACTTGCCATCTCAACTTCGGTAGCTATGATTCTTCCTATCAGTACACCTCCTAATGCCATCGCCAGCTCGACGGGTCTTATCGAGACTAAGGATATGGCGAAGGTCGGCATTATCTTAGGTGTGGTTGGTCTTGTGTTAGGATACGGCGTTCTTATTTTCGTAGGATTCTAATATGAAGAAAATATTAATAATGGGGGCACTGATGCTATCAAGCATCGGTGCTTTCTCACAAAACAAGCCGGAGATTAAGATGTACGGCTTCGTGAGGACTTTCTCGACCGTCGATACTCGTCTGAGCAAGTCGGGAACAGGAGAGCTCTACTATTATGTCCCTCTCGACCATAACTATAACGCAAACGGCGAGGACTTGAATGCCCTCACCACGGCCAAGACTGCCGCTTTGACTTCCCGTCTAGGCATAAACACTTCGTGGAAAAGCGGCTCGATAAGTGTCAAGGGTAAGATAGAGGCCGATTTCTATAGCGGACTTAGCGGCATTACGGGAACGGCGGCGTTTAGGCTAAGACAAGCCTATTTCGACATCCTAACCCCATATTCCGACATTCGTATGGGGCAGGCTTGGCACCCTATGGCAGCAGACATGCCTGACGTAATAGCTCTGGAGGTTGGTGTGCCATTCGGGCCTTTCAGCAGGACTCCGCAGCTTACGGTGAACACCGATTGGGGAACGGACTGCTTCTACACCACAGTCTCCCTGCTTACCCAGATGCAGTACACTTCTGCCGGACCTGAGGGTAATTCGGCCAATTATGCCAAGTACACAGGCTTCATTCTGCCGGAGTGCTACATAGGGGCGACCTACCACCGTGGAGGATTTCTGGGACGCATAGGCGTGCACGAAAACACGATAAAGCCTCGCTATAAGGGACTTGTCGAAGGAGAGAGTGCGTTCGTGTCCGACAGGATGACGACATTTAGCGCATTTATGTTCCTGCAGTACAAGCAGGGCCTTTTCAGTGCGAAGGCGAAGAGCGTTCTCGCACAGGGAGGAGAACATATGAATATGCTCGGAGGCTATGGCATTTCGAAAAAGTTCACTGCAGCGGGGGAGGACGGACACTATGAGTATACTCCTACCCTTACCACATCTTCTTGGGCGTCATTCTCTTACGGTAAGAAATACAAGGCATCGCTTTTCTTGGGCTATGCACGTAATCTTGGTACCGTGGGCGATTTGCTCGAGATAGAGGACGGAAGCGGACTCGTCGATTCCAGTCAGAACTATTTGGCGAAAAATACCTATTCGAATCTAAATGCCACTTACAGGGTGTCTCCGACTATAAGCTGGAACTTCGGCCCTGTCACGCTGGCTCTCGAATACTCGTACAGCGCAGCCCAATACGGTGAATATAAAAGCTATACTGCGGCTGATGGTACCAAATATTCTCAGTGTGTGGGCCTTAATGGACTCGCTTCCGAGGGGAAGCACTGGGTGGGAAACCATCGCATCCAGTTTATGTCCAAGTTCACTTTCTAACAATCTCTATATTTAGGTATAGCGAATATCTGTTAATTTGTTAATTTTGTGTTACGATGAAGATTAACGAATTAAAGGTAGGCCAAAGTGCCGAGGTCCTCTCTGTCGGGGGACAGGGAAACATAAGACAGCATTTCCTGGGAATGGGTATCATCCCGGGTTCCATCATAACTCTCCGAGGGCGCGCTCCGATGGGCGATCCTTTGGAGATTCTCGTTCAGGGCTATTCCCTGACGCTTCGCATAGCCGAGGCCGAGCAGATAGAAGTAAAGGTGGTGGACACCTGTCAGGATAAGGAGGCATCCTCTCCTGATATAGCGTATAATCTTTCAGTTCACGAAGATAACTCCCATCCGGGATTCGGTGAAGAGGGAAAGTACCACTCTGCCGACCACGCACATCCTCTCCCTAAGGGAGAAGTGCTCACATTTGCCCTAGTCGGGCAGCAAAACAGCGGAAAGACCACTCTTTTCAACCAGTTGACCGGCTCCAATCAGCATGTGGGCAATTTCCCGGGAGTCACCGTAGACAGAAAGGACGGCCAGATGCGAAATCGTCCGGAGACTGTGGTGACCGACCTTCCGGGCATTTATTCCCTGTCCACGTACACCCAGGAAGAGATAGTTTCTCGCGATTTCGTGCTTAACGAAAGGCCTAAGGCGATAATAAACATCGTAGATGCAAGTAACATCGAAAGGCATCTTTACCTCACCATGCAGCTTATGGAGCTTGACGTTCCTATGGTATTGGCCTTAAATATGATGGATGAGCTGCGCGGTAATGGGGGAAGCGTGCGCGTGAATGTGATGGAGCGCGAACTGGGTCTTCCGGTGGTTCCTATCAGCGCTGCTAAGGGTGAGGGTATCGACGAGCTTATCGAGCATGCGATTCATATAGCATCTTATCAGGAAAAGCCTGCACGTCAGGACTTTTGTCCTCCCGACGAGCACGGGGGAGCAGTACATAGGTGCCTTCACGGCATTATGCATCTCATCGAGGATCACGCTTCGCGCGCCGGCATTCCCATCAGGTTCGCGGCTTCGCGATTGGTCGAAGGAGACGAGCAGGTATTGGCCCATCTGCAGCTGAGCGATAACGAAAAGCAGATTCTGGAAGACATCATCGAACAGATGGAGAAGGAGCGCGGACTGGACAGGTTCGCGGCGATGGCGGATATGCGTTACGCCTTCATCCACAGGCTTTGTTCGCAGAGTGTGGCCAAGCCTCAATTGAGCAAGGAGCGCATCCGCTCGAACAGGATCGACCGCATACTCACGGGTCGTTTCACGGCGGTACCGGCTTTCGTGGGCATATTGGCCCTGATATTCTGGCTCACGTTCGATGTCATAGGCGTGCCTCTGCAGAACCTGTTGGACAGCGGAATCAGTTCACTGGGGGCTATGGTGGACAGGCTCTTCGTCTCGTGGAACGTCAGCGAATCCATCAGGTCTCTGGTGGTGGATGCGATTTTCGGCGGCGTGGGCAGCGTACTTAGTTTCGTGCCTATCATCATAGTCTTGTTTTTCTTCCTGTCTATGCTGGAGGATAGCGGATATATGGCGAGAATCGCCTTCGTGTGCGATGCCTTCTTGCGTAAGATAGGGCTTTCGGGACGAAGCATAGTCCCTATGCTCATTTCTTTCGGATGCTCCGTTCCGGGTGTGATGGCGGCACGTACGCTTCCAAGTGCACGGGATCGTAAAATGACCATTTTGCTCACACCGTTTATGAGCTGCTCGGCGAAGATAGCCATCTACGGCTTTTTCGCGGCTGCGTTTTTCCCGAAGCACGCAGGGTTAGCCATGTTGTCTATGTACCTTCTGGGAATAGTTCTTGGGGTACTGGTGGCTCTGGTGCGTAAGATGTTGCGCAAGGGTTCGCAGGCGGCGCCTTTCGTGATGGAGATGCCTACATACCGTCTTCCGCAGGCGAAGAATGTAGGGCATTTGCTTTGGGACAAGACTAAGGATTTCGTACAGAAAGCCTTTACCGTCATATTCCTCGCTACCATCGTGATATGGTTCCTGCAATCCTTCGATTTCAGGTTCAATCTGGTGGAGGATTACTCTCAGAGTATGCTGGCTAAGGTTTCGGGGCTCATCGCTCCTGTGTTCTCTCCTATGGGATTGGGCGACTGGAGAGTGGTGACGTCGCTGGTTTCGGGATTCTTGGCTAAGGAAAGCGTGGTGTCCACTATGGAGATTCTAGGTGTCGCAGGAGTGCTTACCACCGCTTCGGCCGTGGCTATGATGGTCTTCTGTGCTCTTTATACTCCTTGCGTGGCTGCGATAGCTTCCATCCGTAAGGAACTTGGCAGCAAATGGGCGGCTTTCGTAGTGGTATTCCAGTGCGCATTTGCTTGGGTAATAGCGTTTATAGCCTATCTTCTTTTCGTATGAATCTCTCCACTTTAATAGTAGTCGCGGTAGTCGTGGTGCTCGCAGGATGTGCCTTGTGGGCGGTTCACCGCTCGAAAAAGAAGAAGGACTGCTGCGGCTGTCCCATCGCAGGATACTGTAAAAGGAATAGAGGCTGAACTTCCGTTGTGGAAATCCAGCCTCCATTAAGTCTTAGTTCGAAGATTTAGGACAGTTCTGCCTGAACTCTAATGTGCAAGGTGAAGCGTCGGCGTGGTAGATTATGAAACTACCTTCGCGCTTATAAGGGTAGGAGTAACTTATCTGCGTACACTCGTCAACCGTAAATGTGATGGTATGAGCCGCATTGTCCACAGAGTTTATGTGGAGCCATTTCTTTTCAAGTGACTCTACGGTCACGTCTTCTCCATCTCTTTCGTTCTCGATGGTGTAGCTAACGGTATATGTGCCGCCGCTAACAGGGATGACGCTATATCCGCTTTCCTTAGGAACGTCAGGAATTTCACCTACGGAGATGCTTGGCTTGACTGAAGACAGCGTGAAAGGAATCTTTATCACCTTATCCGTGGTTCTGTTACCGTCGGCGGTAAGGCCATACACTACCACATAGTAGTCTTTAGATATCCATCTGCTGCCAGCACCTGTGAGCTCTTGCGCTCCGGAATAGAAATTACCCGAAGTTGCGATAGTTCCCCATTCCATAAAGCGCTCTATGTCGGCCTTTATCAAATCCTCGTCAGAAGCGAATGAATCTACCTTACTCTTAGGACGTGTGTAGGCTATGTATGTAGCAGTAGGGTCGGAAGGAGTTACTGAGAATGATGCGCTTTCATACCATACCTTCGTAAGGTTTACCTCGAAAGACAGCGGTTTGGCCGCTTCCTGGGACACTGTTATAGTAGAGCCTTCGGCATTGGCATAAGCTACTTTAAGCGTAGCCGTGCGAGCCTCGCTCTCCGTGTTTTTAGAAGCGCATACTACGAAGCTGTTCTCGGTAAGGTCCTTGACTGTGAGCCAAGATGCAGAAGGGGTGAACTGAAGACTCTCTCCCTCTACAGGATTCTCTATGCTGTAAGTTATCTTTCTCTCTTCGGCTCCGTCTCCGAATGCCAATTCTGCCACCGAAACGGTAAGTACCGGAGCGTTCCTCCACACCTTCACGATGTTATCGTTATTGTCGGTCTTTATCTCCTTAATGCTACTCTTCTGCTCGGCTGTTATCCACAGACTCTCGAGAGGGTTTCTCTGCGCGTCCACCTTTTCGAGAAGCGGGCTTTCGGTAACATTCAGTTCCTTAATCGAGTTGTCCGAACATACGAGGGAAGTCATGGCAGCCAATCCTTCGAGCGAAAGGGTAGTGAGGCAGTTCTTCTCGCAAGAGAGAGTCTCGATTTTAGAGCAACCGGCCACATTGAGGCTCTCGAGTAAGTTAGTGCCGCAGTTGACAGCCTTCAGGTTAGGATAAGACGAGAGGTCCAGCGACTTGATTCTGTTTCCGTCACAGACCACGTAGGTTACGAGTCCCTTCTTTACCTCAGGAAGCAAAAGCTCCTCTATGAGGTTATTCGAGCAACGGACAGAACCCAGTGTAGGGCACTCCGACAGGTCGAGTGAAGTGATGTTGTTATCGTAGCACTCGAACAGGAGCAGCTCAGGGAACTCCTTGACGCTTACGGAAGTAAGGCTATTGCCATAGCATCCGAGCGAGAAGAGTTTCGGCAAGTTCTTAAGCCCGAGCGTCGTGAGGTTGTTCGAACCGCAGTTCACGATACCCAGCTCAGGGCAATCCTCCACCTTCAGCGACGTAAGTGCGTTCTGGCTGATATCCAGATAGCCCAGCTGTTTCTTTCCTGCCAATTCGAACGTCTCGATGCGGTTCTTGTACGCCTGTACGAACTTCAGATTGTCGCTGTCCGATAGGTCGAGCGCAGTGAGCTCGTTCACGTTAGCATAAAACTGAACGAGGGAAGTACAGCCCTTGAGGTTCAGCGAACTTATCTTGTTATATGTGCAGGATAAGTACTCGAGCTTGTCCATTCCGCTTAGGTCGAGCGAGGTGAGCGCATTGAAGTCACACTCGAGGTTTTTCAAGTTTCTGAAAATCTTGATTCCGTCGAGAGACTTGATGACGCTTCGATCGCTTGCTTCCGAATCGTATGTCAAATCCATTTCCGTAAGCCTGTCGGCCTCTGCCTGCGAGATAATTCCGTCTCCGTCGGCATCGCAATACGCCAGCATAAGTCTTCTGAACTCAGGGTCCTTGAATTGAGCTTTGGCTCCGGCACCCGCCTGGGTAACCTTCACGTTCATGGTCTCCCTTTCGTTTCCTTCTATGGCGTAAACTATCAATTCTCCGCTTCTGGCGTCGATGGAGGTGTTCTCCAGGGCCTCGACGTTGAATCCTCCCTCCACTTTATCGATTACGAGCCACGATAGATTGTCGGATAATTCCGTATCCGACGCGTTAGTCTCCACTTCGAGGAAAAGCACCTCGTTCTCGGATGTGAAGGAGAGCTCCGAAGGAGATATCGAGAGATTTATTTCGATGGGTGTCTCCTCCACCTTAGGCTGCTTGTTACAAGACAGAACAGCCAGAGCGCAGAGGGACATTCCTAATGCAAATATATTTCCTTTCATAATTAATAAGCTTTTACGCATCTAACATTCAGTCCGTTAGCCCACGGGTCGTTGTTGTCGTAGTTAAACACTGCAGGCTTTGATACAAAGAATGAATAAGCGAACTCTTTCACGGCATAGTGACTTGTCCATACATTTACCTGTCCGTTTGGCATCCTTACGTAGGTAAGTGCACCTTGCTCTTCGGGGTGTGCGCTACGGTAGCCCTGATAAGGGAACCAAGTAGTCACGCCATTTGAAAGGGTGAAGGTTACGCCATGGTTGTCAGACCATTCAGGAATGCAGTCATTAAGAGTTTCAAATGTCCTGTTCTTAGGTACCTGGTATCCTACAGGACATGGGTCGTATACGGCCTTCTCGTTAGGAGTCCAGAGAGACTTGTCCTCGTCCCACCAAGCGTCGTAAGATATGTTTTCCTTTACTACCCAGTTGGCTGTGTGGCTGTCCTCGCCTGCATAGATGAAGAGCATAGGGTGTGCGGTAGCATATTCCACCGAGCCTATTTCTTTCGTGCAAGGGGCTGTCTGCCAATTGGCCTGTGAATATTTGGTGTTTCTAAGCACGAAGTTGTCGCTGCGCTCGAAAGCCTTGCGCTTTACGACCACCTTGTCTTCACGATCCAAGTATTCGTTTTCGGTGTCGCCGATGAACGGATCCTTACGACCCCACTGATAGAAGAGTCCGAATGCCTCGTCGCCCTCGACGCCCGTAGCACCCAAGTTACGGTCCATTACGAAGAACCCGTTAGTCTTTCCGCCGCTTTGGTATACAGGGTTATTCTCGTAGTCGAAGACCTGAGGCATATCCGTCATCCATATATGCCAAGACCACACGATGTTGCCATCTTTGTCGAATGCTGCGATAAGCGCATTTCCCTTATTAGAAGAAGCCTTGAAAGAGATGCGTCCGTCGGCATATTTTACGTCGGAGATAAGCTCGTTATTAGAGCTTGAACCTACCTTCGATACCCAAAGCCAATCCGCACTTTCGATTCCGCCAATCTTCGAATTGTTCACCTTATTAGTAGCGAAAGAGTACTCTCCCTCGGAGTGAACCATATAACAATTGGCATATCCCTTAAGGCTAAGGTCGTTAGAACCTGCACCGCTGGATGCCCATTCGAATGTGCCGGCCTGTGTGCTCTGGTTACGGCTAACCGAGATGGCAGGGATGTCCATGCTGAAGATCTGTCCCTTGCTGTCGGTAGCGATGAAGGTGAAGCCGTCGCCGTACTGGCCTGCAGGCACTACGAAGTTGAAATTGGCGCCTGAAGTGGCGTCTACGCCTGCGCCGCAGTTGATTATTACGTTATTCTTAGCGTCGGCGTTAAGTGAAAGCGCGAAGTCGGATACCTCGAGATTGATTACGCCGGAGCCTGAAAGTCTTACTTTAGATTTTGAAAGAAGCTCCGCTTCGCGGATCTCGTGAGCGCCAGTAAGGTTTACCGAGATTACTCCGCCTACATATTTCAGCGCTACCTCAGTGCCTGAGGCTATACCCGCTGCAGGATTGGTCTGAGAGATAGGCTTTTCTAAATACTGTGTAGAAGGTATTTCCGTTCTTATTATGGCCGAACTACCGCTTCCGCTCGCTGCTGAAGATGTCGAAACATAGTATTTGTCGGCAGCCTTGATAGGGCCGAACTTGGCATTTCCTGTGCCTGCGCCCTCGTAGAGAGTGGCAGGAAGGCCGTTTACGAAGAGAACCGAGCTCTGTGCCCATTTGTTCTGAGAGCCGTCTGCGCCGTCCTCGAGACTTGCAGAAAGGAAAATCGGCGGCTCGTCGTCCGAAACATATTCTACGGCGCAGTCAGCTACCTCGCCGCGGCGAACTTCGATGGCCGAGAGCGACTTGGCAGTCATTACGTTACCGTCTTTTGCGTAGGCCGTGAGCATAAGGGAAGAATAGCTCCCTGCAGGAAGTGTAACTTCTACCGATGCGCCGCCCACCTCGATTCCGTCTCCGAGTTCGATGGTCAGGGTAGAATTGGCATTCTCAGAGAGATCCAATGCCGGTGAGCCGGTGAAGTTCAGCGATACGCTGGCGTCTCCCGAGAGCTTCGTTCCGTCAGATGTGCTGAGGACGAGCTTGGTCAGGGTAGCGCTTTCGCCGGTGAATGAGAGTTTGAGCGTGCCAAGCAAGTACTTGAATGACAGCATAGGGTTCTTGTTGCAGGCTACCATCGGTCTGGCGAGCGAATGTCCTACGGTCTGGGTAGATGGAAGGGAGAACGTGAGCGTCTGCCCGTCTACTACACCTGAACCGAAGTCGTAGGCTGCACAATAAATATCAGACATAGTGACCTTTTCGATAGTCGAAAGGGATGTACCGACGCCGTCGGTAATGACATAAGTGGCGCCATTTATAAGGACCTCGTCTCCGGATTCCCATAGACGGCCGTTTTCAAGAGATGCAGAGACGGATACTGTGTCCTTCGTAATGTCTCCGCCTTTGTCCGTACAAGAAAAAAGGGATACTGCGAGCAGTCCCAAGGCAAATTTTTTGATTTTCATAAAACTAATTAAACTGAAGTTTAAACGCACTACTGGCGCAAATATACGAAATATGCCGGAATAGTGCAAAAAAATGGGCAGCCTCGCTCTCGGCCGCCCATCTTACTATGACTCATTATTCTACAACCACTTCGGAGCAGAGGATTCTGCCTCTTGCCGAGATGGCGGTAACTTTTACGTATCTTCCGCGTGCGTTCAACTCGTCTGCCAGTATGACGTCGGTCCAGCAGTCGAGATATTTGTTAGGCCAGTTTTCGTAGGTGACTGTCTTGACCTTCGTGAAGTGGCGTCCGTCGTTGGACACCTCTACCTCTATGCACTGAGGGATGATGACTCCTTCTCTATAGTAGTCGCAGAAATGTGCGCCCACCTTAGAGATGTCCTTCTTCGAGCCGAGGTCTATCACGCACTCCATCTTTCCTCCCTCGAATTCGCACCAAGCTTCGTCGTTAGGGTCTTCCCAGCTGAATTTGCCGTCGCTGAGCGCCTGAGGACCGGCAGTCACCTTGTGAGTTCCGAAATCCTTACCCGAGAAGATCTCCTCGAGCATCTTCCAGCGAGGGTCTCCGTTCATCCAAGCCATATAGTCGTTATAGAGGTCATTGGCATAGATTCTCTGTCCTGCAGGGTATGGTGAACCCGGCTTGTCGAAGAGGCTGTATACGATGAAGCTGACTACCTTGTCCACTCCTGCCTGGTTTACTCCGACTAGCTGTGAAAGCACGCGTCCGAACGCAGCCGGAACGAGCGTAGAGTACCAGTTGTTGGCCTCGCGATCCCAAGTAAAGGTCTCGATGTTAGCCCAGAACTCGATGCCTGCCTTCTTGTGGATTTCGCCCACCTGTCTGAAGTGCTCCTTCATATTTTTCATCGGGAACTGCTCGCGAACGCAGCCTACCTCGTCCTGGTAAGCGATGATGTCCACGTCCAGGTCGCAGATGGATTTTTCGAAGAGCGGGTTCTCGATGTCGGCACCGAACAATCCGTAAGGAGAGATGAGCACCTTGATGCCCGGAGTCAGCTCGCGAGCGTGTGCGGAAATCTTGTTCACTCCCTGAACGGCATAGTCGCTCAGATATGGGATGAAACAGCCCTCTACCGGGATATACCATCCTTCGAATGAAGGGCGTCTGCTATATAGTTCGGCCAATTCGTCCATAAAGTGGCGATTCGTCTCGATGACGTAAGGGTCGGTGAGGTCGTCCAGCTGGTCGCGGGCCCATCCGCAGCCTATGAAGACTTTCATGCCAAGCGAATCGGCAGTGTCCATAATGGCATCTACGGGGCTTTTCCTGCCTTCAGGATAGCCGTGCTCCATAAATGAACAAGGATACATCGCGCGGCCCTCATTGGCCACGGTCACTATTATTAGGATGTCTACGCCCATTTCGTGCAATTCGCCGATCTTGCAGGCCCATCTCTGTGGGTCGCTCTGGTCGACATTGCGCTGATTCATGTAGTTGTTTCTTTCGTCCTGCCAAAAGAAGTTGATGAAGGTTCCGCCGATAGGTTTTACCTCTGCCTTAGCGGCAAGCGATGAGAGCATCAATAGAAGAAAAAGTAGCTTTCGTTTCATAAATAATAGTGGATATGTGTTATTCGCTTGCAAAAATATGGAAAAATCCGTATTTATTATTAACTTTGATGACTTTTAGATACTTTATTTTAATAATACAATGAAACTAAACAGATTTTTATCGATTGCGGCAGCTGCACTTGCAGTGTTCGCATCTTGTGGGGAGAAAGACAACCCTATCCAGGGAGAGGCTTCTCTTACTATTAAAAGTGAAGCGGCTGTGACTGTCGGAACAGAGACCGGAAGCGTAGACATAGAGTTCGTAGCTACACGTGACTGGACCGCCAAGTCTGATGCCGCTTGGGCTTCAGTAGACCCTGCCAGTGGTTCGGCATCGTCAGATGCTCAGAAAGTTACCGTTACCGTGCTTCCTAACGACGGATATGCACGTGACGCTAAGATTACTCTTTCCATCGGTACTTTGAAAAAGACCGTATCCATCCATCAGGAAGGCTCAGGCGCTGCTCCTGACGGAACGAAGGATAATCCTTTCGACGTAATGTCGGCCATCGCCAAGTGCGTGGAAATCGGTCAGACACAGTCTACCGAGAGCTACTATGTAAAGGGTATCGTTTCTTCCATCAAGAACACCTCCGGCGTAGCTCAGTATGGTAACATCGATTTCTACATCTCCGATGACGGACAGGATGCTAAGGAGACAAGACTTCTCGTGTTCCAGTGCCTCTATCTTAACGGCGAGAAATTCACTGCAGAAGATCAGGTTAAGGTGGGCGATAAGGTAGTGGTTTACGGACCTCTCGTAAACTATATGGGAAATACTCCTGAGACAGGCGGAAAGGGCTCTACCCGCATCGTAAAGCATAACGATAAGGAAGGCGAGGCCGGTGGCAGCACGGGAGAGCTCAAGACCGAGCCTAAGGGTACAGGTACCGAGGCTGATCCGTTTAACGCAGCAGCAGCCATCAAGAAGGCAGTTGAGGTAGGACAGACCGCAAGCGCAGAGCAGTATTACATTAAGGGAAAGATAGTTTCTTTCAAGGAGGCGTTCAACGCTCAGTTCGGTAATATGACATTCTACATCTCAGACGACGGTACTGCTGCACTCGATCAGTTCCTCGTATTCCGCGTGCTTTCTTATAACGGAGAGAAATTCGCTGCTGCAGACCAGCTTAAGGTCGGTGACGAGGTGGTAGTAAAGGCTGCTATCGTAAACTATAAGGGAAATACTCCTGAGACTATCCAGGGAGGTCACCTTATCAGCGTTAACGGCGGACAAACTGTTTCCGATTACATGAGTATCTCCAATAACTATGCAGAGGTAACTGCTGCTGCAGGCTCCCTCGAGATTACCGTTACGGCAAACCAGAGCTGGAGTGTGGTATCCGACAGCGATTTCGCTAAGGTTTCACCTGCAGAGGGATCTGGCGACGGTAAGGTTAAACTCGAGTATACGGCTAACGGCAACACCGCTCGCACAGCTAAGATTACCTTCACTGCTAAGGATGGCAAGACGGCAGTTTTCACCCTTCGTCAACTCGAGGAAGGCGCCGTAGCTGCACAGGAGATTACTTGGAGCGCTACAGACTGGGAAAAAGTCAGCGATGCTGAGTTTGTATTGAAGCAGAATGGCTACACCATTACCATAAAGAAGGAAAAAGGTGTAACAAACCCACTTCCAAAGGACGGTGAATTCCGTGCTTATGCCGGTGCATCAGTTAACATTACTTCCGAGACCGAATTCTCTTATGTGGAATTTGCCATAACTCCAAAGGGACTTTATCGTCTTCCTGCAATTACTGCCGATAATGGAGAAGTAGCTGCTCAGGCAAAGGGCGACAAGCAAGTCGTATGGACCGGAAAGACGAAGTCAGTTACTTTCACCGTAGGTGATAAGGCTATATATGGTTCAGATGGTGAGGAAAAGGCCGGACAGTTCTGCTTCGGTAGCATAAATATCAAATAATGAACTTTTTCAAAAGAATCATAATTCCTATTTTATCGATTTCTATCCTGTTCTCCTGTTCGGGGAACGGGATAGAACCCGATAATGTAAAGGTAGAACCGGGTCTTGAGCTCCAGTTTTCCGAAGTTTCAGGGGCTAAGGGCTATATGTTCGTTAATGTAGAGGCTTCGGGACAGTGGGAACTTAAACTCGAATACGAACAAGAGACCACTGAGCGGTGGGCTTCTCTTTCGCAGACTTCAGGGAATGGCACTAAGAAATCCATAGTGCTTTCATATCAGGCTTATTCCGGTGCTTCCGGAAGGACCCTCGAAGTGGTACTCTCCGCTTCAGGGAAAGCAATTAGGAAGTCCCTATACCAGGGGCGTAAGAAAAGCGTCGCCATGCAGGCTACGGCCCCGGTAAGCTGGATCGAACTTCCTGAAACAAACGAAAAGGACGGACTGGACTGGGGAATGGTCGAGATGGCATCGACCCCGGGAATGCGTAGTTACTCCTACTACTGGGATTACGACAATATGGTGGCGCATTGGGTGGCATATCCTCTCAACAGGGGATTGATAGGTGCCGGAAGCGGAAGAACTGACGCTTGGGGGCTCGACCCTAACCTTCCGCAGGAACATCAGCCGGTCCTTTACGGGAGCTGGGGCGTAGGCTGGCTCGATCGTGGCCATCAGATTCCGTCGGCTGACCGTCTTCGCGACGGAGACAATCAGCAGACTTTCTATGGAACTAATATGACCCCGCAGATAGGTAAGAACTTCAATCAGGGTATCTGGGCCAAGCTGGAAGGCAAGGTGCGCTCGTGGAGCGACAAATACGACACCCTTTATGTGGTTACCGGCTGCGTGGTGAAACAGAACTCCACACAGGGAAAATATAACCAGGTGGGCGGCTATGTCTTCGATAATGACAGAAAGAGAGTCGCCGTTCCGACTGCTTACTATAAGGCAGTCTTAGGATACAAGGAGTCTTCCAGCACTTATGGATACGGTGGCTATTGTGGTGCCGCGATATATTATGATCACGAAGATATTTATGACACAGGTATTTATGCTTCGGATTTGATATCCATCAGGGAACTGGAGGAAAAACTGGGTTACAAACTTTTCGTAAACCTCTCGAAAAAGATAAGCGAGGAGCAGGTAGAAAAGGTCAAGACCCAAGACCCAAGCAAGGTGGCTGTTTGGAAATAATCTAATGACACTAAAATATATGAAGAAGTTTTTAATCTGCATTTTCTGCTCTTTAATGGTTTTCAGTGCCTCGGCCCAGAAAACCCAGCAGAATTTCGTAATAGGATTCTATAATCTGGAGAATCTTTTCGATATCTATGACGATCCTGTTAAGAACGACGGCGAGTTCCTTCCGGAGGGAAAGAACAAGTGGACACAGGAAAAATACGACATCAAGCAGCGTAATATGGCTAAGGTAATAGCCGAGATGGCTAAGAACAATGGTCGCTGGCACACCATTCTCGGCGTTTCCGAGATAGAGAACCGTCTCGTTCTCGAAGACTTGGTAAGCCAGGAGTCCATAGCCGAGGCTAATTACCAGATAGTTCACTACGACAGCCCCGACCGTCGTGGTGTGGATGTGGGCTTGCTCTATAAGCCTGACCAGTTCACCTATCTCGACAGCGAGTCCATTCCTTTCACTTTCGAAGGTTCTGACATAGATTTCTCCGACACTAACACCGAATATTTCCGTACACGCGACATCTTGATGGTTCATGGACTAATAGCAGGAGAGCAATTCGCCTTCTATGTGATGCACCTTCCTTCCAGAATAGGAGGCAAGGGAGGTAACCTTCGTTCACGCGGCGCCGAGATAGCTTATGCTCACGCGCAGGAGATGGAGGCGAAGTATCCAGGCATAAAGATAGTTATGATGGGCGATATGAATGACGACCCGTTCGACGAGTCTATGGTGACCTATCTCCACGGAAAGGAGACCATCGCCGAGATGACCCCACAAGATTACTATAATCCGTATCTTTCTATGATAAAGGCAGGTTACGGCTCTCTTTGCTATCAGGGAACTTGGTGTATCTACGACCAGGAACTCATTAACTATAACTTGGCCGTGGCTCCCGAAGGAGGTCTCAAGATACAGCCTGTGACTAAGGGTCGCGGTGTGTGGTACGACGGCGTCATCTTCAAGCGTCCGTTCATGACCACCCAGAAGGGCCAGTACAAGGGCTATCCTTTCCGCACCTTCTCTAACGGAGCATTCGTAGGAGGTTATTCCGACCACTATCCTACATATATAGTATTAGGCAAATAATTTAAATTTTATATAATGAAAAAGAGACTATTTAGTGCATTCGCAGCTCTGCTTCTCCCTCTCGTGGCATTCGCTTCCGACTGGGGTGGAGTAAAGGCGACTGTTGTCAATAGAGCTGGAAGAATTCCTATTCCTGAAGCTACCGTAACCGTTAGCCGTGGTGCTGAAGTAGTGGCATCGGCCAAGACCGGAAGCGATGGTAAATTCGAAATCTCCGGACTTGAAAATGGAGCTTACCGCGTGCTGGTGACAGCCGCAGGATTCGCTTCCTCTGAAATTAACCTTAGCGTGGAGGGTTTCGTAAGAGACCTCATCTTCGTGTCATTGGTATCCGAGCAGATTATCGCCGAGGCCGATGATTCAAGCTATGCCGAATTCGATATGGAAGATTCGGGCTATTCCGACAATCCTTCCATTCTCTTCGGCGCCAACGATCCGTATAATAATATAGTAGGATACGGATTCAGTGACGTACGCTTCAAGAACAGAGGTTACAATAGCGAAACACAGGACGTGCTTTTCGCAGGAATTCCTCTTAACGACGCGCTTACGGGCTACTCTCCTTACTCTCTGTGGAGTGGACTTAATGAGGCTACCCGTAACAAGGAGACCACCATCGGTATGGAATCTCACGAGACATCCTTCGGTGGATATAACGGTGTGACCAGCATCTTAGGCACCCCGTCGACAGTCCGTCCTGGCCTTCGTTTCAGCGTGCTATCGAATTCAGCGCTCTACCGTCTTCGTCTTATGGCCAATTACGCCTCCGGCGAGATGGACAATGGCTGGAGCTATGCGGTTAACGTTTCTGCCCGTCTGGGAGGAAACGATTGGGTAAAAGGTGTTTACTACAAATATCTTTCTTACTATGCCGGCGCCGAGAAGAAATTCAGCGACGAGCACAGATTGGCCCTTATGACATTTGCCACCCCGGGCGAGAGAGGCGCGCAGAACGCTTCTACCCAGGAGGTCTATGATTTGATGAGGGACAATATGTATAACTCGAACTGGGGTTATCAGAACGGCAAGATGCGTAATGCCCGCGTGCGCAGTACTTTCGAGCCTATCTTCGTGGCCAAGTACACCTACACTCCTAGCACCGAATTGGAATTGAACGCTACCGTACTCTTCAGAACAGGTCGCAACGGCTATTCTGCACTTGACTGGTACGATTCGGCCGACCCTCGTCCTGATTACTACCGTAATCTTCCTAGCTATTTCTACGACCCTAATCCGGATTTGAGCCGTTACGACGAGTATCAGGCAGCTCAGCAGAGAGAGGCTTGGTATACCGACTCAAACGTTCAGCACATCAATTGGGATCGTCTCTATAACATCAACTACAATTCCGAAGGCGGACGTTCGAAATATGTCCTTCAGGACCGCCGCACGGACCAGAACGACTTGAACTTCGCACTTACCGGAAAATGGACTCCTTCGAGCTGGCTTACTCTCGAGGGCGGTGCCAATGCCCGTATAAACCGTACCGAGTACTTTCAGACCGTAAAGGACCTTTTGGGAGGCCAGTACTACCTTAACATCAACAACTTCGCGGAGCGCGACTACGCTTTCTCTCCGGCGAAGGTTCAGAACGACCTCGACTATTGGATTAGAAACAACGGTCAGGCCGAGATGGTAAAGAAGGGTGACAAATACGGCTACGACTACTATGCACAGGTGCGTAATGCCAAGCTCTGGGCCAATGCTCTCGTAGATCGCGGTCCTTTCAAGGCCCACGTTTCCGCAAAGATAGGCTATGAGTCATTCTGGAGAGATGGTCTTATGCGTAACGGTCTTTTCCCTGGCGTTCAGGCCGATGGCTCGGACTATATCATAGAAGGCGTGAACCTTTCTAAGGATGGTGGCTACCAGACTTCTTACGGAAAGAGCGACAAGGCTAAATTCCTGACAGGTGCCGTTAAGGCAGGTGCAGAGTACGTCCTGATGGGTGGACACAGAATCTATGCTAACGTAGGTTACTTCGAGGATGCCCCTAAGTTCAGCGGAGCGTTCCTCTCTCCTCGTACACGTAACACGCTCGTGCCTAACCTTAAGAACAGCAAGATATTCTCTGCCGACGCCAACTATCAGTACAGTAACAGGGGATATAACATCCGCTTCACTGCTTTCTATACCACCATTAACGACCAGAGCAAGGTGATGAGCTTCTACGACGACTCTCAGCACTCTTTCACTAACTTCGCTATGACCGGTATAGATGAGCGCCATATGGGTATAGAGCTCGGCTTCAAGGTGCCTTTCTTCCTTACGAACCTTACGCTTCAGGGTGCCCTCAGCTTGGGTGAGTATGTCTACACCTCTACTCCTCGTATGACCCAGACCATAGACAACAGCTCTGTAGTGGTAGTCGAGAATACTCCTGTAACTTACTGGGCATCACATCCGATTTACGCTAAGAACTCCGACGGTACATACGTCATCGACGACGAAGGCCGCTATAAGGTGGCAAAGGAACAGAAGCACTATGTGCCTTCTACTCCTCAGCTCGCAGCAAATCTCGGATTCAACTACCGTCTTCCTTCATACTGGTTCTTCTCTTTGGGAGCTAATTTCTATGCTCACAACTATCTGAGTATGAACCCTCTTTATCGTACGGAACTCGCCGTGGTGGGTCCGGACGACAAACTCTCGTCGGTATCTCGCGAAGAGCACCGCAGGACTTGGCTTCTCACCGAGGAAATCGTGAACCAGGGTCTTAGCGCCGACGAGATCGAGTATATGGCTGCGCAGGAAAGATTTGACCCGGTAGTCATAGTAAATGCAAGCATCGGTAAGTCTTGGTACATCCAGAGAAAATACCAGTTCGGTTTCTCTCTCGAGCTTAAGAATATGCTTAATAACACAGATATACGCACCGGTGGATACGAGCAGACACGTCTTCTCAAGAGCGGTAGTTACACCCGTTATTATCGTTTTGACTCGAAGTATTTCTATATGCAGGGAGCCAACTATATGTTAAACCTTTATTTTAGATTCTAAGGAGGAGTATAAAATGAAAAAGAACATTGTCTTAGCACTTGCCCTTTGTGCTCTTCTTTCTTCTTGTGAAGAGTTTACCCCGGTATTCACATCGAAGTATCCGGAACCTTCACGCAGCGAGGATGTATCAGGCTCTCAGGTAGTAAAGCCTGGCGACATCACGGTGACACACACCATTCAGGAACTTTCGAAACTCTACACTCAGGGTCATCCTATGGAGATAGAGGACGATATAGTAATCGCAGGCCGTGTCATCTCTACCGACAAGCCCGGTAACTTCTATAACCAGATTTACATTCAAGACGAGACAGGTGGCATCGAGATTAAAATCGGTAAGAACAGTCTTTATAACGAATACAAATTAGGCCAGAAAGTCTATGTGGTATGCGGCCCCGGTAATCGTACCGGTGGTCTTTCCATAGGTAGTTACGGCTATAAGTCAGGTAACTACGGCGGAAACGGTATGACTCAGCTCGGGGCAGCTTTCGCACAAGGAACTTACGGAACTGCCTACGAGACTTCTTATATCCGTTCGGACCGTGTCATTAAGGACCACATCTATGTGGAATCTCCTCTGGACGCAGAGCCTCAGACTCCGGTAGTCCTTACCGAAAAAGACCTTCCGGCTAAGGACGCTACCCTTTCTGATTGTCGTTACCTCGGCCGCCTCGTGACTCTGAAGGGACTTAAGTATGCTAACCAGGCCTTTGCGCTTCTTTACCTGAGCAGCGACGAGTCTAACAAGAACTCTCAGAACCGTGTGTTCCTCTCGGATCAGACTTGGGGAATAGACTCTTGGGCTATGAGCAAGGCCAATTTCCTTACACACCTTCAGCGTGGGGATTGGGACGCTGCGATGATAGGTAATGCCAATGACCAGAGCTACGGTTCGGTAGGTTCGGTGAATCTCGAATACCTTAAGCAGACAGACGAACCATTCTACCAGAACGTAATGGAACTTAAGGACCCTGCTTTCTGCCGCTCGGTATATTTCTGGGTCTATGGAGTATATCCTGAAAAGGAAGAGGATCAGAGCCTGGTGGAGGAGAGAATGAAACCTGAGAATCTCGTAAAGATGTGGCCTCGCTACTGCTTGGCACAGAACGCAAACGGCTATGCCGTGAGCCAGTATTTCACTCTCGGCAGCACTACCATACAGCTTCGCACGAGTGGATTTGCCAAGTTCGCCGACAGCAAGATTCCTGCATCGGTGCTCAATGGCAGCAAGTCAGTTTCCCTCACCGGTATCCTTACCCTTTATCAGGGAAATATTCAGTTCATAGTAAATAGTTTAGACGATATCGTAGTAGAATAATAAATGAAAAGATTAGCAGCTATAATTGTGATGGCAGTTTCATTAACATCATGTCACAGCAATCCTTTTCTCAAACAGTGGAATACCCCATACGGTATTCCACCGTTTGATGAAATACGTACCTCCGACTATATTCCTGCAGTAAAGGAAGGTATAAAGCAGCAGAACGCGGAGATAGACGCCATTATCGGCGACACCCGTACTCCTTCTTTCGAGAACACCATCGCTGCGCTCGAGCTTTCAGGCAGCATCCTTTCAAAAGTGGAAGGCGTTCTCTTCAATGTGGCCGAGACTGACCGCACCGAGGAACTCGATGCCGTGGTGGAAGAGGCGATTGGCCTGTTGAGTGCGCACAGCACCGACATTAATTTCAACAAGGCTCTCTATGCCAGAGTCAAGGCCGTTTATGAGGCAGATCAGAGCGCGCTGACCCGCGAGCAGCAGATGGTGCTCAAGGGCTGGTACGAGGGCTTTGAGCGCGAGGGTATTGGCCTGAATGCCGAGCAGCAGGATGAGCTTCGCGAGATTAACGCACGCGTGGCCGCACTTAACCAGAAGATAGGTAACAACATACTCGCAGAGTCCAACGCATTTCAGGAAAAGTTCGGATTTAGCGTGAGCTCTTATCCTGCGATGATGACCACGACTGCCGACCGCGAGCTTCGCAGGCAGTATAACGAGGCTTATCGTTCGCGCGGACATAACGGAAACGAGTATGACAACCGTGCGCTCATTCTCGAATTGGTGGCGCTTCGCACCCGTAAGGCCAATATCTTAGGCTACGAGTCTTCGGCAGCCTTCACCCTTTCGGACAAGATGGCATCTAACCCTCAGACCGTGGATGAGTTCTTGAAGGGCATAATGGATGCGGCCAATGTCAGGGCCAAGCAGGAATTGAAGGAGATGCAGCTCTTTATGGACGCTGACGTCAAGGCGGGAATCCTCCCTAAGGGCTCCAAGATAGAGCAGTGGGACTGGTGGTACTATGCCGAGAAGGTAAGACGTGCCAAGTATGACTTGGATGAAGATGCAGTAAGCAAATACTTTAAGGCTGAGAATGTGCTTAATGGAGTGTTTACCGCTGCGAAGATGCTTTATGGCGTAAATGCCGAGAAGATAGAGGGCGTTCCGAGCTATAATCCGGATTGCGTGACCACTTGGAAGCTTACTTACGATGACGGTTCGCTTATCGGTATTCTTACTACGGACCTTTTCCCTCGTAGCAGCAAACGCGGCGGAGCGTGGATGAACAATGTCCGCAAT
This sequence comes from uncultured Bacteroidales bacterium, assembly GCA_900546445.1. Classification (GTDB taxonomy): domain Bacteria; phylum Bacteroidota; class Bacteroidia; order Bacteroidales; family UBA932; genus Cryptobacteroides. Next base: position 13,940 of record URCV01000015.1, on the reverse strand, counting down.
CAATATTACGACGCCGCAGGTAACGACGTAAGGCCTATCATCGTGAATGTAGGCAATTTGTCGGAGTATATGAGTATCGACGACGTGCAGACTACTTTCCACGAGTTCGGACATGCACTTCACGGATTGTTGTCGAAGTGCCATTACCCTTCGGTAAGCGGCACGAGCGTCAAGAGGGACTTCGTGGAGATGTTCTCTCAGTTTAACGAAAATTGGGCTTTCCAGCCTGAGTTGCTTGCGCTTTATGCGAAGAACGATGCCGGAGAGGTCATTCCACAGGAATTGGTGGAGAAGATCAATGCCGCTTCCAAGTTCAATCAGGGATTTATGACTGCGGAATTGGCTGCGGCTTCGATTCTGGATATGCGTTGGCACGAGCTCACTAGCGTGGAGGGTATAGATGTCGATAAGTTCGAGGCTCAGGTGGCTAAGGAGATCGGGCTCATTCCTCAGATTACATATCGTTATCAGAGTACTTATTTCAACCATATCTTCGGTGGAAGCGGTTACGATTCGGGTTACTATGGTTACCTCTGGTCGGAGGTGCTTGACAAGGATGCTTTCAGCATTTTCCAGAGTTCGCCAAACGGAGTGTGGGATAAGGAATTGGCACTTAAGTTCAAGAAGACTTTCCTCGAAAGGGGTGGAAGTGAGGAGCCTATGGTGCTTTATCACGAATTTGCAGGTCGCGACCCTCAGTCAGACGCCATGCTAAAGGCACGCGGCTTGAAGTAGTGCGTGATATCAACGAAGAGAAATGTGCTTTTAGGACGGCTAGTCGCCTATGATGGGGCTTCCAGCCCCCTTATTCGCCACTATCGTGGCTACCCCTGGCGGCTTTTTCGCCTTTCCATATTTTGCCTTTGCAAAATACACGGCCCAGCCGTCGCACTGATGTGCGAGTGAACGGGAGATATCGTTTTAAGGGCACTTTCTCTTCGTTGATGCAATTTGATAAAGCAGAAATTAGATAGAATTAGTTAGTATAAGTATATGAACAGAAAAGTACTTTTAATGATTTTGGATGGTTGGGGCGAAGGCCGTCACGACCATAGTAATGCCATTTACACACAGGGGACTCCGAATATTGACGCCCTTCGTGCCAAATACCCATTCAGTCACCTCCAGGCTTGCGGAAAATACGTAGGCCTCCCGGACGGACAGATGGGAAACTCCGAAGTGGGACATATGAACCTCGGCGCAGGTAGAACCATCTACCAAGACCTCGTAAAGATCAATATGGCCTGCGAAGAGCACAAACTGCTCCAGAATAAGGAAATCGCAGCAGCCTTCGAGAACGTTAAGAAAAACGGAGGCAAACTCCATCTTATGGGACTCTGCAGCCACGGTGGCGTGCACTCCTCACTCGATCACGTCTACGAATTCCTCGCAGAAGCTAAGCGCTACGGTCTCGAAAATGTGTTCGTACACTGCTTTATGGACGGACGCGACACCGACCCTCACAGCGGACTTGGCTTCGTGAAAGAGCTCGAAGAGAAGATGGCAGAAAGCACCGGCAAGGTAGCTACGGTCTGCGGACGCTTCTATGCGATGGACAGAGACAAGAGATGGGACCGTGTCAAGACAGCCTACGATATGCTCGTAGACGGAAAGGGCGCCGAGTTCGAAAGCGCTCAGGCCGCCATCCAAGCATCTTATGACGAAGGCGTTACCGATGAGTTCATCAAGCCTATAGTAATTACCGAAGGCGGCAAGCCTCTTGCTAAGATAGAAGCTAACGACACCGTTATATTCTTCAACTTCCGTAATGACCGCGCTCGTGAGATGACATCCGTCCTTACGCAGCACGATATGCCGGAGCAGGGAATGCACACCATTCCTCTTTACTACTGCTGTCTTACTCCATACGACGCTTCCTTCACTGGACTCCATATCCTCTTCGATAAGGAACTCGTTACGGACACCCTCGGAGAGACTCTCGCACGCGCCGGAAAACACCAGCTTCGCATTGCCGAGACAGAGAAATATGCTCACGTGACATTCTTCTTCAACGGAGGACGCGAAGAGCCTTTCGAGAACGAAGACAGAATCCTCGTAAACTCACCTAAGGTCGCTACCTATGACCTTCAGCCGGAGATGAGTGCTCCCGAAGTGGCAAGCAAACTGATAGACGTGTTGAAGACCGAAAAGGAAGATGCCATTATCCTTAACTTCGCTAATGGCGATATGGTAGGGCACACCGGCATCTATCCTGCTATCTGCAAGGCAGTGGAGGTCGTAGATAACCTCGTGGGAGAAGTGGTTAAGGTAGCTGTCGAGCACGACTACGTAGTTCTTATTACTGCAGATCACGGAAATGCAGACTATGCGGTTAACGAAGACGGTACACCTAATACCGCCCACTCATTGAATCCTGTACAGTTCGTCGTAGTAAATGCCGGAGACGAAGTGAAGACCGTAAAGGATGGTGCTCTGTGTAATGTGGCGCCTACCATCCTCAAACTTATGGGCATTCCTCAGCCTGAAGCTATGACGGCAGAGCCGCTCATCTAAGATGTTCAAGTTTAAACCGATATTGAAAACTCGCGTATGGGGCACCGAAAGCTGGGTTCTTTCGGCTGTCCCCGGCGACGAGTCGGTTATAGCGGAAGGGCCGCAGGCAGGGAAAAAGATTACCGATGTCTATCAAGGCACTTTTCCGCTACTGATAAAATTCATAGATGCTAAGAAAGACTTGTCCATACAGGTTCATCCTTCCGATGAGCTCGCCCGTCAAAGACACGGATGTAATGGCAAGACCGAGATGTGGTACATTATAGATGCTGCACCCGGTGCGCATCTTATAAGCGGACTTAAAATCGCCATCACACCCCAGGAATATGTGGATCTCGTGCAGCAGAACAGGATTACCGAGGTGCTTCAAGACTATAGCGTAGCTCCGGGTGACGTATTCTACCTGCCTTCGGGACGCATCCACGCCATAGGTGGAGGCTGCTATCTCGCAGAGATTCAGCAGACTTCCGACATTACCTATCGCATCTACGATTACGGAAGACCGGGTCTGGACGGAAAGCCGCGCGAATTGCATACCGAATTGGCCCGAGAAGCCATCGATTACACGGTGCTGCCCGACTACAGGACGCACTACGAGCACGTTAAGGATTCGAGTGTGAATCTGGTTAGCTGTAAGCACTTCACGACAGACCTTCTCGAACTGGACCATCCTTTCGAACTACCGCTGGATGACTGCGGAGAATTTATGGTGGTGATGCAGATGAAGGGCCGAAGCCTTTTGAAAACCGCTTCCGGAGCATCGGAGATTAACCCCGGAGAATGTGCGCTGATTCTCACCTCGCAAGAGCGAGAAGTGCAGATTACCCCACTTGACGAAACATCAAGCCTTCTGACAACCCATTGTTAGGAGGCTTTACGGCGCTCCTCTACCAACTCGTAGTCCAGCAGCCTCTGCTCCAGATTCGTGTTCGAAACGCGGATGCGCACCTCGTCGCCCAGACGATAAACCTTGCGCGTACGCCTTCCCTTTATGCGATAGAGTTTTTCGTCGAATTCGAAGAAGTCCGACTTGATGGAACGCAGCGCTACCATACCCTCGATATGGGTAGGTTCGATTTCCACATACATTCCCCATTCGGTAAGGCCGGAAATGTGCCCTACAAACTCTTGACCCACTTTATCTTGCATAAACTCCACGACCTTATATTTCACGCTGGTGCGCTCTGCCTCAGAGGCCAGCGCCTCCCTTCCCGAAGCATACTTGCACTCACTCTCGTAGAACTCCCTATCTTGACTCTTCGCATTATCCAAATACAGGGCTAACAGCCTGTGAACCATAAGGTCCGGGTATCTTCTAATAGGAGAAGTGAAGTGCGTGTAGTCTGCGAAAGCCAGTCCGTAATGTCCTATGTTCTCGGTGCTGTATTTGGCCTTCGCCATAGAACGCAGCGCTATGTCCTTGAATGCCGCCGCCTCAGGTTTGCCGGTAGCCTTGTCCAGCAAATCGGAAATCGCTCCCGCAGCCTTTTTCCCTTCCAGCTCGCCGTTCATCTTGTAGCCCAAGCTCTTCGCGAAGTGCCTTAGTGATTCCAGCTTCTCCGGATTAGGCACGTCGTGCACGCGGTAGACGAAGGTCTTTCCGGTCGCAGCCACGAACTCGGCGACGCTGCGATTGGCCAGAAGCATAAACTCCTCGATGAGCCAATTGGCCTCCTTGCTGATTTTCTGGTAGACGTCTATCGGACGCCCGGTTTCGTCGCACAGTACCTTCATTTCCGGTCGCGAGAAGTCGATCGCTCCCGCCTTGCGGCGTTTGCCCTTCAGGATTCCGGCCAATTTGTTCAAGACCGTTATGGCCGTTTGGAGCTCCGTGTCCGGGTTCTCGGCGATGCCCTCGATGATGTCCTGGGCTTGTTCGTAGGTGAGACGGAAATTCGACTTGATAACTGTCCTGCCGAACCATTTCTTTCTTATGGCAGCTCTCGGTGTGATTTCGAAAACTGCTGAGAAGCAAAGTTTTTCCTCGTTAGGGCGAAGCGAGCACAGGCGGTTGCATAGTTTTTCTGGAAGCATAGGGACGGTGCGGTCCGCCAAATAGACGGATGTGCCTCTGTCTCTGGCTTCCCTGTCTATGTCGCTTCCCGGAGTGACATAGTGCGACACGTCGGCGATATGCACTCCGACCTCGAAATTACCGTTTTCCAAAGGCTTGAATGAAAGCGCATCGTCGAAGTCCTTAGCGTCTTCGGGGTCTATGGTGAAAGTGAAGGTGTCTCGGAAATCGCGACGCTCCTTAATGTCCTTCACCTTTATCTTATCTGAAATCTTCTCTGCGGCCTTTTCCAATTCGGGCTCGAACCTATAAGGAAGTCCGAATTCGGCGAGAATGCTGTGCATCTCGGTTTCGTTCTCTCCTGGGGCGCCTAGTACGTCGATAATCTTTCCGAAAGGAAGGCTCTCGCCCTTATTCCAATGCTCGACTCGGACGGAAACTTTCCAGCCTTTTTCGGCGCCGGCCTTCTTGGCCTGCTCGGGGTCTACCTCTATGTCATAAGGCATTACGCGGCTTTGCATAAGCACCCAAGCGCCTTTGCCGCTACTGTGGAAAATACCTATGAAAGGTTTTTCACTACGCTCCAGAACATCTACGACACATCCCTCGCGGCGTCCCTCCTTAGTGGACTTGCTCTTCTTAGTCGCAGGCGCCTTCTCCTTAGCCACGCTCACGCGCACCAAGTCTCCGTTAAGTGCACCTCGCGTTTTCGAGGCAGGCACGAATATGTCCTCATCTTCTCCTTCCACTCTCACGAAAGCGAATCCTTCGCGAGTCATTTGTACCGTTCCTATGAATGTAGGAAATATTTTCTTTCCGGGATGATGCTTTTTCTTTCTAAGCATAATGTTTGAAGTCTTTTAATCCTACAAATATACTTAAATTTTTGTTTACCCTTAAATCGGTCGCGGGAGCCTCGCACTGATTCAAATAAATTATGTAAATTTGTAGGTATGACCAAAGGAGAGGCGATAGTAGTAAAGAACGCGGGAAGTCACTTTGTGTTGGGACTCCTTCCACAGTGGGAATTGTTTCCCGCCGTGCTTCGCGGCCGCGTAAGGCTTAAGGCGTCCTCGTCCACTAATCCTATAGCGGTAGGAGACAGGGTGGAGTACGAGTATGAATCCACTCCGACCGAGAAGACACCGGCGCAGATAACTAGGATTTTGCCTCGGCATAATCATCTGATTAGAAAGTCCACGAACCTCTCGCGACAGTCTCACGTGATAGCGGCGAATCTCGATCGCGTGTTCCTGGTCTGCACTCTCTATTTTCCGGAAATTAAACTCCCGTTTCTCGATAGGCAGCTCGTTTCCTGCGAGATGTTCAAGATTCCCGTGACGATAGTCTTGAATAAGGTCGACCTATACAGGGACGAGGCGAAGGATTATCTGGATTATTTCAAGTCCGTCTACACCGAAGCAGGTTACGATGTGCTGGAGACTTCTGCGAAGACAGGAGAAGGAATGGAGGAACTGCGGGCGCTGTGTCGAGGAAAGGAAGGTGAACAGGGAATAAATCTCATAAGCGGGGAGTCAGGAGTAGGAAAATCCTCGATTATAAAGGCACTTGACCCGACTCTCGATCCTAAGGTGGGGGAAATAAGTCTTTCGCATCTTCAGGGAAAGCACACCACTTCGCTTTACGAGATGTATCCGATAAGTAGCGGAGGCTACATCATAGACACTCCGGGACTTAGGGGATTCGGCCTGTATGGTCTTGAAAAAGAAGAGATTTACACTTATTTCCCGGAGATGCTGAGGGCTTCGGAAAAGTGTAGGTTCACGCCTTGCTCCCATACTCACGAGCCTGGATGTGCGGTGAAGGAAGCCGTGGAGAGGGGTGAAATATCTCAGGAAAGGTATGCATCCTATTTGGGGATGCTGGAAGAAGACAGCAAATTCCGTTAGTAATATGATAGATAAGGTTAAAAACATCACTGAGGAATTGTTTCGCAGCATAGAGTTCCCGCAAACTCCTCGCGGCTTGTATGAACCGCTGCGTTATATGATAGGGATAGGTGGAAAGAGAATCCGTCCTACGCTTTGTCTGCTTGCGTACAGCCTTTTTCGGGACGAGTGGAACGAACAGATTCTGAGCCCTACCGAAGCCATCGAGGTGTTCCACACCTTTACTTTGATTCACGACGACATTATGGACCGTTCTCCGCTTCGCCGCGGACAGCAGACCGTGTGGAAGAAGTGGAACGAAGATACTGCCATATTGAGCGGAGACGTGATGCTAATTGATGCCTACAAGCGTATAGCGAAAGCTCCCGGCGAATGTGTTCGACAGGTGCTGGAGTTGTTTTCGACTACGGCTGCGCAAGTCTGTGAAGGACAGCAGCTCGATATGGATTTCGAGCAGCGCGACGATGTGGCTATGTCGGAATACGAAGAGATGATTGGCCTGAAGACAGCCGTGCTGATAGCTTGCTCGGCGAAGATGGGTGCTATGATAGCGCTCGCCGACCCGGAAAAGTGCGATGCTCTCTATAACTATGGTTATCAGTTGGGTATGGCTTTCCAGGTGGCAGACGACTATCTCGATGCGTTCGGCGACGAAAAGGTATTCGGAAAGCCGATTGGCGGGGATATTCTGCAGCAGAAGAAGAGCTGGCTCACCATAAGGGCCTTCTCGAAGTCGAAGGACCCGCAGAAGTTCGTGGAGGCATTCAAGTCACGCGACATAGAAAGGGTAAAGGCCATCTACACCGAGTTGGAAGTGGATACGGATGCTAAGAAAGAGATAGAAAGTTATAATCGTAAGGCCATAGACGTTTTGAAGGAGGCCGATTTTTCGAGCGAGGACATAGCCATTCTCGAAGAATTCGCGCACAGTCTGGTAGGAAGAGTAAAATGATGGATAAGAAAGAATTGGAGATAATGGCGCCTGCGGGCAATTTCGAGTGCCTTCAAGCTGCCATACAAGGTGGTGCCGATTCCGTGTATTTCGGTGTCGGAAAGTTGAATATGCGTAGCCATTCGGCTAACAATTTCGCCCCTGAAGACCTTCAGAAGGTGGTGGAGATATGTCGAAAGGCCGGCGTGAAGTCCTATCTCACGCTGAATATCTGCCTCTATCCTGAGGATATCGAAGATGCACGCGAAGCCCTGTTGGCTGCGAAGCAGGCCGGGGTGAGCGCGGTAATCGCCTCGGATATGGCAGCGATTCTGATGTGTAGGGAGATTGGCCTGGAAGTGCATATTTCCACACAGCTGTCGATTTCGAATGCACAAGCGCTCAAATTTTATGCACAATGGGCGGATGTGGTCGTGCTGGCGCGCGAATTGAACTTGGGACAGGTCAAGAGCATATACGAGACTATCGTGCGGGAGCAGATCAAGGGCCCTTCAGGCCAATTGGTCCGCATCGAGATGTTCGCCCACGGTGCTTTGTGTATGGCTATCAGCGGAAAATGCTATCTGAGCCTGCACGCCTACGGGGCATCGGCCAATCGGGGAGCGTGCTATCAGATATGCCGTCGCGGCTATGAGGTGACTGACCTCGAGACCGGGAACAAGCTGGATATTGAGAACAAATACATAATGTCGCCGAAGGACCTCTGCACCATCGAGTTTATGGACAAGATCATAGATGCCGGGGTGAAGGTCTTCAAGATAGAGGGTAGAGCTCGCAGCGCGGAGTATGTGAAGCGTTGTGCCCAGTGCTACAGGACTGCGGCAGATGCAGTGTGCGAAGGCAGGTACACTCCGGAATTGGCCGGGAAACTGAAGGATTCGCTGAGCGAGGTGTTCAACCGCGGATTCTGGGACGGCTACTATCAGGGCGCATATTTGGGACAGTGGAGCGAAGTCTACGGCAGTCAGGCCAAGCTGAAGAAGGTCTATGTCGGGAAAGTGACGAATTGGTTCGACAAGATAGGCGTCGCGGAGATTTTGGTCGAGAGCGCACCGCTGCAGAAGGGAGATAAGGTGATGGGAATAGGTCAGACTACAGGCGTGGAGGAGTTTACCGTAGAGGATATGCGCGTAGATTTCCAAAATGCCGACATCGCGACTAAAGGCACCAGATGCTCAGTGGCGGTACCTGCACCGGGAAGACTAAAGCGCGGCGACAAGATTTATAAATGGGAGGAAAATTTATGAGAAAGGCAGTGATTGTGTTGTCGGCCTGTCTGGCGCTGTCCGGCATATCTTACGGACAGTCAAAGGATTTCAGGCTTGCCCGCTGGATGCAGATTCAAAGCTCCATTATCAAGGAGCTGGACAAATCCTATGTGGACACGCTTCCGGTTTCCAAGATGGAAAAGGCGGCGATTAACGCTATGCTGAAGGAACTTGACCCTTACACCATATATGTGCCTGAAGAGGAGGTGGAGGATTTTACCCTTCAGATAGGCGGTGTCTATGGCGGAATAGGTGCCATTATCTATAAGCCGGATAATGACAATGTCTACATCAATGAACCCTATGCCGGCTCACCTTGCGTGAAGGCCGGAATGGAATCAGGAGACCAGATACTTAGAATAAACGGCGAAGACGTGACTCCTCTCACATCTGCGCAGTGCTCCGAAAAGATGAAGGGCCAGCCCGGCACCATAGTGGAGTTTCTGGTTAAGAAAGTGAATACCTCGGACACGCTTAAGGTAAAGGTACGCCGCGAAAAGATTCATCTTCCTGACATCCAATACGCCGGTATGATAGAACCTAAGACGGGATATATCTGCCAGACGGGCTTTACGGAGGGAGTCGCCGAGCAGATGCGCACCACAGTCGCCCAGCTTAAGGCTCAGGGTATGACCAAGCTGGTGCTCGACCTTCGCGGTAACGGCGGCGGACTTATGAAGGAGGCCATAGACATAGTGTCCATCTTCGTGCCTAAGAATTCGCTCGTAGTGACTTCACGTGGACGCGACGGACAGAATGCCGAAGTATACAGGACGGACAAGGACGCACTCGACGAGAAATTGGAGCTGGTGGTGCTGGTCGACGGCGGCTCGGCATCTTCGTCCGAAATCGTGAGCGGTGCTCTCCAGGACCTCGACCGTGCTACCATAATAGGCACCCGTACCTTCGGAAAGGGCCTCGTGCAGAATGTTCGTCCTCTTCCTTTCGGTGGCCAATTGAAAATTACCGTGGCCAAGTATTACACCCCTTCCGGGCGCTGCGTGCAGGCCATAGACTACTCTCATCGTAATCCGGACGGCAGCGTAGGACACATTCCGGATTCGCTTACCCACGTATTCAAGACGCTGAAGGGTAGGGAAGTGCGCGACGGCGGTGGAATAACCCCGGACATCGTAATCGAGGGCCCGGAATACGACGATGTCATCTACTCTCTGGTTCTTAGCGGTATAGTGGGCCAATACGCCCTTCACTATAAGATGTCTCATCCGACCATAGCTCCCGAATGCGAGTTCGATTTTACCGAGTTCGACGACTTCGTAGAATACGTCCTGCCTTTCGTGAAGGACAATGCCAAGGAGTCCGTGAAGAACATAAATCACGAGCAGATAAAGCCTTTCATCGAAGAGGAGATAGTGACTCGCTATTACTATCAGGAGGCTGGCGTAAAGCATAGGCTTCAGTACGATACGCAGCTTAAGGAGGCGCTTACTAAAAAATCCGTTCTATGAGATTAGTCTTCGCTACGGGAAATAAGGGAAAGCTGCGCGAGGCGCGCGAGATTCTCGGCCCGTCCTATGAAATCCTAAGCCCTGCCGAATTGGGCGTGGAGGGAGAAGCCGAGGAGACGGGCTCTACGCTGGAGGAAAATAGCTTGTTGAAAGCTAAATATATAAGTGACAGGATTCCGCAGGGTGTAATGTGTTTTGCCGATGATTCGGGTCTCGAAGTCGATGCGCTCGGTGGGGCTCCCGGAGTCTATACCGCGAGGTACGCGGGGCCGCAATGCGATTTCGACGATAATATGGACAAGCTCCTGAGGGAATTGGCATTAAGGCCGGAAAAGGCCCGCACTGCGAGGTTCGTGTGTGTGGTGACTCTGATAAATGGCGATGTGGTCAGGCAGTTCAGGGGCGTTCTGGAGGGGCAGATAGCGCTGGAGAAGAGGGGCGAGCTCGGGTTTGGGTACGATCCCGTGTTCATTCCGAACGAATATCCGCAGATGACATTGGCCGAACTGGGAGAAGATGTGAAAAACGGTATCTCGCACCGTTATAAGGCTCTTATGCAGATGCGTGGGGCACTATCGGAATAGTTCTCGAAGCACATCTAATGACTGGATGTTAAGATGGTAATCCAGGTGGACGCCGAGGTACTCAAGCAGTGCTTCGGCGATTTCGCTTCTGCTTGTGCCGTTAAGAGGATAGAGCAGGAATCCCGTGAGGTCGGCTTCGAGAAGGTTCCGGATGTCTTCGTAGTGCTCCCCGGCGAAAGGTGCGAGGCTTTCTATGTCCGGACTGAATCCTAGTACCGCCGCATATTCGAAGAGGAATCTCAGGTGGAAGGAAGCGTAGTCGTCGGTTAGAGAGTCAAGTGTCAGTATCATCTCCTTACACCACTCATAGAGGTGGTCTTCGTAGACTCCGTCGTGGAGGCTTCTATACAGCACTTCGCTGAGGAAAAGCGTGATGGTATTTTTCCTTATGTCGCTTCGCAGTCCGTTCAGCGGAAAGACCGATGTGAAAGCTGAGGCTCGCCAGAGGTCGGTGCGAGGGTTTTCCATAACTTTACACTGTAAGATGTTCAGCGGCAGGAACAGGGACATTCTCGTGTTTTTCCCTATGCCTACTATGAAGCTGCGCCTGCCGTATTCGCGGCTTAGCGTGTGAATGACTGCCGAGGAGTCACCTACCTTCGTGGTGGCGAGTATGATTAGCTCTATGTCTGTGCTATGTCCCATTTATTTGGAGCCGAGAAGCAGAAGAACCATACCGAGCATCAGTACGGCGATATTGATTGCCTTACGCGCGACGTGCTTTTCCTTGAAGAAGAAGGCTCCCGCTACGAACGTAACCAGAACGGAGCATCGCCTGAGAAGGGATACTACCGAAAGTATCGCTCCTTCTTGTTTTAGTGCGAAGAAGTACATAGCGTCTGCGCCCGTTATCAGTAGTGCAATCAGCACCAGTGTCCAGTCCCATTTGATGCCCGTCTTTTCCTTTTGGACCCATCGACGCACTCCCAAGCAGATTCCCAGCAGGATGGTGATGTAGAAGTTACCCCAGCTCTGCACGAACAGTGGCTCGAATCCGGTAATTATATGCTTGTCGTACAGGGCACTGATTACTCCGCTGATGATGGAGATGCACATCGCCAGCATACCGCCGTTACTCTTGAACGTGATGCCTTCCTGTTTGCTGGAGCGGCTTAGGAGCATTAACGCTATGAAGGCTGTGGCTACGCCGGACCATTGGAGAGCGTTTAGCCTCTCTCCGAAAAGAATTATGGAGAATAGCACCACGATGAAGGGCCTGGTGGCTTTCATCGTACTTACCGTAGTGATGGGTAGGAGCTTGAGCGCTACCATTCCGCTTATCCACGAGGTGGTGACTATGATTGCCTTTATGAGTAGAAGCAGGTGAGAGTGGATGTCGCTTTCGTATTTGAAAAGCCACGGAATGAGAAATAGCGTCGACAGGGCCGTCGCCACGAAAAGTACTTGAAGTACTCCGTTATTTTCGGATGCTTTCTTTTTCGCTATGTCATAGAGCCCTAAAAACAGGGCTGAACCTAGAGCCAGATATAACCACATTTGATTTTTTGTTTTCGGATGCAAATTTACCACATATTTTTGTATTTTTGGGTAATTAAACACACTACTACTTATGTATAGAAATACTTTTCGTGCGGCCTTCGTGCTGCTTTTTTCTCTTTTTCTGCTTTCTTGTACGCAGAAGGACGAATATGGATATACCGTCAGGAACGGTAGGATCGTGTATAATACCCCGGCGCGCCCTGCCGACCAGCAGTCTATGCTGGGATTTGCAGCTGAGCCTATCGAGAATGTACGCGTGGGATTCATTGGCCTGGGAATGAGAGGGCCAGGAGCCGTAATGCGCTTCACTTATCTGGAGAATGCCACGATAGTCGCGCTCTGTGATTTGCTTCAGAATAGGGTAGAGGCCCAGCAGAAGGCATTGGCCGAAAGGGGAGTATGCGATGTGGCCGGCTACTGGGGTGAAGATGCTTGGATGCAGGTCTGCGATAGGGACGACATCGATTTGATCTATCTGGCAGTGCCGTGGCAGTATCATACGAAGATGGCGGTTTATGCTATGGAGCACGGGAAGCACGTGGCTGTGGAGGTGCCTGCGGCGACCAGTATCGAGGAGTGTTGGCAGCTTGTGAACACTTCGGAGCGCACGCGTAAGCACTGTATGATGCTTGAGAATTGTGTCTACGACGATTTTGAGCTCACTTCGCTGAATATGGCACAGAAGGGGCTGTTCGGGGAGATAGTCCACGTGGAAGGGGCATATATCCATAATCTCGACCCGTATTGGGATTTGTATCAGGGGGATTGGCGTATGGAATATAACAAGGTCCACCGCGGAGACGTGTATCCGACTCACGGAATAGGCCCTGTGGCCATGGCTTTGAACATTCATCGCGGAGATAAGATGGATTATCTGGTGTCGATGGATACGGATTCGTTCCACGGCCGCGACTTGAGCGAAAAGCGTTATGGGGATCGTGAATATGCTAACGGCGACCATATGGCTACCTACATTCGTACCCGTAAGGGCAAGACCATCGAAGTGCAACACGATACCTATAACCCACGTCCTTATAGCCGTATGTTCCAGCTTACCGGTACTAAGGGGTTTGCCAATAAGTATCCTGTAGAAGGGTTTGCTCTGGGTGAGGTTAAGTTCGATGGGGAACCTGATTTTGAAAAATTAGATGCGGAGAGTTTCGTCTCGGAGGAGGTGCGTAAAAAGCTTATGGCCGAGTATCAACATCCTATAACGAAGGATGTGCTCGCGCTTGCGAAAAAGGTGGGCGGCCACGGTGGTATGGATTTCATAATGGATTACCGTCTGGTTTATTGTCTGCATAATGGTCTTCCGCTTGACCAAGATGTCTACGACGCTGCGGAGTGGAGTAGTCTTGTGGAACTCTCGGAAGTGTCCATCCTTCACGGAAGCGCTCCTGTCGATATGCCTGACTTCACTCGAGGCGAATGGAATAAACTAAACGGAGTTCATTTCGCGCTATGATGCGGTTTGAAAACGAAGGCCGACTGTTAATTCAGCCGGCCTTCGTGATTTTTAGTTGGTTTCCTGGAGGAAAAATGTCGTTTTCGCTCGCAGCAAAGACACCCTTCGGACGGGTCTCCACTAAGCCGTGGATGGCATTGCTCTCAACCCGAAAAACACCTTTGAACACCAGCTGCATTCTACAGCATTCTGGTAAGGGTGCGACCTAAAGGTGTACGAAAGTACAGTACACCTTCGGATACCGCACCATCTAGAAGCGTATCT
>URCV01000014.1 GCA_900546445.1 uncultured Bacteroidales bacterium | reverse complement strand
CCCCCGTTCATAAGCGCCGCGCAGAATACTGCCAAATCGTCCGCGCACGAAAAGATGCCTGCGTTTCCGGAATTTCCGGCATTGAACCTGCGGGCCAGCGGGTCGTGTACCTGTCCCTTCAGCAGCTCGCCGCCTTTCGTGTCCGGGCCTATCTGGTTAGACGCAGTGCGCCCCGGAAGAAGCACCTCCGTGGGCGCCAGGATTGGCATAAAGTCTTCGGGAATGTCCCTGTCGAGAGGAAGATAGGTGGTGTGCTCGAGTTCCAGCGGGTCGAAGACGTGGGCCTGGACATAATCGCAAAGCTTCTGGCCGGTCACGCTCTCGACGATGTACTGGAGCGATACGAAGCTCGGGCAGCTGTAATTTCGCTTGGTGCCGGGCTTGCTGCCTCGGGGCAGCTCCTCGATGATGTACCTGCGCAGGGAATCGCTTTGAAATTCGCCCCAAGCCGCTGCCAGGGAGTCCACCGGGATGTAGGAGGCCAATCCTGCCGTGTGCGTCATCAGGTCCCTGATTCGGATTTTTACCGTCTCCTTTCCTTCCTGCCAATTCTTATACCCCGGAAGGTATTTGTCCACAGGGTCGTCGAGCTTGATTTTCTTCTGCTCCACGAGCTGCATGACGGCTATGGTCGTGCCGAAGCATTTGCTGAGCGATGCCAGATCGAAGATAGTCTCTACGGTCATAGGCTCAGCCTTGGGGATGAGCTGCATGTTCCCGTAGGCATTCTCGTAGACTATCCTGTCGCCTTTCACCACGCATAGCACGGCTCCGGGCGCATTCTTGTCCTCGATTGCTTTCAAGATGGCGGAATCGCACTTCGCGAGTACTGCTCCGTCCATTCCCAAACTATAGGGAGAGCTATGTTCCAGATAGATGTTTTCTACTATTCTTTTAGGCTTCGTCGTGTGCCTGTTTACCACCGAGCAGCCCATTATCAGGCCTAATCCCAGGGCTATGACATATATGGTTTTCGTGTTCTTTTTCATCGTCGTTCTATGGACTTCAAAGATAACAATAATTGGCCGATAATACTTAAAACTGCTGAAAAAAAGAGAAATGTTTGGAAATTAGGAAGGTAATTCGTATATTTGCAGCCCCTTAAAAAGGGACGAATAATTTTTTATTTTATAAACAATTAATTATTAAACCAATGCCTGGATTAATTGGAAAGAAAATCGGAATGACATCCGTTTTCGGTGCTGATGGAAAGAATCTTCCATGCACCGTTATCGAGGCTGGTCCGTGCGTTGTTACGCAGCTACGTACAGTTGAAAAAGATGGTTATGCCGCTGTACAGCTTGCCTATGACGAAATTTCAGAAAAGCACGCCAGCGCGCCTCTCCAGGGGCACTTCAAAAAGGCAGGAACCACTCCTAAGCGCAAGCTTGTCGAGTTTAAGGCAGACTTCGCAGGAGAGCTTAAATTAGGCGATGTCGTATCGTTGGAGGTTTTCGAAAACACTCCATACGTCGATGTTGTCGGTACTTCTAGGGGTAAAGGTTTCCAGGGCGTAGTTAAGCGTCACGGATTCGCCGGAGTAGGTGGTCAGACCCACGGTCAGCACAACCGTCTTCGTCACCCTGGTTCTATGGGTGCATCATCTTGGCCTTCTCGCGTATTCCCTGGAATGCGTATGGCTGGTCATATGGGCAATGAAAGAGTTAAAGTTGAGAACCTTCAGGTGCTTAAACTCATTCCTGAAAGTAATCTTATCGTAGTTAAAGGTTCCGTTCCGGGAGCTAAGGGTTCTTATGTAATTGTGGAGGCTTAAGAGTATGAAACTTTCAGTTTACAAAATCGACGGAACAGAATCCGGAAAGCAGGTAGAACTCGATGAGAAGGTATTCGGCATCACTCCGAATGACCACGCTATCTACCTCGATGTAGTGCAGTATCTTGCAAATCAGCGTCAGGGAACATCGAAGACTAAGGACCGCAGCGAAAATGCTCACAGCACTAAGAAGCTTGGTCGTCAGAAAGGCGGCGGCGGTGCACGTCACGGTTCTCTCAAGTCAGGTATCTTCGTAGGTGGTGGTACCATTCACGGACCTAAGCCACGTTGCTATTGGCACAAACTTAACAAGAAGGTGAAGTCACTCGCTCGCTGCTCGGCTCTTTCTTACAAGGCCGCAGAGAACGCCATCACTTTCGTGGAGCCATTCAATATGGAGTCTCCTAAGACTAAGGAGTTCATCAAGATTCTTGAGAACATCAAGGCTGGTGACCGTAAAGTCCTCTTTGTGCTTCCTGCTAACTCAAACAACATTTTCCTTTCATCCCGTAACCTTCCTAACGTGAATGTTATCACCGTAGATGAGATCAACACTTACACCATTATGAATTCTAATTCACTCGTGTTCGTGGACGGCGTACAGGACATTCTCGCATCAAGGGTTAAATAAAAAAGAATTAAGAGATGGGAATTTTAATTAAGCCAATCGTAACAGAGAAGTTGACGGCTCAGGGCGAAAAGTTGAACCGTTATGGCTTCGTGGTTGATCGCGACGCTAACAAACTTCAAATCAAGGACGCTGTTGAGAAAGCCTATGGGGTTTCCGTAGCAGACGTCAATACAGTTAACTATCACGGCAAGAGAAAGCAGCGCTATACAAAGGCAGGTCTTCTCCGTGGCCGTATGAATCACTACAAGAAAGCTTATGTTACTCTTGCCGGTGAGGATAAGATAGATTTTTACGCTAACATCTAGGAGGAATAGACAATGGCAATAAGAAAATTCAAACCTACGACCCCAGGTCAAAGGAATAAGGCTATCAGTGCATTCGACGAAATCACTACAAACAAGCCTCAGAAATCGTTGCTCGCTCCTCTTAAGAGAACAGGTGGACGTAACAATACAGGTCAGATGACTATGCGCTACATCGGCGGTGGTCATAAGAAGATGTATCGTATCATCGATTTCTTGCGTAATAAAGACAATGTTCCTGCAGAGGTTCTTACTATCGAGTACGATCCTAACCGTAGTGCACGTATCGCACTCGTACAGTACGAAGATGGTGAGAAGCGTTATATCCTCGCTCCTGCCGGACTTAAGGTAGGCCAGAAGGTGGAATCCGGTAGCGGAGTTGCCCCTGAGGTCGGTAACACTCTCCCTCTAAGTGAAATTCCAGTGGGTACTATGATCCACGCTATCGAGCTTCGTCCTGGTCAGGGAGCCGCTATGGCTCGTTCAGCCGGTACTTTCGCTCAGCTTGCAGCTCGTGAGGGAAATCACGCCGTGCTTCGTCTCCCTTCAGGTGAGACCCGTATGGTTCTGGTTTCTTGCCGTGCTACAGTCGGTGTAGTATCTAACGGTGATCACAATTTGGAGTCTTATGGTAAGGCCGGTCGCAGCCGTTGGCTCGGTCGTCGTCCACATAACCGTGGTGTTGTTATGAACCCTCACGATCACCCTATGGGAGGTGGTGAAGGACGTGCATCCGGTGGACACCCACGTTCACGTAAGGGCTTGCCAGCTAAGGGATACAAGACACGTAATCCTAAGGCTACTTCAAACAAGTTCATTATTGAAAGAAGAAAGAAATAATAGGAATTAAACTTTAGAGATTATGAGTCGTTCATTAAGAAAAGGTCCATATATCCAAGAAGCTTTGGAGAAGAAGGTTCTTGCTATGAATGATGGTAGCAAGAAAAAAGAGGTAGTCAAGACTTGGTCACGTGCCAGTATGATCTCCCCTGACTTCATCGGACACACAATCGCAGTTCATAACGGAAATAAGTTTATTCCTGTTTATGTAACTGAGCAGATGATAGGTCACAAACTCGGTGAGTTTGCACCAACACGTACTTTCAGAGGTCACTCTGGCAATAACAAGAAATAAGGAGAAAAGAAATGGGATCTCGTAAAAGACTTATGGCCGAAAAGCTCAAGGAGCAGAAAAAGGTCACAGCAGTAGCAAAGCTTAACGATGTACCTACATCTCCTCGTAAAATGCGTCTTGTTGCAGACACCGTGAGAGGAGTGGAAGTAAACCGTGCACTCGATCTTCTGAAATTCTCTAAGAGAGAGGCAGCAGGTCGTCTGGCAGTACTTCTTAAGAGTGCTATCGTTAACTGGGAAGCTAAAAACCCAGAGAAATCAAAAGAGTTGGACAATGGTAACGTTATCGTTAAGACCATTATGGTAGACCCGGGTCGTACGCTCAAGCGTATCCGCCCTTGCCCTCGGGGTATGGCAGGTCGTATCCGTAAGCGTTCTAACCACGTTACAATTGTTCTTGATGTCAAACAACCAGTAGAGAACAAATAATATGGGACAGAAAACTAATCCTATCAGCAACCGTATCGGTATCACACGTGGTTGGGACTCTAACTGGTGTGGTGGAAACTATGCAGAGAAGATTGCGGAAGACTACGAAATCCGCAAGTATTTGAACAATCGTCTTGCTAAGGCGTCTATTTCGAAGATTATCATCGAGAGGACACTTAAGCTCATCACCGTTACTATCTATGCCGCACGTCCTGGTTTCATCATCGGTAAGGGCGGTACCGAGGTAGACAAACTTAAGGAAGAGCTTAAGAAAGTTACTAAGAAAGATGTTCAGATTAATATCTATGAGGTTAAGAAGCCTGAAGTTGATGCTCACATCGTAGCAGATTCCATCGCTCGTCAGATCGAGGGTCGTGTAAGCTATCGTAGAGCCATCAAGATGGCTGTCGCTAACACTATGCGCGTAGGTGCAGAAGGTATCAAGGTTCAGATCAGTGGCCGTGTAGGCGGTGCTGAAATGGCTCGCAGCGAGATGTTCAAGGAAGGTCGTACACCTCTCCACACATTCCGTGCAGATATCGATTATGCACTTTCAGTTGCTAACACTAAGGTGGGTGCTCTCGGCGTAAAAGTCTGGATTTGCAATGGTGAGAAATATGGCAAACAGGATCTTACTCCTGCAGCTTTAGCAGCATCAAATGCACAGGCAGCCGGCGCTGGCCGTCAGGGTGGTCGTTCAGACCGTGGCGGACGTCGTGGCGACCGTCGTCCTCGTAGGGACAACAAGTAGTTTTACACAGAAAATTACTATATTAGCAGTCGGTTTCGGTTTGAGACCGACTGTTTTTTTTAATTTTAAATTTATATGAAAAGAGTTTTTTTGATTTTAGCACTTTCACTGCCATTCCTGTTTAACTGCTCCGGCAAGTCCGAAGAGAAGAAATTGGCAGAATTCAACGATAAGGCACAGGAACTTTTCGACAGTTTTAATTCGCAGTATCAGAAATGTGTCGAGGACTCGACTTTGACTATGGACAGAAAGCACGCTGTCATCGACTCCCTGTATACGGTGGTAATTAACGATTCTCTTAAGGAACTATGCCTTTCTACCATCAAGTCTAATAAGAACAACAGCGTGGGCGTGGCTGCATTCAACGTTATGGTTCGTAACGTCGAGATGAATCCACAGCAGATGCAGGAACTCGTTAACTCCTTAGGCCCTAAGGCTAGGGAAGACGAGAGCGTCAAGCAGACATCCAAGATGCTGGATTCGATTCTTTCGACGGCAGAAGGCACTATGTTTAAGGATTTCGAGGTAGACGGCGTGAAGTTCTCGGACTATATCGGCAGAGGCAAATATGTCCTCGTCGATTTCTGGGCCAGCTGGTGCGGACCGTGTAAGGAAGAAATTCCTAACATCGCGAAAATCTATAAGACTTACGCAGGTAAGGACTTCGACGTGTTGAGCGTAGCCGTATGGGATAATCCTGAGAATACTAAGGCTGCCGCTGCCGAGCACGGAGTGGTATGGAATCAGATAATCAACGCACAGAGGATTCCTACAGACCTTTATGGCATTCAGGGTATTCCTCAGATTATGCTTTTCGGCCCCGATGGCACCATCCTAAGACGTGATCTTCGTGGCGACGCCATAGAGGCTGCAGTGAAGGAAGCACTTGGACGTTAGAGAAAAAATAGCTTTGTTTCCACATTCCCCCGGAGTCTATAGATACTATGACTCTGAAGGGAATGTTATTTATGTAGGTAAGGCTAAGGATTTGCATAAAAGGGTGGCGCAGTATTTCGTGGCACCCGAGCGTCTGAATGCCAAGACCAGGGTCTTGGTGAGCAAGATAGCGGATGCGCAGTATTCCGTGGTGGATACCGAGGCCGATGCGCTCCTGCTCGAGAATAATCTGATAAAACAGTACAAGCCTAAGTATAACATCCTCCTGAAAGACTCGAAGACCTATCCGTGGATATGTGTCAGTGCAGATATGTACCCGAGGGTTTTCCTGACCAGAAGGGTGGAGAAAAACGGCTCCTTGTATTTCGGCCCATACAGCTCCGTATATCATGCGAAAAAACTGTTGGAATTCATCATGAGCCTTTACCCTTTGCGCTCGTGCCATCTTAAGATAGACGAAGCGTCCATACAGAAAGGCCGATTCCGTCCTTGTCTCGACTCTCAAATCGGCAAGTGTCGCGCCTGCTGTACCGGGGCCATCAGCGCACGTGACTACGGCAGCTTTATCGACGAAGCCGTTCAGATACTTAAGGGCGACAGCGCCCATCTGATTCGGGAATACCGGGACAAGATGAAGTCTGCGGCCGAGGATTTGAATTTCGAATTGGCCCAATTCTATAAATCCCGCGTCGAACTGCTGTCCGAGCACTACAGTAAGAGCATAGTCAGTGGTAGCGCAGACACTAATGCCGACGTGTTCTCATTAATTCAGGACGCTTCGCGTGTGTTCGGTAATTTCATGCGTATTAAGAATGGCGCTATCGTTCAGTCGCTTAACCTCGAATTTCGTCTTCCTATCGAGGAGGAACAGGCTTCTGTTCTAAGCGCTTTCATCGCGGAGATAGAGAGTAAGTTCGGACGTTTGTCCCGCGAGGTGATAGTTCCATTTCTTCCCGACGTGCAGATAGATGGAGTGGAGTTCAAGATTCCGGTGCGTGGCGACAAACTTTCCCTTCTCGAACTCAGTCTAAAAAACGCTAAGGAGTTTCATTTCAACTCTTTGCGCCAGCTCGAGAAGACAGACCCTTCCGAATTCAAGAAAGAGGCGCTCGAGCAGTTGCAATGCGTGCTGGGCATGAAGACGCTGCCGGTTCATATCGAATGCTTCGATAACTCTAACATCCAGGGTACTAACCCTGTAGCTTCCTGCGTGGTCTTTCGGGACGGAGTGCCTTCGAAGAAGGACTATCGCAAATTTAAGATTAAGACCGTCGTCGGGGCGAACGACTACGCCTCTATGTACGAGGTCGTGCACCGCCGGTACTCCCGTCTAATGGAGGAAGCGCCGGATGATTTGCCGCAGCTCGTGATTATAGATGGTGGTAAAGGCCAATTGGGCTTCGCCTATAAGGCCATTGAGGAACTGGGCCTGCAGGATTCAATGACTATGGTCGGATTGGCCAAAAGAATGGAGGAAATCGTGCTGCTGGATGACCCGTATCCGCTGTTTCTGGATAGGAACTCGCAGGCGTTCAGGGTAGTGACTCATATTCGAGACGAGGCCCATCGTTTCGGAATTACATTTCACAGGGCACTGCGTTCGAAAGCGCAGGTGCGTTCCGCGCTCACGTCGATTTCCGGTGTGGGTGAGAGGACCGCGCAGAGGTTGTTGATGCATTTCGGCAGTGTGCCACGAATCGCAGCGGCCTCGAAAGAAGATATTGCGGCTCTGGTCGGGCCGGCATTGGCAGAAAAAATTAAAACAGAATTAAAGACAAATGATTAACGAAGAGAAGTTTAACAAGTGGTTCGGCTTGTTTATTATGGTGGGGATGAGCATCGCAGTGTGCAGTGTAACCGCTTTTAAATTAGGAGCTTCGCAGGATGGTAAGGCGCTCCTGCTTCTTTCGGCGTTCGCCTCGCTTATGGGAGTCGTGGGCACCGTGACCTCGGCCGTGGGAAAGGTCTATACTTACTTTTTCAGCTTTTTCGACGTGCTTATCTACGGTATCGTGTGCATTATCAATTGGAAACACGGCGGCGCGGGACTCGGAAACGGATTGCTTCACTTGGCCTATTTCGTGCCTATGCAGTTCGTGGGATTCTTCCAGTGGAAGAAGCGCGAGACGACGGGGGGTACAGTTCGACCTCGTCGCTTGACTGCGAAACAGCGCTGGCTCAGTGCGGGAGTCGTGCTGCTGTTGAGCCTCGTAGTCTATGTGATTCTGGCCAAGTTTGACAAGAGTGCGGCAGATTCCTTCATCAAGATGGCCGTCGTGCTGGACACCATTCCGGTCGTTTGTAACATTATCGGCCAATTCCTTATGTCGACCGCATATATGGAGCAGTGGATTTTCTGGATAGGAGTCAATATCGCTTCCATCATAATGTGGACATCTTCGTTCAGACATACCGGCGATTCCTTCACGCTGGTCTACATCATCAAGTATTGCTTCTACTTCCTCAACTGTTGTAACGGACTTCGCATCTGGTTACGACTTTCCGAGGCGAAAACCGCTACGGACGAAAAGTAAACGGTATTTGAAAATAGTGGAATAATTTTTAACTTTGGTGGAGTAAAACCACTAAAAGTTATCGTTATGCCTTCTCGAAGCACAATTATTTCCATTATTTTCGTTTTTTTATTAATGCCTTCGGTGTTGTGGGCTCAGAAAGCGAATCGTGAATTGGAGGTGATGGAGGTAAGTACTCCTAATCAATGGTCCTTTTATAAATACATAGAGAATCCGGTGAGCCTGTTTGCTGGCTCTCAGGATGTTACCATAGACTTATTTACGGTTCGGGATGGTGTGGTCACTATCCCGATAGCACTGCGTTATAATACGTCCGGAATAAAAGTCAGCGAGGAAGCATCGTGGGTAGGAATAGGATGGAATCTTAATGTGGGGGGATATAGGACGGAAATCCCGGTAGGCGGGAGCGATGGCTCTGATGAGTTTTTCGACAGATATGTAGAACGATTTTACAGCGATGTTTATCCACAGCCTCTTATGTATGCAAAATACCAAGTTAGCCCAGAAGATTATAACGAACTGGAGTTATACAGGAAGGCGCGTTTGGATTTTTATGGAAAGACTTCTCCTGATGTTTTCTTTTATGCATATCCGGGAGGCGGAGGTAAATACGTGATAGACCCTCGTGACGGAGAACCTCTTCATTTGCGTAGGACATCCGACATAAAGATAAGCGGGAGCCGGATTATAACGCCCGAAGGTGTTTGTCACGAATATGATAAGGATAATGAGTTTATCAGTAGTGACGAGAATGGTAACGTGTCATCTAAGAGTATGACATTGAGGCGTAGTATATATCCTAATGGTGATGAGGTTCGTTATAGTTATCGGGGAAAGGGGTATGTTGACATTCAAAGAAGTCAGAGTGTCAGCGGCGTGCTGTATCTTGATGCGTCGGGTGATATGGTGAAGGAATCGGAAGAAAGGCGAATTACTAGAAGTGGGCAGCATTTGTCGAAGCTTGAGAGCATTCTTACTAAGATAAGCACGCCTTGTTATGATGTAGAGTTTTATTCTTCTGCGCGAGAAGATCATCCTGTGGCTGAAAAACTTGACTCAATAGTGTTAAAAGATAAAATTAACGGGGCGAGGCTGAAGAAGTATGTATTTGGGTATTCTTATTTTAAGCCGTTGAATGAGGATGCTCAGACTAATAAGTTCGAAGAATATCGGTTACGGCTGGATTTCGTGAAAGAGCAGTCGGTCAGTTCGGAAAAATGCATAGGGACATATCAGTTTAGGTATGACGAGATGCCACTTCCTTCTAAAAGGTCGTATTCATGCGATTTCTGGGGATATGCTAATAGCGAAAGCGATATAACAGATTTGAATGATGCTATTCCTAATTTGGCGCCCCTATACTGGTGGAAAAGTGACGATGAGACTCGTAAAATTGTACATGAATCCACTCAGTGGGGTAATGTGGATAAGCGCCACAACGAGGCGTATTGTGGAGCCGGAATGCTTAAGGAGGTGGTGTATCCTACAGGAGGAAGCACGATTTTCGAATTCGAATCAAACACTTTTTTCGATAAATTCATCCCTTCAGTCGGAGACCCCGTGGAAAACAGGGAGCAAGTGACAGTGTTGTTGTGGGATGATAATAACACCACTACCGATAATCCCGGACAGGTTTTTAATTTTGATAGCCCGAGAGATTTCGTGATTAATTATCAACTTAGTCGTGGTGACTGCTCGTGGTTGGAGGTTAAGGATAGTAAGATAGAGTTACAAACTGGAGTGATGACTGAAGATTCAAAGAGTGAGATTTTATACAATTTTGCGCAAGACTGTGAAAGGGCTTTTTATGAT
Source organism: uncultured Bacteroidales bacterium (assembly GCA_900546445.1). GTDB lineage: Bacteria > Bacteroidota > Bacteroidia > Bacteroidales > UBA932 > Cryptobacteroides. The sequence continues at coordinate 27,088 of URCV01000014.1, read as the reverse complement.
TCGGATTCTTCAGTGGAAATTAAAGGTTCGTTGAGTGTGCGAGTGCCGTCTGGCACAAGTGCGGTCAGCGTATCTTTACCGGATGTGATAGGTAACCGGAAAGGAGCCAAGTTAGAGGTCTCTATAAAGTATTTTGATAGTGATGCCACAGAGGATATTAGAGTGTCTCGAACTTCGCATGGGGCGGGTATGCGTGTGAAGAGCGTATCACATAAAGACAAGGATGGAAGTGTGTTGCAGACAAAACGCTATGAATATAATGAAGGTGAAGAGTCCAGTGGCCGATTATATACACTCCCACAGTATGACAGGAAAATGAGAAGTTTTTCCGTCGTAGGTATGGTAACTAAAGACCCATTCGGGGAGACTGAAGTAATACCTGAAGCCGTGATTTCTCTGAGGGAATATGAGATTAATTCCGGCCAATTGGGGAACAATCCTTATGGAATGCCGGATGGAGTAGGTTATGGGCTCGTAAGGGAAAGAGTCGACGGAATCGGCGGATATAGGGAGTACAGGTTCAATACGACGGCGTTGTCGCCTATGGAGAGCGATTTCGCTCAGTTCTCTTATGTAGTGGATAGTCCTATGATAGGCAAATGCGAAAGTGAAAGGATATACGATGCTAATGGGACCGTGGTAGAAAGTCACGAATATACATATCGCCATGTTATATCAAAGTATTATTCCGGAATTCGCTTGGTGAGTGCATATGATTGGCATAATGATGCCATATCGGTGACTACGCCGGAATCTTTTCAATTGGTGACAGACTCTGAAAAGCCATATCAAAGTGGATGCTTGTGGATGTATAAATTCAATCTTAATCAAGAAGAAGTTTATTTGGAAAGAGAGTTGATAGAAAAAGATGGCGTAAGACGGAACATTGATTACGAATATGATGAGTCGATAATGCTGCCGGTAATAAAAAGATATAGTCAGAGTGATGGTTGTGATATAACGCATCATTATAGTTATTTGAATGATAGAGTTAATCATATTATTACTCCGGTGACCGAAGAAAAACTCAAGCGCGCAGGTCTTACATATTTTAGTAGGAGAAATGATTATGACAAAAAAGGATTGATTCGCGAAGTTCGTTTTGTAGATGTCTATGGGGGTAGTTCCGTGGTAGCTTGGCGCAAGGATAATAGTGACTCGAGGGGAAATGCGCTGGAAGTGCAGTTGTGGGAAACCGAAAAAGAGAAATATATTTGGGATGTCGGAGGAAGGTATTTGATTGAAAAAAGTGTAATGGTCGACAGCGTGGGAGGGGATTGGCTTACTACGCAGTATTATTATGATTTGAAGGGTGATTTGTCTAAAATAACGCAGCCAAATGGTCTTTCGAACTATTTCGGTTATGATGAATTCGGACGTTTGCGGACAAAATATCGTGTGGTCGATGGGACCTTGAAGATGGACGAGTCTTATGACTATAAGTTATATACTGATAGTGGTAGCGCTGGAGAGAACTACATGTCGAAGTTCGAATATCTTGATTTGAATGATGCGCGTGAGGAACGTGTATATTTAAACGGATTGAGCATGCCGTCTCAGGGCGTGGAAGCCGATGGTGGCGGCGACGAAAAAGCAAGGGTGCTTATACACGAATACGACTCGGCACTTCGAGAGCCGAAGGGCTACTTGCCTTATGCTATTAATAGTAACCTTATAGGTTATAGGCCAAATGCCGGATCTGAACAAAAGGAGTTTTATAAAAGCGATTATGCCTATGTTGAAACCGAATATGAAAATGATTTGAGGGGACGTGTGATAGGAAAGATAAAGTCAGGGGAAGATGTTCGTTCTGCAGATGCGAAGTGTTCGATCGAATATCGGTGTAATACAATCGGAGAAGTGCTATGGCTTACTTCTACGATGTCTGGAGCTCTTAAAGTGATGGGGCATTACGCCGATTCTACCCTTTATTGCACGCGCGTGATAGATGAAGATGGAAAGGAGCAGATGACCTATAAGGATATGATGGGGCGTGTAATTCTGGAAAGAAAATTATTGAAGGAAACAAGTGGCGCAGACACGAATGTAGACACATATTATGTCTATGATGATTATACTAATCTTCGTTATGTGATACCGGCAGATGTTAGCGCTTTATTGGAGGAAGGGAATACATATACAGACGACTCGGATGTGGTGAAGCAGTCATTTTATTATGAATATGACGGATTCGGAAGAGAGGTTAGGTCACATATCCCATGTTGTGATTCGGAGACGAAAGCTTATGACAAGAGAGGTCTTATGATTAGATATGAAGGACCTCGAGAGAAACGTATGAGCGTATATAGGGAATATGTTTATGATGGTGCGCGTCGTCTGCTGGAAGAGAGAGTCGTAGGCGAAAGTAGCGCTATGCTTATGCACAAACTGTTTTATGATAGGGCAATGAGTGATGGTTTGTCATATCGTGAAGGAGGCAGCCAGATGCCTTCGCCGGACGCTCTGCTGCATAATATGAAAGGGCTGCTTACGGGTGAGTGGATAGCGATTTATGATGACACATTTTATAATGTGAATCCTTCCTATCTCAAGCGGGCATACTATTATGACAAGATGGGCCAATTGGTGCAAAAGGCAGAGAGCGATGTTTTTAGAGGATGCGGGTATTATTCATATATGTATGATTATAGGGGAAATGTGGAGCAAGAGGTTGAAGAACGTGTTCTCTCCGAAGCAAACTTCGATATGAAGAAAACTACAGAACGCCGCTTTTATCGAAATGGGCTTGTTTCGCTGGAGGGAAGCTATTTGTTAGGTATGAATGGCGGAGTGGCGAATGCATTTGAATACGATTGTCAAGGAAATATCGTGAAGAAGACCTTTATATATGGAGACTCATCCTCAAAAGACTATGAGCAAACAAATGAATATAATCTTCGAGGGGAACTTGTTCGAATGCAGAGTGAGTACTACGAACAGAGAATTGAATATGGACTAGGTGGGATGATAAACGGAACGAGTTATAATAACGGAGCATATTCATATAATTATCATTATGATAGTATGGGTCGATTGTCGGATGTCTTGGCGACATCCGTAGACATTCCGACCGAGAGGAATATTGAATACGATTTGGTGGGGAGGTTAAAATATATGGAGAGAAGTTCTGCCTCCGGCATAGACACTTTGAGATACCAATACTCCGGAGGACGCTTATATAAAGTTAACGACTCCAAGCCGTATAGGTATAATGGCGCGGGAGAAATGATTTTTGACGGAAGAAACGAGTATAGTCTGTCGTATGGTTTATTGGGGTTACCAAGTAGCATAGATACGGGAGATTCTGACGAAGGAATTGTTTATTACGAGTATCTTTGGACAGGAGAAAAGACAGGTAGTTGCGTGTATTATAATGGGATGCGACGATTGCACTTAGGCTCGTTCATTGTCGTTAAAAATGATAATTATTCTTTAGAGGGGGTGTCTATGCCCGGAGGTTATATGATGAAAGTGGACGGAGAGGATGAAATGGTGCCGATGCTTTATTTTACAGATAATCTTGAAAGTGTACGTGCGATTGTGGATGCTAGGTCGGGAGATGTTTTGAAGCGATACGATTACTATCCTTATGGACTGGAGTGGGGTTATGAACAAAAAGAGAAAAGAAGGGAGTATCGGTATAAATATAACGGGAAGGAAGATCAGGCGAATTTGGGAATAGATTACTTGGATTACGGGGCTCGTTTGTATGATCCATATATCGGTAGCTGGACTTGTACGGACCCTGAGGCACGAAAGTTCCCAAGTAGTGGTGCATATGTGTTCTGCGCTGCCAATCCGGTAAATTATATCGATCCGGATGGAAGTAGGCCGATATATAATAAAAATGGAGAACTGGTAGGGGTGACGGATAGTGGATTACAAGGCGACCCTTTTGTGATTGAGGATTTTGAAAAGAATACAAAGATAACTGACAAAGAGGCCGAGGCTTTAGATGTCGGGGTTAATGCGTTGAGCGATGCGGCATACGAATCCTTTATAAATAGCTACACTTCTTTGAGGAAGAGGCCTGATTGGGATGGCTATTTAACTTTAAGAGAAGCTAATAAATGGTATCGAAAAGGTAATGGAGGTGATTTGTATGTCGATATAAATAAGCTAGATTTATCAAGAATGCAACCACTAAAAGTAGGGGAAGAGAAGGTGATTTCTTTGTTTAAGGAGAGTCGGAAGATAAATGATATGTTTGTATTTGGGTCGATTAAAGTAAAGGGTTATCCGAATAATCAAATAAGATCGTATTCTGATACGTATGATTTCGATATTAAAAAATCTAAAAGTGAGGATCTCCAATTAAGGCTTGAGGTAAGAAATAATCTAACTAAGATAGGGAAAATAATCGCACGAAATGGTGCTAGTTATACTATTAACATATATGGTTATAAGCAACTGTAACGTAAAGAGCTTATGGTTGTGATGTGTTTGGAGTCTTTATGATAGAGGAATTACTATATTTATTGCTTGTGATATATGCCGAGTTTGTGGTGAATTATTACTCGGTGGTGTTCTCCCTATGTTTAAAATTGGCCTCCTTGTTTATAACGTTGAGTATCGTAGTTAAAAGAAGTGTCTATGTGGTAATAAGCTTGATGGTCTGTTTCTTTGCCGTCGTGAACATATACTACTATCTTGATGATGCGTTTGGGCTGCCGTCTGCCGGGTTTTCGTCAAGGAGTATAGGTGATGATTATCTGTATTGGTATGGCGAATATGGTTTAACGGACACCTATAGGAAAGGTGATGTCGTAGGTTTTTTTCAAAAAGGGCATACTGGTTATATTCAAAAGGGCGAACTGCGTACTCCGGAAAATATAATGTTTTATATCGTGGAGTATAATGATGATTACATCTTGGCAAGGGGTAGAAAGTATGAGGGTGTGAATGTGGTCGGAGATGGTTTATATTTCATAGTAATTAAAGCCAATGACGAATTCATAGGCCCTATGGACGATGAAGGGTTTGTATCTACTTGTGCATCGTACGGGATCGTTCCGATTGTAGTTAATAAGTCAAATGAGTATTGGAAGCGTGAAGCACAATTATGATTGATAAGCTATGTTTCAGAATGTCGAAATAGTATTGGCCGTAGTGGTTATTATATCGTCGGTGATATACAGAATTACTCGAAAGAAATGCGTTCAGAGATGTTTGCAGGGGAGTTTTGTGGCGTTTCTCGTAGTTGTCTTCTCTTGTGAAGTCAGCTCATTGGTGAAGTATACTGATAAGGTTGCACTTGGTGATGGATATTATTTTGTAGGAGATGTGTCGGAATGTATAGAATTCACTCACGAAGCAATAGGGTTGTTTGAAGATACGATGACAAATCGAATAATTTATGATTATGAATCGGGATATGTTCGAAATAGGATTAACGGGTTTAGAACCCCGAAGGATGTGGATATTAAGGCGGTAGAGTATGGAGATAAGTATATCATCGCAAAGGGTAATCCCGGGCTGGATAAAAATGCGGAGTTATATTGGGTTATAGTAAAAAGAAAGAATAAGATTAAGGGCCCTTTATCTAAACAAGAGTTCCTAGACTGTTGTGAAGAATATAACCTAGAGCCATTGAATCTCAAGTACAGGTTTTTATAGTAGTAACCTGCTTATTTCTTCGGCTTTTTGGGGAACCAGCCTTTGCGGACACGCTCGCGCTGCTGAAAGAGTTCGAGAATGCTCCAGAAGCAGGAGAAACTGCAAATATAAAAAATGCCGCTAAAAACGCCAATACCTAAATGTAGGTACAGTGCGGGATAGTCATTAATCGGGCCTATATTAGGCCGTTTGGCAGAATAAATAAATTTGACTATATTTGTCAGATAAAATTGAGAAAGAGTAATTATTTATAAAACTTAAATCTTAATCAAAAAATGGAGTACGCAGAAATCGTAAAGAAAGTACAGGACATCATCGTGGACAAACTCGGTGTGGAGCCTTCAGAGGTTACAGAAACCGCTAACTTTACAAATGACCTTGGCGCCGATTCTCTCGACACAGTAGAGCTTCTTATGGAATTTGAAAAGGTATTTGGTATCAAGATTCCGGATGAAGAGACAGCTAATATTTCTACAGTAAAGGATGCTGTTGACAAAGTCGCAGAAAAATTAGGTGCAAGCAAATAATAGTTAACCTATTATAGAGTTAAAGAGGCCGCTATCCGATTTGAAGATGGCGACCTCTTATTTCGTATGGGCTTTCCGGCCCGTCTATTCTTTAGGAAGTGAGAATACCAGCTTGATGCTCGGCTTTCTGTCCGTACTGGTCGGACCGCAGAGCGTAGCCTTGAAGTAACTGTCCTTATCGAGGTTATAGGACTTCGTGGTGCTCGTCTGGTTTCCGCTCGCGTACATCGCCGCCAGCATATAACTATAGTAGTTACTGTAATAGCTTCCGCTGCCATATCCGTAGCTTCCTCCGCCATACATGCTGTTATAGTAGTTCTGGTAGGCAAGATACTGCAAGTATTCGCTCATATCGCCCGAAGAACTGCTGCTATTCGACGTGGTAGTCTCCTGTATGCTCATAAGCAGCATCCAGATGTCATAGTTACCGGTCTTGAATCCTTCGTCGTTCTCGTCTTTAAGAATGACCTGCTGAAGGTGATATGTGATATCCGGAGAATAGATGCAGGTGCTTCTGTTAATGTCGCCCTTATTCTCCTTTTCCATACTGGAATCCGTAAGCCCCATATAAGATGAAGACTCCTTCGTCCAGATTCTGCAAGTCGGGCTTAGACGCGGCGGGAAGTGATTGTCCAGCTCCTTGTAGTCCGTGTCCATAGCGAATGGCAGCACCACGCTTGCCTTGTTTATGACAACTTTCGAGTAATCGGCACTTGGCCTGTTGTGTGCGGTAAGCGTATCCTGAATCGTGCGTATGGTGAGCTTTCTGAGCGTCTCTGCCGAAATTACCGGCTTCAGCCCGGCACCACCTTCTACCAAAACCTTGTCCGTAGCCTTTCCTGCCAATCTTCTTGACTCGTGCTTGGTGAGATTAATGGCATACTGCGGGAATGTTCCGTTAGAGTATTTGGTAATCAGAGAGTCAAGCTGCGTGAACTCAACCGCACCATAATAGAAGAAGAATGTCGTGTCCACAGGACCTTTTTTCTCGTCGAAGATGGAGTTTACGCTCAGCTCTCCGTAATTACTCTCCAGATAGTAAGAAGTCTTGTTGTAATTCATCTGGACGTCGAAAGTGTTTATTCTTCCTCCGTTCGATGCAGGAGTGTCGGTATAGATGTAGATTCCCGGGAAAGCCTTGAAGTAGGCATCCATCTCCTTAGAGAGTTTCAGCCCGTTAGTCCCGTTTATCAGCTTCCATGCGAAGTCGTCCGTGAAATTAAGGGTGAGGGCGGTCTTTCCGTCGATGATAGGCGTACCCTTCACCACGCTTTCGCTCTTATGCTTTACTAGCCCGGCCCTGTCGTTAGCGTCTATGAGCTTCTTGTAATCTATTCCGCTTTCGAGTTCGTTAACGTAGACTCTCTGCAGGATGCGCTCGTTCCCTTCGATGGAAACCGAAGTGGTATCGAAGGCTGCCGTCATGGTGAAGTGATTAACCTTCTGAACCTTACCGAAATTAAGAGAGTCATAGAGAGGCACTAGCGTAAGTGCACACTCCCTCTTGCACAAGCCGAAGGTGTCATCTTTCGTGGCACCTATGGTAATGTGGGAATTGGAAAATCCGGAAAGGCTGTCGGCCATCCTCATCTCTATCTCGTCCAGCGGAATCTCCGCGGAGAAGATGTCATAGCGACTGTCTTCCGGGATGAAATTTCCGCCTATTTCGTTATTTATCTCTACACAGGACAGACAAGCCGATGCCAGTGCCCCGAGCGCAATCAATTTTCCTTTAAAATTCATCCTTACAACTGATCGTAAAAGGCGTTATACTCTTCTATGTAACTTCCGTCCGATATGCTTTTGGATTTGCTCTTCAGTACTGAGAGTCCGCGATCGCGACAGTAACTTACAAGCGATGAAGGTATTCCGTCACCTACCATAATGGCTCCGTCGGCATATTTGGCAGCAAGTTTGGCAAGATTTATGCCATTGGGCTCCTTGAGAAGGTTGAGCTCCTTCTCGCCGACTCCGCCGAACATGGCCTTCTCTATGAAATTCTCGTCGAAGGTCTCATTAGGCACATTGTTGTAGAAAGAGATAACCACTTTACTGTTAGTGAAGATAGGGTCGTCTTTATACGCTTTCTTCAAATATACGGGAAGTAGATGTGAGATCCATCCGTGACAGTGAATCACGTCCGGAGCCCATCTCAGTTTCTTTACCGTCTCCAACACTCCGCGTGCGAAGAAGATGGCTCTCTCGTCATTATCCTCGAAAAAAACTCCCTTATCGTCCCTCTCAAGCTGCTTGCGCTTGAAGTAGTCCTCGTTATCTATAAAGTAAACCTGGGTGTGAGCAGCTGCTATGGAAGCTACCTTGATGATGAGCGGCCTGTCTATGTCGCTGATTACCATATTCATACCGGAAAGACGAATCACCTCGTGGAGCTGATTCTTTCTTTCGTTTATGCATCCGTACCTCGGCATGAAGGAGCGGATTTCTCGTTTCCTCTCCTGGGTGCCCTGCGGCAGATAACGACCTATTGTCGCGATTTCGCTTTCAGGAAGATATGGATATATCTCCGAACAGACGAACAGTACTTTTTTTACAGAATTCTCCATTTGGCTCAAAGATACGAAAATTTTTCCTAAATTCGCCATTTGAAATGAGCCGTAAGAAAAATAATATTCTTAAAAAGAGGATAGTGGGAGGGTCTCTCTCCTCTGTCATAAGCATCAGTTTTGTACTCCTGCTTGTGGGATTGGCAGCTACCATAGCCATAAACGCAAGCAGCATAGTAGATTATTTTAAGGAGAACATCCAGATCACTGCCTTCCTTAAAAAGGGAACTCCGGCAGTCAAGGCCGTGGAGGTTCAGCGCGCTCTGGAAAAGGAACCGTTCGTAAAGGAAACTCGCTATATAAGTGTAGAGCAGGGCACTCAGGAACTCGTGGATATGCTCGGAAAGGACTTCGCCGACGTCTTCGTGACCTCGCCCGTTCCCAGCTCCATAGAAGTGATGGTCTACTCGAAGTACTATCAGGCCGATTCTCTGGACGTAATTCTCGACAAGATAGTGGATTACCCTTACATAGAGTCTGCTTCTACCCAAGCCGCGATGGTACAGACCATAGGCGATGCGATGACCCAGGTGGGCGTGATTTTGGGCGTGCTCATAATTCTTCTCACCTTCATCTCCAGCGTGTTGATTTCGAATACCGTTCGATTGAGCATCTACTCTTCGCGTTTCAGCATTCACGCGATGCAGCTTGTCGGCGCGGGTAACCACTTCATAGCCAGACCGTTCCTTGTTCGTTATGCCGGGATGGGCGCTGTATCCGGCCTAGTGGCGTGCCTGGTGCTGGCGGCAGGATTGGCCTATGTGCACAAAAGCCTGTTCCCGCAGATATTCGAATTGTTCCTTCCGGCCAATTTGGCCATAGTCGGCGTTTCGCTCGTGCTGTTGGGCGTGCTGCTGTGCCTGCTATGCGCGCGAATCGTGATGGGAAAGGTGATTAGATTGGATAAAGACGAATTATATGGATAAAAAGATCGAAGACAAGATGCCTATGGACAAGAAAGGCCTGTATGTAATGCTGGCCGGATTGGGCTTGATGGTATTAGGCTATATTCTTATGAGCGGAGGCGGAGTGACCGACCCTCAGGTGTTCAATTACGATATGTTCAGTTTCAGACGAATCGTGCTGGCACCGCTCCTTCTCATAGCCGGAATCGTAACTATCGTGGTATCTATCATAAGACTTCCTAAAGAGAAAAAGAAATGAATTGGTGGCAATCGATTATTTTAGGTTTGGTGCAGGGATTGACCGAGTTCCTGCCGGTGAGCAGTAGTGGTCATCTGACTATCGCAAAGGAACTTCTGGGCGTGGAGGCCTCGCAGGACCTGGTGTTTGAAGTGGCGGTTCACGCTGCTACGGTATTGGCCACCATCATAGTGTTCAGAAAGCAGATCGGAAAGCTCCTGTGCGGCTTTTTCAAGTTTAAGAATAACGACGAGATGGATTATGTCCTGAAGATTCTCATCTCTCTCATTCCTATATTCATCGTGGGCATGTTCTTCAAGGACCAGGTGGAGATGCTCTTCTCCTCTCTTTACGTAGTAGGAGGAGCCTTGCTGGTAACGGCCGTCTTGCTCTATTTCTCCGACAAGATCACGATGAGTCCGCTGTATAAGCCTAATACATATCGTAATGGCATATCCTTCTGGCAGGCATTCGTAATAGGCCTGGGTCAGGCAATAGCCGTGATTCCCGGTCTTTCCCGAAGTGGAACCACCATCTCGACCGGACTTCTGGTAGGCGTGAAGCGCGACGTAGTGGCGCAGTTCTCCTTCCTTATGGTGATTATTCCTATTCTCGGCGAGACTTTCCTGAATGTGGTGGGAGGCGAATTGACTGCTTCTACCGTAGGGGCGTTGCCTTTGGTTCTGGGCTTTGTGGCCGCATTCGTCTCTGGAATGTTCGCGTGCAAGGTGATGATAGCCCTCGTCAAGAAGGCTAGCCTGAAGTGGTTCGCATTTTACTGCGCTGTGGTAGGATTGGCAGTCATAATAGCTAAAACCATTATAGGATGATTTATTTCGCTTCCGATGTCCATTTAGGCTTGAAAGGCTCGAATCCTCAGGAAAGGGAGGATAGATTCGTGAATTGGCTGAAATCCATTTCTTGGACTTCGGAGGATAAGCTGTTCCTGCTGGGAGACATTTGGGATTTCTGGTATGAGTATAAGGATGTTATCCCGAAAGAGGGCATAAGGGTGCTCGCAGAGTTGATAAACATTATGGACGCGGGAAGCCAGGTCTATTTCTTCCCCGGTAATCACGACATCTGGACATTTCACTTTTTCGAGAAGCTCGGCATTCATGTGATTCACAATCAGCCTGTGGTGATGGAATTGGACGGCCGTAAGGTGATGATGGGACACGGCGATGGGCTAGGAGGGGCCAAGTGGTCCTACAAGCTTATGCTTGCCATCTTTCATTCTCGTTTCTGCCAATTCCTCTTTTCCCTGCTGCATCCTAGGCTCGCATTCTCGATAGCCACGCGCTGGTCCAAGTCGAACAGGTACACGCATACGCCTTATGAATGGAAGGGAGAGAGTGAGCGCATCTATAAATATGCTGCGTCCCAGGACCCTTCGATAGAGCTCTTCATCTTCGGACACTATCACTGCGCCGTGGATGAGACGCTTCCTGGCGGAGCCCGTTTGATAATTCTGAAAGACTGGTTAGAGGGAGGAACTCCCCATTTTACCTTATAAACGATTTAGTAGACAACTTGTCGGTCTTTATGATGGTCTTCGGAGGGTCTTCCCAGAAGACTTGATAGTAGAAATTAGCCCATTCCTGCTCTCCACTTTCCCAGATTTTGACCAATTCTTCGGTTTTCGCGTCTTCGCCCGTAGGGTCGTAGTGCGCCTTAAGGTCCTGGTCGAATACCTTACCTACTAGATTCCAGAATCCGGCGGAAAAGCCTCCTTCATAGTTATAGATTATGTCATAGACGGTCATACCGCATTCCCTGTCCACGAGTCTTGTGAGCAGGAATCCCTGACTTATGGTGGTATGCCTTATGTCTTGTTCGAAGAGCTTGAAAAGCTCCTTTTCCACGTTCTTTATGTAGCGGTCGCGATTTCTTTTGTCCAGTCCGTCCGCCGCTATCGTACTGTCCACTTGCGCCATCATCTTTCGACCTACGAGCGCGTAGGGGTACACGCGGTTGAAATTATAGATTAGACGGTATTTCTCACGCCATTCCTTGCCGTATTTCTTAATCTTTTTCTTGCGCTTTGCACTTACCGTAGCAGCCGGCAATTCATCGAAATACTCTTCTTCCGGCGTATCGATGTCTTGTGCCGGAGAATAGACCCCGGCACAAAGCACAATCAACAATATGAGAAATAAACGTTTCAATCACCTATGATGTGTATGCGGCCGAACCTGTCGATGATTCTAACCTCGTGTTTTTCGGCATCCGGATTGAACTTAGCCTTGAATAGGTTAGGTGTCGGCCAGCAGGCCACCCACGAGATTTTGTATTGGCTAGGGTCTGCAAATTCAGCCTTGGCCACAGGGTCCTTTCCGGAAAAGCGCTCCATATCGCAGATCTTCACTCCGTCTTCCCAGTATTCCACCTTCCAAGCGTCGTCGTAGTCCCACACGTGAGCCACTGCCCATCCCGGATAGTCTTCGTGGTCGAGATAAATCTTTCCCTGGTAGTCCGGACCATAGCCGCAGCCCTTGTAATACCACTCTACGTTAGTGTCCCTGAACGTGTAAACCTTATATCCCGGAGGACATCCGTCCACACACACGGTTCCGCACCACCAGCATCCGCAGAAGCCTCCGATATTGTGCTCCATAAGCGCTTCAGGGCCTTTCTTGCTGCCGATGATGTTATTAGTGTTAGTGTGCATGTGTCCCGAGAGAATCAGGGCGTCGTAGTCGCTTATCATCTGATAGAATCCCGGCTTGTTACAGAGGTTGTCTCCTATTATGTCATACATAAAGCGGTCTCTGTCTTCCTTACTCTGGGTAGTCGGGATGTGCATACAAAGCACGAGCTTGTGGTCCTTAGGCACTGTGGCGAGGTCTTTTTCGAGCCAGCTCAGCTGAGTCTCGTCTATGTAGCCTATGTAGAAGTAATCCCTTCCCACGTAGAAGTTGTCGTCGAGGACCACGTAGTGGGTCTTTCCTACGTTAAACGAGTAGTATGCAGGACCATAGAATTTCTCAAACTCCCTGAACGAGGTCTCGTACGAGCGTCCCCAATTGGTCATATCGTGATTACCCATCACGAAGCGCATATCTATTCCCACTTCGCTGAGCTTGTCGGTGATGCGAGGGTAGAGAGGGTGCTGCCATCCTACTATGTCTCCCAGGCAGATGGCGAAGCTGTACGCTCCGTCGTTTTCCAAGCTCTTCACGTGCTCTTTCATATCGTCCACGCGCGCCGCGAATGGCACCAGGTCGAGCGTATCCGAAATCTGAGGGTCGGCGAATACGATGGGATGGTTGAAATTATCGTCCTTTTCGTTTTTTACGACGGTGAAGTCGTAAATCTTCTTGTCTGCGGTAAGGTCCTGATAATAACATGTCTTGCCCCTAAAGGAAGAGTTTCTGTAGCCCGAAGGGGTGCTCACGAAGACGAAACGTCCCGAAGCCCTGTCGTAAGGCATTTCGAACTGTCCTTTCTCGTCAGTCTTCACGACGCATACTCCGTCCGACACTACCACTCCTTCAAGCGCCTTCCCTGCTTCATCGCGCACGCTACCCGTGATAATCGTCGGGCCTGCCTGCTCTACTGGCTGAGGTTTGCTTACGGAGCATCCCCAAAGCGCCACCGAAGCGAGAAAAATGTATACTAAGCCTTTATTCATAATTTAACTTCTCCAATAAATTTTGTGCTTGCTGAATAAGCAGGTCACTGCCATCATCGCAAGCGTGATTATAAGTCCTCTCACGAGTCCCATAAAAGGATTTCCCGCGCTGGCCGAATCCACGACCGCTCCGAGTCCTATCATATAGAAAATAGGATTCAGTACCAGTCCCGAAAGCGTATATGCCAGCATCGGATTCTGTCCTACCAGAGCGAACCCGTGTCCCATCTTGCCTCCGATTATGGCGAGTGCACCCTCGCACCATAAAAGGAAACTGATTAACAGACAGGCAAGTCCTCCTGTAGACAGCAGGTACGAAAGATTGCAATGGTCTTTCGTGATGCCTCCGTCGATAGGGTCGAACAACAATCCCAAAACCAGCAGCAGGTAACCCATACGGGCTATGAGGTTCTTAGGTGAATTGGCACAGTCTCTGGTCAGGAAAATCTGGATTATCGCGAATGCTATGGCGATGATCATGCCTGCTTGGATGTGTCTGCTATAGAAAGCCCACAGCATCACCGGCACTATAACCAGACAAAGCAGCGCGGAAATCAGCGTAGAGACCTTCTGCGGGTCTATGCAAACCGCCTCCCTGCGCACATTGGCACGCATCAGGATGTCGCCCACGCTCATACCTATCAGTGTGATTACCAGGTATTGGGCATATCTCCAGTTCAGCAGCCAAGTGATTCCTGCCGGCAGAGTGGCCCATTTGAGCACATCCGTATGCCAGGCCAATTCCTTCGCCACGCACGCCACTATGAATATCAGCAGCCTAAGCCACGGCTTTTCCTTAGTCAGCAGCCAGATGAATCCTCCCAGCAGCGCCAGCAGCGAGAGAATCATAATGATGATATTGTTCTGGCTGAATGCCAATTTGGCCCCGAACCCGAATTTGATTACTGCAAGCAGTGCGACGACTACCAGCGCTCCGGCCAAGTTTATCATCCACGGCTTCACCTTTCCCCTCTGAGGAATGCGCCACAGTGCGAGGAACAGGCCAATCCAGATTCCGAATCTGGTCAGTACCTTCAATGGCTCTTCGTAGGAGAAGATGGCATTGGCATTGCCGAGCACGAGTCCGAAGGCAGCGAGGATTATCCAACGCTTGACTATGTCTAAGGATATCCTGCCCACGCTTATTCCCTTACGCAGTTTTCCGCCGAGGGAGAATGGCATGGATGCTCCCATGGTGAAGATGAAGAACGGGAATACCAGGTCTACCCAGGTAATTCCCTTTACATCAGGGTTGAAAACAAAGTCAGGAGGTGGAACTTGGCAGTGGAACATCCACGCCGGAAGTCCAGAATTCCAAGCGATGTTCGCGCTGAGCACCATCAGGAAGATGGTGACTCCGCGCAGAATATCTATAGAAACTATGCGTTTGTTCATTATTATTTAATTTTTCTGGTCTTTCCCTTGCTGTTCCAGTACTGCTCGATTTCTTCAAGGGTCTTTCCTGTGGTCTCAGGAATGACTTTCCACATAATGAGCATATAAGGGATGCACATCACTGCGAAGATGAAGAATGTTCCGGCCTGGCTCCAGCCCAGAAGGACAGGGGTTAATTGGCCTATGAGATAGGTGCCGATCCACAAAGCGAATCCAGCGATGGACATCGCGCGTCCTCTCACGCTATTAGGATACATCTCGGAAAGCAGCACGAATACTACTGCAGAGATGGATATCGCACAGCAGAATACATAAGCGAGGAAGAAGAACAGCATAAAGGCGTTCCCTAGTCCCAACGCAGGGCCTGTGGCGAAGTAGATTCCTATCGCTATGAGGCATATGATCATTCCGCTTACTCCCCAGTAGATGAGCTGTTTACGTCCCACCTTGTCGATGATGAAGACTGCCAGTATGGTGGTGACCATATTAACCAATCCCACGAGCACGGTCGAGAACATAGGGTTGTCGAATCCGGCCTGGCTGAAGATTTTCGGTCCGTAGTAAAGCACGGCATTAACGCCCATAAATTGGCCCAAGATGGCGATGGCGCTTCCGGCGAGCACGGCGATGAGGATGCCCGGTTTGAGCAAATCCTTCCAAGAACCGTTGTCAGAACCGGCCATGGACTCTCTGGTGACGTCGATTTCGTTCTGAATCTCGGTGGTGTCGTTATAGATTTTCGAGAGAACTGCCGTAGCCTTAGGAAGTCGTCCCTTGACGATGAGCCACTTAGGACTCTCAGGGATGAAGAAGATGATGAAGAAGAAGAGCAGTGCCGGGAAGGTCTCGCTACCGAGCATTCCGCGCCAAGCCTCTGCCTGGAACATCTTGTCCCACAAAGAGATGTCTGCGCTTGCCACGAAAGAAGGGTCGAGCTGGCAGTCGATAACCCAGTTAATCAGGTATGCCAGCAGGAATCCTACCGTTACGGCCAATTGGTACAGCGACACGAGGGTGCCTCTGATTTTAGCCGGAGATACTTCCGAGATATAGATAGGGGAAACGATGGATACGATACCGATACCCACGCCGCCTATGATTCTGAATGCTACCAGGGCGTTGAAGTCTGCACAGACAGCGCAACCTATCGCCGAAATGCTGAACAATGCCGCCGAAATGAGCATCGTGAGCTTGCGTCCGAGATAGTCGCTGAGAGACCCTGCGACCAATACGCCGCAGATGGAGCCTATGAGGGCGCACCCTACATACCATCCTTCCCTAAAGTCTGTGAGATGGAATTGGCCTTTAACCAATTCCGTAGTCCCTGAGATAACTGCGGTGTCGTAACCGAAGAGGATTCCTCCTATGGCGGCAACTATGGCCATGAAGATCACGTAACCGCTTGTCTTTTTAGTGTTTGCCATTATTATTTGATGTTAAAGTAATCTTTGTAGCGATCGTAGAGGTGTCCTGCCTGTAGGTAAGCAGACTGAGGGCTCATAAAGTGGCTGAATTCGAAGGTGATGGCCTTGTCGTATCCGCAGCGTGCGGCAGCCTCGAGCTTCATACGGAGTTTGTCGAACTTGATAGGGAAGAACTTTATAGGCATATCCCTGTCAAATGACTCGGCGTTAGTCCAGCACTGCATTCCGTAGCGGTCTGCGAGCTTCTTGTTTACCGAGAAGAATGCATCGAGCTCATCGTAGTCTATGTGCCCGTCCTGGAATGCGCAAGCGTCCACTACCTCGTGGATGCCTGAAAAGATTTCATTCCACTCCTCTTCGTGTTTCTGTACTGACACAGCGTCTTCCTTAGTAAGCGTGCCGCCTGCAGCGGATACGGCTTTCTTTCCGTCGATCCACGGCGAGATGAACGTAGGGAGGTTGTTGGAGATGTCCTTGCACATCTTGCCCATAGTGTAGAAACATTCTACTGCACCCTTCGTGGCCCGTGAGATCTCTGTGGAGATGTACCAGCCCTGGAAACTCTTGTGGTGTCCGTAGTTCTCCCACACTTCGTCGATGACGAATTTGTTAGCTTCCATCTCTGCGCGCATGTCGCCTGTGTCCCAGTACTTTCCGGTGTCGTAGAGTCCGAAGTAGAACTTCATGTCGTATTTGTCTGCCAGCGTGAGGAATAGCTCCAGAAGGTCCATCGAAGGCATATAGCAACCCTTGTTGAGAAGGTATTTGCTTGGCCAGGTAATGAATTTCCTGTAGCCGCTTCTAATCATAATTACGGTGTCGATTCCTATGGCTTTCATATTCTGGAAGTCGATTTCCCACTCTTTAGGACCCCAGTTCTGGTGCGGGATGTCGTGGGAGATCTCGTCGAGGAATGTACCCGTGATGCGAAGGGCGTTTCCCTTAGGGACGATGAGTCCGTCAGCGGATGTTCCGGTGAATACTTTTTTCTCCGAACAGCCGGATAGAAGCGGAGCGCAAGCGGCTGCAGTAGTAGCTACAGCGGCAGTTTTTAGAAATGATCTACGATTTGTCATATGATATGTTCTAGTATTACCTTTTATTTTCGCAAATTTAACAAAAAACCGAATAGAAATATTATATTTGTAGCAATATTGTTTAATAACATTAACAAATTTTAAATTTTTTTAACCAACTTTATGAAATCAAGATTTTTAGTCGTTGCTACTATCTTGTTGACCTGTTTTGGCCTATCGGCTAATGCTCAACATTTGGTGCGCGGTAAGGTCGTGGATGGTTCGGGAGAACCTATTCCTGGAGCTTCTGTGGTTATATCCAGAACTCAGACCGGTGTTATGACCGACTATGACGGTCTCTATTCCATCGAATGTCAGGAAACGGACGTATTGGAGTTCGCCTTCCTCGGAATGAAAACCGCTAAGGAACAGGTCGGAACCCGCACGAAGATCAACGTGACACTTTTAGACGACGCCATGGCTCTTGACGATGCCATCGTAGTCGGTTATGGTACACAGTCTAAGGTTAATTTGACCAATGCCGTAAGCTCAGTGAAGGGTGCCGAACTCTTGAAGTCGCCTGCAGTGGGTGTGTCTTCTATGGTGGGTACCCGCGTAGCCGGTGTGGTTGCTCTCCAGCAGAGCGGTCAGCCTGGTAGCGATGCAGCTTCCATTCTCGTACGTGGTCAGGGCGCAGTTTGCGTGGTCGACGGTGTAAAGCGTGACCTTAACGAAATCGACCCTAACGAAATCGAGAGCATCTCAGTCCTTAAGGATGCGACATCCGCTTCCATCTATGGTCTCGATGCTACTGCGGTCATTCTGGTTACCACTAAGAGAGGTGATGCGCAGAAGACCCGCATCAGCTATAATGGCGAGTATGGTATCAGCAAGAATACCGATATGCTTGAAATGCTCGACGGCCCTTCTTATGCTTACTGGTATAATAAGGTAACCGAGCTCGATTGCTTGGCCATAGGTAAGGAATTTACTCCTATCTTCACTAAGGAGCATCTTCAGTGGATGGAGGAAGGCAGCCACGGCTGGGGAAACACTAATTGGTATAAGGAGACTTTCGGAGTGGGTACCACCCAGCATCACTCTGTCAGCGTCAGCGGCGGTAACGACAAGTCCAAGTTCTTCACCTCCATCGGATTCTTCGATCAGAATGGTAACGTAGAGAACTTCAATTACAAACGTTATAACATCCGTTCTAACGTCGATACTAAGATTAACGACTTCCTCTCATTCGAGATGAATCTCGCAGGTCGTCTCGAGGTCAGGAACCGGCCTGGTTTCTCGGCTAACCCTAACGACTGGAACAATATCCCTCAGCAGGCTGTCCGTGCACTTCCTTTCGTACCTAAGTACTACGAGGTTAACGGCGTAAGCTATCCTGTTTCCACTCGTACGAACTCTTCTTGGGTCAACCCTCTGTCCGCAGCTACCGAGACAGGTAACAATAATGTGAGAAACACATATCTTCAGACAAATGCAGCCCTTCGCTACGATGTGCCTTTCATTAAGGGACTTTACCTCAAGGCTATGGGTTCATACGATATGATGTTCCAGAATACCAGAAGTTTGGCTACTCCTTATCGTACGGCAGTGCTCACTCTTCCTACGGCTGGTGTTACCGACCTTTCTTATGCAGTCTCTAACGATGCTCGTGGCAACAACATCACACTTTCCGAGTCGGCTTATTATAACTACGCCATTACCACTAACTTGAGTGCAAACTACGAAAGAGAATTTGGTAAGCACACGATCAAGGCTTTGGCTTTGGTGGAAACCAGAGAGGTAAAGAGCCACACTATAGGCGCTACCGGATATGGTCTCGACTTCCTTAACCTCGCAGAGTTGAGCAAGGTTACTAACAAGACGGGCGTAGGTTCCGAGATGATGCCTAAAGTATCAGGATCGTCTTCACACTCACGTGCTGCCGGATTCGCAGGTCGTGTGAACTACGCTTACGATTCGAAGTACCTTCTCGAGGCTACTTGCCGTTACGACGGTTCTTACATCTTCTCTAACAAGGCAGGTGCTCGCTGGGTCGTTCTTCCGGGCGTGTCTTTAGGATGGAATATGCATAAGGAAGACTGGTTCGACGCTTCTTGGATTAACGAGTTGAAACTCCGTGCCAGCGCCGGTAAGTCAGCTACTTCCAACGGACTTCAGTCTACTAACTATGTCGACCTCTTCGGACTTTCAAACAACGCTCTCGTGTTAGGCGGTGTTAATCAGGGAATGGTTTTCGCTTCCGTTATCGGTAACCCTAACCTTACTTGGGCTAAGATGAACAGCTACGACGTCGGTGTGGACTTCGAGGCTTGGAACGGACTTCTCGGATTGGAATTCGACGTTTACTATAAGTACGAGTACGACATCCTCTCAGGAGTTACGGGTTCTTACTCTCCATCTCGTGGTGGATACTATTTCTCTTACGGAAACGATAATAAGAAAGACTATCGCGGTTTCGACTTCACCATCAGGCACGATAACTACATCGGTTCTTTGAACTATGGTGCGAAGATGACATTCACTTATGCTTACCGCAGATGGCTCTACTACGCCGGTGATTCACCTAACGCTCCTGAATACCAGAAGCTTACAGGTAAGGAAGTCGGCTCTCTCTATGGTTATATGGCAGATGGTCTCTTCCAGAATGAGTCTGAAATTCGCAACAGTGCAGTTATGTCGGACAAGGCTGTAGTCCCTGGTTACATCAAGTATATAGACCGTAACGGTGACGGACAGATTACATACGCTCAGGATATGGGTTATGTAGCAGCAAGTGCCTATCCACGCATTCAGGGTTCGTTGAACCTCTATGCTAACTGGAAGGGCTTCGATATCGATATGCTTTGGCAGGGTGCTACCGGACGTACGGTTTCCCTTACGGGACAGTACACGGCTACAGGTTCAGAGGGTATTATGGATAACACCTTCCTCACCAAGCCATTCTATCACGGCGGTAACTCACCTGCATTCCTTCTCGAGAATTCTTGGAGACCGGACAATCCTAACGGAGAGTTCCCTCGTCCAACCATTACTACAGTCAGCTCTAATAACGCATTCTCATCTACATTCTGGTACAGAGACGGTAGCTACCTTCGTCTGAAGTCACTTCAGTTCGGATACACCCTCCCTGCTAAGGTTACGAAGGCTATGGGAATGTCTTCTCTTAGATTCTACCTTCAGGGTTCGAATCTTCTTACTTTCAGTGGATTGAACAAGTATCACGTCGATCCTGAACAGCCGGGCGTGAACAACGGTTACTATCCTCAGCAGAAAGTATATCAGTTAGGCGTTAAACTTACATTCTAAAAGGAGAAAGAGTTATGAAAAAATCAATATTAATTTTAGCATCTATCGCAGCTCTTGTATCCTGCAACAAATGGCTTGATGGCACTACGGATTCATCGACCCTCTCGGAGGCAGCCATTTGGGAAACTAAGGAGTCTGCCAATTACTATCTTAACGGATTCTACACTTATCTTTATAAGTATGGCCAATTCGGTGAAGCACAGTTCGGTGGAAGTATGACCGAGAGCCTTACCGATGAGCTCAAATATGGTTCGGAAGCACTCGGTAATAAGGCCGGACATCCGAACAACTATGTTACAAATGCTGACGCAGTGACTCCTGACGGATGTCTGTGGGGTGTTTGGGGTAATGCTTATGGCCAAGTTCGCCGTGTAAACGGATTCTTGAACTCCAGAGCCAAATTCTCGCACTTCGATGCACAGACAGACACACTTTTCGTAGCGCAGGCTCGTTTCTTCCGTGCTTTCTTGCATTTCCAGTTGGCAAAGCGTCATCCGAAGGGAATCATCTACTATAAGGAATTGCCTAAGTCAAACGACAAGGCCCTTTCTACTCCGGATGAGTTCTGGCAGGATATGTACGAAGACCTGCTTTATGCAGCTAAGAACTTGCCTGTGGATTGGCCTGCAGCAGAAAGAGGTCGAATCACGAAGGGTGGTGCTTGGGCTATGATGTCCCGCGTCATGCTCTATGCAGGTCGCTGGCAGGATGCCTATGACGCTGCCGATTCTGTCATCAAGCTTAACAAATATGGTTTGGTAAGTGATTATGCACAGTCTTGGAAGGGTAATAATAAGGAGTCCATCATAGAGTTCGACTTTAACAAGAACGGTGTTACCCATACATTTGACCAAGATTACGTGCCTATGTGCTTCGGCTACGACTATGGCGCTCTCGGAACTCCTACACAGGAGATGGTGGAAAGCTATGAGAAGGCCGATGGTACGAAGTACGACTGGAGCGGCTATCATGACGGCTCTGTCAAGACCCGTCCTGACTACGAGAGCCTCGAACCTCGTTTCAAGGCTACCATTTACTACAATGGCTGCACTTGGGGCCCTGACGGTGACAAGATTATGGATTGTACCGTAAACGGAACAAATGGTGAGTTTATGAAATATGGCTCGGCTCCATATTCTTATGGTAAGACTACTACCGGTTATTTCCTTCGCAAGTTCATCGACGAGAAACACACTGACCTTAAGGGTGTGAAGAGTACGCAGACTTGGGTAGAGATGCGTTATGCCGAAGTTCTTCTTAACAAGGCTGAGGCTGCGTATATGCTTAAGAAGTCTGACTATCAGGCTCCTATGAACGAGGTTCGCGCCCGCGTAAATCTTCCTGCGAAGAGCACTACCGGAGAGGCTTGGTTCAAGGACTACCGTAACGAGCGCAAGGTTGAGCTCGCATACGAAGGACATCAGTTCTGGGATCTTCGTAGATGGAGAATCGCACATAAGAAATATCCGGAAGGATTGAACAACTACCGCTGCCACGCTTTCAGAATTACAGGTACCACCTTCAACTACGAAGAGTGCGACCTTAAGGATCGCGTGTTCCCTGAGAAACTCTATAACCTCGGTATCCCTACCGCAGAGCTTAGAGACAATAATCTTATTAACGAACAATTTGAAGAGTGGAGATAATAATTTATGAAACACTTGAGTAAATATTTTGCGGTAGCTTTGTCTGCTCTTTTTATGGCTTCGTGTCAGCAGCCCGATTTCAAGGTGTCGGAGGCTGAAGCTACAAAGGCCATTAACAGCATCACCGCTTCATTTATAGATGATACAAGTGAGGAGAATCACTTCAAGTCGGAGATAGATTATGATAATCACGTGATTACCATAGTCTTCCCTTACACCTATCCGGCTAACACCAAATATAACCTCACCGAAGATGACCTCAAGAAGGTGAAGGTCGTAGCTAATCTCGATGACAATTGCTTCATCGAGCCGTCCATCCTTATTATGGACTTGACTCAGGACAATATAATTACCGTCATCAACCAGAAAAAAGAAAGAACCGATTATATCGTTCGCGGCGAGATTCGTAAGAGCAACGCTTGCGCCGTCACTGCATTCAAGCTCGTCGACGAGAATCTCGTGGGTGTGGTAAACGAATCGACTAAGGTCATTTCCATCATTAAGGATGAGGCTCCTGCCAAGCAGCTTGCCGAGGTGGAACTCTCCTTCGGTGCTACCATTACAGGTACTGATCCTACTAAGGTAGCTTGCGACTATAGTAAGGACGTGAAGTTCACCGTAACTGCTCAGGACGGCAAGACTACTGCCGAGTATACCGTTAAGGTTCAGCTTCCTTCTACCCTCGAAAAGGGTATGCGCCCTGGTAGCGGCAAGATTTTATGGAATAATAAGATCGTCGATACTTATGCACCTGCTACGCCTCTTATGATGACCTCTATGGCCGTTATTAAGGATTATATCGTCCTGAATACACGTAATGAGGATATGATGGTGGTTAATCGCAAGACTGGTGCTAAGGAAGGAACCATCAAGCTTCCATTTAAGAGCAGTCTCGGTAACTTCAAGGCTACGGGCGACTCGTCGGATAACATCCTCGTGACTAACCTCGATTCTAAGGAAATCGTAGTCTATCGCATAAAGGGCATAAACGGTACCCCTACGGAGTACATTCGCTATAACGTAGGCGGCAAGTCTTACGGACGTGGCATCTCGGTTATCGGTTCGCTTGACAAAGATGCAGTCATCACTATGCCTCGCTACGAGGATGCCGGATGGTATTTCCTCAGATGGACTGTGACAGGTGGTGTTTTGAACACAGAACCTGAACTCGTTACCATCAATAGCTCAGTAAGTGCCGGTGGTTGGGTTTACAACTGTGATGTAGTCGCTACTGACCCTTCTAACCCTAAGTCAGATTACTTCGTGAATTCTTACGCTAAATTGACCGGAGGTACAACAGCTAATGTGGACCGCGGTACTATATGGATTGACGGTGCGACTAACAAGGATAAGTGCCATAGCCCATATACGTCTTCGAACTGGGTACGTAATGCTCTGGACTACGTAAACTTTAACGGCGTAGGCTATTTGATAGCTAACTCCGTGAACTCATTCACTTGGGGTGCGGACGATATGATATATCTCTACGACCTGGGAGACGCTAATCTGGATAATATCGTATGGAAGTCAGAAGTCGGCATTTATGGTTCTATGAGTAACATTAATCAGGCTAACGGAAATGCATGCAGTGATGTGGCACTGAGACTATCGGATAACGGCTATTATATGTACGCTTATTTCTTCTTCGCCGGTGGTCAGCTCGTTTGTGTACAGTTCGACTGTCTGGATATGTAAAATATGAGAAAATCAATAAGTTATTTGTTTTTGCTTGCAGCGGCACTTTTCAGTGTCGCTGCTTGCGAAGACAGTGGTAAGAATAACCTTCCGGAATGGGAATGGCCTTCTCCGGATGGTGACCCTGACAAGCCTAAGGTCGAAAAGCCTCGTTACATTTGGGTCGACGCTGCGGCTAACTTCCCTGATTTCGCCAATTCTAAGGATAATATTCGCCGAGACCTCACTAAGGCTAAGGAGACGGGCTTTACCGATATAGTAGTGGATGTGCGTCCTACTACGGGGGACGTCCTTTTTTCTACTAAGGTGGGACATCCGGTAGAATATTTGGGAGCTTGGGTGAATGGCACTTATACACAGGTTAAACGCACGGCTACCTGGGATTATCTGGCAGCCTTCATCGAAATAGGGCATTCGCTGGGACTTCGCGTACACGCAGCTTTGAATACTATGATAGGCGGAAATCGTTCTTTCGGTGGAACCGGTCTTCTTATGAGAGACCCGTCGAAACGTAGCTGGGCTACCACCTATAATATGTCATCCGGGCTTATGAATGCCCTCGACAGTGGAAAGGATCTTTTCTTCAATCCTGCCCATCCTGAGGTTCAGGACTATCTGATAGCTCTTCTTAAGGAAGTGGCAGCTTACGAAGGACTCGATGGAATATTCCTCGACAGATGCCGTTACGCCGGCCTTCAATCCGACTTTTCAGAGGAGACGAAGGCTCAGTTTATGGACTATATGGGCATTCTTTCCCTTCGCTGGCCCGATGACATCCTGCCTGCAGGAGCGGATTACACGGCTGCGAACAAACTTACGACCCTTCCGAAGTACTATAAGAATTTCCTCGAGTTTCGTGCCAAGGTCATCCACGATTTCGTGGAGAAGGCATCCAATGCCGTGCACGAGGTAAATCCTGACGTGAAGTTCGGAGTGTATGTAGGTGGCTGGTATTCACAGTACTACGATGTGGGTGTAAACTGGGCGAGCCCTTCTTATAATACTGCGGCTTCTTTCAGCAAGTGGGCTACTCCTAATTATAAGAATTACGGCTATGCCGACCATTGCGACCAGATGCTCATCGGAGCTTATGCTTCGCCTGGTGCAGTCTATGGTAGTGGGGAATGGACCATGCAGGGATTCTGCACTTTGGCTAAGGATAAGATAGGAAACGCCTGCCCTATGGTATGCGGTGGTCCTGACGTAGGAAACTGGGATTCAAAGAATCAGTACACCCAGGAAGAGGAGAATCAGGCGATAGTGAATTCCGTAAAGGCTTGCTACGATGCGTGCGACGGATATTTCCTTTTCGATATGATTCACCTCAAGCTCGCGGACCAGTGGGAATATGCTAAGGAAGGTATTGACAAGGCACTTAACAAATAAAAAAGATATGAATAGAAAACTGACGATGCTGGCAGCGGCCATACTATCACTTGCTGCGTGCACCCAACAGGCAAAGCCTCGTTATATTTGGATCGACGCTTCGGCTAACTTCACGGACTTTGCCAATTCTAAAGAAAATATAGAGCGTGACATTATAAAGGCTAAGGAGGCAGGATTTACCGACCTCGTAGTCGATGTCCGCCCGACTAACGGAAACGTGCTTTTCCGCTCACGCGAGGGTATTCCTTACACCGAGCGTCGAAGCTGGAGGGGCGTCTATGAGCGAATGGGCCATCGAGTGCGCCATGCTGGACCTGATAGGCCAGTATCTGGGCGTTCCCATGTGCCAGCTTCTGGGTGAGGGGCAGCAGCGCAGGGAGGTGGAGATGCTGGGCTACCTCTTCTACGTCTCCGACAAGGCAGAGACCCCCGCCGGGGAGATGCAGTATCTGGACGAATCCGGCAACCCGGACCCGTGGTTCCGCCTGCGGCGGGAGGAGATCCTGACTCCGGAGCGGATCGTGGAGGAAGCACAGGCCGTGCAGGAAAAATACGGCTTCCGCAATTTCAAGCTCAAGGGCGGCGTCCTGACCGGGCAGGAGGAGATGGACGCGCTCCGGGCGCTGAAAAAGGCGTTCCCCGATGCACGGATCAACATCGACCCCAACGGGGCGTGGAGCCTTGCCGAGGCGGTGGAGCTGTGCAAAGGGATGCACGACGTCATCACCTATGTGGAGGATCCCTGCGGCCCGGAGGCCGGGTTCTCCGGCCGTGAGATCATGCGGGAATTCAAGAATGCCACCCAGTTCCAAGTTGCCACCAACATGATCGCGACCGACTGGCGGCAGTTCTACCACACCGTCAGCCTGAACGGCGGTCAAAGCCGATCATGCAACCGATCCGCTTTCTCTGTTCCTGCAATTCCTTTTCGACGGTTTTCCCCCACAACGATAAGGTGCCGCTTGTCGGAAACGCTAATCCTGTAACCAATCTCAAAAAGGTGGTCTTTCCTGCTCCATTTTGGCCTATGAAGCCATAAATTTTCCCTTTTTCAATTTTCAAATCAATATGATCTAAGGCAACTGTGTGCCGGTATTCTTTTGTTAAGTCATGTGCTTCCAAAATAACAGAACTCATGTTGTCATCCTCCTTTACATTTTAGTGTAAGGGGAAATCATAAAGAATTTCTTAATTTCTATTTGGAAACCATAAAAAAAGCATAAAGCCAAGAGCTTACCCCTCGGCTTTATGCAAACGGTATCCAATGCCCCACACAGTATCTATAAACTCTTTATCCGGGCAAATGGCTTTCATCTTGTTTCGCAAGTTGCTAATATGGACATTCAAGGTGTTGTCCTCGCTGATATACTCTGTATTCCAAACACTTTGAAACAAATTCGCCTTTGAGAAGATCTTGTCCGGGTATTTCATAAGCAATTCCAGTATAGCAAATTCTTTCGCAGTTAAAGGTAACTCCGCCCCTTGTAGCATAGCTCTGTTGCCGTCTAAATCTAAAACCAAATCATTGCACTTCAAAGATGACGGCGTGCTGTTTTGAAATTGAATCCGGCGTAAGTTGCTTTCAATTCTGGCGAGAACTTCTTCCATATCGAAAGGTTTTGTAATGTAATCATCCGCACCAAGCCGCAACAAATCAATATTCTCTTTAACTACCCCACTAATAAATGCAGCAACAGCACCTACAGCAGACATAA